>JAFYCU010000232.1 GCA_017545095.1 Muribaculaceae bacterium | reverse complement strand
TCAGGTTGATTTCAAACAGCAAGCCGCCAGCCAAAATCACGTCCCAGTCGTACCCCATCAGGGCGGTGTCGCCCGGGGCGAGCAGGGGCATCACGCTCATCACGTCGGCCACCGGGTCGTCGGGATGGAACGGGCGAGCCATCGGTGCTGCCGCATGGTCGCGCCGACTGGTGTAAAGCAGGCGGTCCACCACAATCACGCGCTGGTGATTCCTGTGGTCGAAATGGGTCTTATATACATCAACGAAAACAAGTGATTGATGCTTCTTCCCTTGCGGCCGGTTCGCAACCTGCATCGTGTCCCTGCCGATGAACTCAAGCCGCACATTGCGCTCGTCACGGTCGCTGAACGCATATACGTTGGGGTAGTACTGGTGTAGGCTGAAAAAATCAAATGCCTCACCCATGTGGTGCGGTATCGACTGTGCGCAACAAATAGTCGTTTGAGGATGTGGTGACAGATTATGCGTCAATAACGCTATCAAGAGTGCTGTGACAATTGATGCTGTTCTTTTCATTTTTTGCGATGTTTGTGCTGGTAATTCGAATACTTTACGGAGTGCTTGAAATACTCCTCTAAGAAGCGGTGGTATAAATCATGCTGCCATGTTAACATCCTATTAATATATCTTGCTCGCAAAAAACATTCATTTACCCACATAATCCTCATTTGATTGTCGGTGAATATGGTGTCACCTGCGCATAAATCAATGTATTTGATTTCATGACCCAACAATCTTTGCAGCGTGCTGAGTTGGGCGATTGAAGTTGTGTCCATCGACATATTCATATACACCAAGGAGTCGATGGTTATATAAGGGCATGTGGTGAAGTGCGGCGTGACACTGAACACTTGTTTGTTGTTCGATTGCATCAGGTTTGTTCCGATAAAATCAATGCTCATGATTGTTGAGTTGTCTATGTCGCAGTAAACATGTGGCAAGAAACCATTCTTTTCATAAAACAGACGCGGATTAGAGGCACCGATGAATTCGGCGAACTCTTCATCTTCTGGCCGCAACTCTTTAGGACCTCTGCATGAGCAGGCCAGAATGACTGAAATCACAATCAACAATTCAATAATATGCTTCATCTCTGATACCAATTAATATCAAAACCACCCCGAACCACGGCAGGTGCTCGTGGCCGGTGTAGCCGCGCTCCATGACCATCGGCCGAGGAGCTGCGCCGGGGGCGTAGGCCCATGAGCAACAGAACCTCCGGTTGGTGAACATTATTTGGTGACCACGCGCCGCTCTACAGTCCATTTTTCTTCCATAACAGATGCGTTGGAATAGGATTTGGCCGTTTTTCTCATTGTCATCCTTGCGCCTTCAGAATCATAGAAGATTATCTCCACATTATCATCTTTGTCGACACGCAAAAAAGATATGTCAAGTGAGTCAAATTCTTTGGCCAATTCCAACGCGGCATCACTGGACAACAATGGCAATGTGTCGGGAAGATAGTTCATTTTCGGACGAACCTGATATTTGCCGAAGAAAAAGTATGTCGGATCGACCCATGTCTGGCCAAACAATGAATCCAAAGAACTGATGACGATAGCACCATTTCGATACACCATACTTTTCTGGCGGAAAATATCATACTGGTTATAATTGAGAATGCGGTCAATTCTCTCACCCAAGCTCTTCTGTGGTTGACACATAACGAGTGCACCAATAGCGATGAACACACCCACAACTATCAATCCAATAATGTGTTTATTGATTTCTATACCCATTCCTGTATGCATGATAGTAGCCTTTTCCGTTTTTGTTAAAGATGTATGTATTTTCCCCATCCACATCCACATATTGCAGCGGGTTGTTCAGGCAGTAGGTGTAGCGGTTGAAGCCCTGTGTGCCGTCGGGCTGCTGCACCTCGGGGTCGGGCAAGCATGGTCGAAACCAGGGGTAATAGTCTATTCATAGGCAACAAGTTGTGGATAGTCCCTTTTCGGCTGCAAATATATGGTTTTTTTATGGAATCGCAAAATATTTAGGGCAATATTTGCCGCTCCTCCATTTTCGATACCGAAAAAATTGCAACTACCGAGCAGTTGTCCCTGTTCTTGTTCGGCAACTGCCATCACGCCTTCGCCGGGCCTGACTCAACAGCTCTTTTTAAGCCTCCGTAACGTTTGGTATGGTTTTTTAGACCATAAGGGACAAAAGATTCAAAATTTAGACGAGTAAGCAAGCTAGAACCGAGAACTATTATTGTCCTTAATTGTTTGAATCCCAAAATTGTTAAAGTTGTTGGGATGTTGTTGTGGTTGTTTGAATTGCTTCCCGCTGGCCATGTTCAACTCTCCGAACGGTTAGGGACAATTCCCGGTAGTTGCCAAAAAAAATTTGCATATTACCACAAAACGTGGTAACTTTGCAGCCTCGATTCTAAACACCTTGACACACATGAACGACCAAGACATTATTGCTCGCATCAAATACCTGATGAAAGAGCTCAACTACAAGCAAGCCGAGTTCGCCCGCACCGTCGACATCGACACCAGCAACCTGTCGAAATATCTCCACGGCCGTCTGCCCGTGAGCGAATCGCTCATCAACCGCATCGTGATCAACCTGGGCGTGAGCAAGCAATGGCTCCTCGAGGGCAACGACCTGCCCTTTGCCAAGGGCACGGCTCCGGTGGCGATGCATGTGCCCGCCACCACCACGGCCGTGAGCGTACCTGCCGGCAAGGGCACGCCGGTCTATGACATCGACGTCACCGCCGGGTTGATACCACGGGCGATGATGTTTGCCGACGACCAAATCATGGGGTGGATCGACCTGCCCGAGATGGCGGGTGCCAACGGAAGTCGCATCGTGAAGGTGAACGGCGACTCGATGAAGCCCGTGATTTGCAACGGCGACTACGTGGCACTGCGCGAGATGACCAGCATGCAATACATCTACTGGGGGCAGATCTACGTGGTGCTGCTCGACGACTTCCGCATGATCAAATATGTGCGCAAAAACGCCGACCCGCGCTTGGTGACGCTGCGCAGCGCCAACCCCGACTACGACGACATGGAAATCCGGCGCGACGACATACGCGAGCTCATGCTGGTGCAAACCATTCTGCACATGGACCAACGGGTGTGAGCAGTTAATTCATGGTCCTCAAGGCCCCCTAAATCCCCCTGAAGGGGGACTTTCTAACCTGAATAATTCATGGCAAAATCAAATAACAAACACAACAAGATAATTATCAAACAATTAGAGACAAAAAATGACAATTATTGAACATTGTCCTTAATTGTCTTGAATTGTCCTTAATTGTTTGATTAAGAGAACAAGATGCGAATCTGGCAGAATAAACAATGAATTATTCAGGCTAAAAGCCAAGAACTGAAAACCAAATGCAAGCAACTTATAACACCCCAACTGTGACCTCGCTGAGCAACGGGCTGCGTGTGGTGCACGTGCCGCGGGTCAGCGCTGTGGCGTGGTGCGGCCTGGCCATCGGCGCCGGCAGCCGCGACGAGGAGCCGGGGCACTACGGCCTGGCTCACTTTGTGGAGCACACCATCTTCAAGGGTACCACCCATCGGCGCGCCTGGCACATCTTGAACCGCATGGAGCGCGTGGGAGGCGAACTCAACGCCTACACCACCAAGGAGGAGACGATGCTCTACACCATCTTTCCCGACGAGCATCTGGCGCGTGCCATCGACCTGCTCGCCGACCTGGTGCAGCACTCCATCTTTCCCGAGGAGGAGCTGACGCGTGAACTCGATGTGGTGCTCGAGGAGGCCGCCAGCTACCGCGACACGCCCGCCGACGCCGCCTACGACGACCTCGAGGACATGATGCTCGCCGGCAGCGCCATGGGACACAACGTGCTGGGCGTGGAGCACGACCTGCGCACTCTGACACGCGACCACTGCCTGCGATATGTGGAAAGCCTCTACACTCCCGGCAATATGGTGATGTTTTATCTGGGTCCGGCTGCGCCCGGCCGCGTGCTGCGCATGACCGAGCGGCATCTGGGCGGCCTGCAACGCGCCACCATGCGCAAGCCGCGACACACGCCCGCCGTGCTTGATGCCCAGCACCGCACCGTGGAGCTGCACTGCCATCAGGCCCACACCGTGGTGGGCGCACGCATCCCCGGCATGCACGACCCGCGCCGGCACTCCTTCGCCCTGCTCAACAACATGCTCGGTGGCCCGGGCATGAACTCGCTGCTGAATGTGCAGTTGCGCGAGCGGCGAGGCTACGTCTATAGCGTGGAGTCGAGCGCGGTGACGTTCACCGACTGCGGACTGCTGGAGATTTACCTGGGCTGCGACCCAGCCGACCTGCGGTCGAGTCTGCGCGTGATCGACCACATCACACATGAGTTGGCCAGCTCGCCGCTGCCCGAACGCCGTCTGGAAGCTGCCAAGCGGCAATACTGCGGACAGCTGCTCGTGGCCGCCGACAGTGCCGAGTTCACGGCTTTCAGCGCGGCCAAAGGGGTGCTATACCACGGCCAACCCGCCTCGTTGCAGCAGATGGTCGAGGCCGTGATGGCCGTCACCCCCGAGCAGGTGCGGCAAGCTGCCGAACTCATCACCAGCGATCACTGCTCCACACTCACCCTGCGGTAGCGCGCCGCGGCGATGCTTCCTCATGGTAATAAACTCGGCTCTGTAACGCCGGGTAGAGGTGTTTTAGAGTAACTATTCAGAGCGAAAGTATTCAGGTCTCCGACCTGGACAGCCACCTCGCATCGATCCTTTTCGCAGAATAGTTGCGTTTTAGACTAAAAGGGACAAAAGAATCAAAATGTAGACGAGTAAACAAGCACCGCAATGCGGAATTATTCACTATTATTGCTGTCCGGGGAAACAAGGTGGTCGCCTTCAGCGACGATTATCTGGCACGTTCCTT
>JAFYCU010000231.1 GCA_017545095.1 Muribaculaceae bacterium | reverse complement strand
TTGAAAGCATAGGCGCCGATGGACTCGATGCCCTCGGGCAAGGTGATGCTCTTGAGCGCGTCACTGTCGAAGAAGCAGTAATCGGGAATCTCGGTCTGGCCACCACCCAGCGTCACGCTGGTTAGGTTGAACTCACATGCACCGAAACTGCCTTTGCCCAACTGACATCCGTAGGGAATGTTGATGGAACTCAGTTCGAGGCACTCGTAGAAAGCGTAGTTACCGATTTTCTTCATGCCACTGTGGAAGGTAATCGAACGCAAGCTCTCGTGCTTCTGGAAGGCATAGTCGCCAATTTCGGTAATGAACGATGGCACGGTGTAAGAGGTTACAGAACTGCTGAACCAACCGCCTCCGGATTTATTGCCGGGGAAGAACGCCAGCACGGACTTGTCCTTGCTCACGAGCACGCCAGCCGATTTGCTGTCGTCGCTGGAAGTAAGCACGGTGAACAATGGGTTGTTGGCTGAGCATTTGAACTCCTTGAGCTTGTTGCACGAGAAGGTGCCGAGTCCCAAATTGACCAGTCCGGCACCGATGGTGACCGAGTTGCCGCTGACCTCGCGGAAGGCCCAGTCGGCCAGATAGGTGTAGGAATCGGGGATAATGAGATCGCTCGACAACTTGGCACCCTGCATGGCGCGTTCACCCACACCCACCACGGTGTAGGTGGTGCCGTTGTAGGTGACCGTTTCGGGAAGCGTGCCACTGAGGCCGTTGTAGTAAAGGTACTGGTCGCCGCTCATGGGTCGTTGGATTTCGACCTTCGCTCCTGCGGCGTCCACTACTTTGAAGAAGAAGTTGCCCGTCTCGAAAATCTGGGCTGCGCCTGACATCCATGCCAGCGCGACAATGGCTGTGGCGAGGAATTGTTTGTGATTCATTTTGATTGCTTTGATTTGGTTATAAGTTAATATGACAACCTTTGGGGAGGTAGGCTCCCCAAAGGCCAACAGGTTATTGATTCAGAATCAGATTGATGAGGTCGTTCACATCGCCAATATCAGTAGCCCCGTCGCCGTTCAAGTCTGGGTTGCCGTTGAGTTGGTCGGGCGTGATGGCCTCGAGAATAAGGTTGATGATGATGTTCACGTCTTCCACATCCACGTTTCCATCGCCATTCAGGTCGCCAGGAATGGCGGGCTGCTCCACCTCGATTTCCTCGACATTGGTGAAGCGTTGCCAGGTGGCATGATCTTGATAAGCATCTTTAGCACCCACAGGCACATAGAGCGTGGCTGCGTTATAAACGGCATCGTCGAACACGCCATTGCCCACAGCTGGCGGCACAGTATTGAGACTGGTGACCTTGACGATGGCCGGGCAACCGCCAAATGCTGTCTCACCGATGGTGTCGCAGTATGCACCCAATGTAACCTCGGCCAGTGCCTCGCTCTGAAGAAATGCTGACTTCTCGATACGTTTCACACCGAGAGCCTCGAGCTTGGTGAGATTGCACCAATGGCCGGCTTGCTCATCGATAAACGTCACCGTTGCAGGCAGCACCAGCTCGGTGTTCTCCCATCCACTGGGGATGGCCACCAGCGTGGCGAGGGCCTTGTCATAGAGCACGCCATCGATAGTGGTGTAGTACTGACTGCCATCCTCCACCTTGATTTCCTTGAGCGACGAAGCTCCGGCTGCTGTTCCTCCACCCACATAGGTAACACTGGCGGGGATGGTGAGGTCGGTGAGATTGGTGCAGAGCATGAAAGTGACGGGGTCCATGTGCAGGAGTGTCTCGGGCAGACTGATGGTCTGTAGTGCGCGGCAGTTGTAGAACGGAGCTCGCTCCATATACTCGACATTGTTAAGCGTGACATTGCTCAGATTTGAGCAGCCATTGAAAGCCAGCTTGCCCAAATATTTCACCTTGTTTAGGTCGATGGTTTGCAGCGCATCGCACGAAGCGAAGCATTGTGGCCCCACCACCTCGCACTGGTCGTTGAAGTTGACCGTAGAGAGGCGTGTGCAATTGGAGAATGCGCCTTGTCCCAGCATACGCATACCCTCGGGCAGAGTGATGGTGGAAATGTTCTCCAAGTAGCACAAGGCATAGTCACCGATGTATTGCAGCGTACTGGGAAGCTGTAGCGAGGTGCAGTTCTCGGCATCGAAGAAACAGTAGGGAGCAATCTCGGTCACACCCTCGTGCAGGATGATGGTGCGCAGGTTGGTCTCGCAGGCGGCAAAAGCGGCATAGTTGAGTTTGGTGTTGCCAGGGATTTCGACCCGGGTCATCTCCAAGCACTCATAGCAGGCATACTCGCCAATGTCTTCCATGCCCTCGTGGAAGGTGATGGACTTCAGCCTTGGAGCCCCATGGAAAGCGTGCGGACCAATGTGCTTGACAATCGACGGCACTGTGTAGTTGGTGACATAACTGCCGTTGACCTTCTTGTTGCCTGGATAGGCGATGATGGTCTGTTTGTCCTTGGTGGCAATCACACCGCCGAAGATGGTCTCGCCCTCGGGCACATCGCGCGGATAGATGGCGGCATACTTGGCGTTGTCATCGTTGCAGAGCAAGTTGCTGAGTTTGTTATAGGCAAAAGCGCCCACACCGAGAGAGTCGACGTTGAGGCCAATTCGCACGGCAACGCCTTCAGCACTGTGGAACGCCCACGGCCCCACATAACGGTAGGAGTTGGGCATGGTAGCCATGCCCACGAATTCGGCATACTGGAAAGCGCGCTCACCAATGCCGACCACCGTGTAGGTCTTACCACCATAGGTGACAGAAGCCGGGAAGTCAATCACGTCCTTGTAGCCACCGGCCTCGCTGGTGTCGGTGGGACGGGCAATTTCAACCTCGTTTTCACCCACGACGGCATAGTTAAAGCCACCGGAATAGAAAGCGCTGGCCCAAAGGGTTGTCGCAGCGGCAAAAGAAGTGAATAGTAATCGATTGTTCATTGTATTTGAAATGTTTTTAAAGATGCGAGATGCTCAATTCGCAATTATCGCAATGCGATGAAACATATGATAGTCATCTCGCATCTTGCATCTTGCATCTTGATTCTACATGGCTTTGCTTTACTGTTCGAGAATGAGGTTGATGAGCGTGTTCACGTCCTCGATGTCGGTAGTGCCATCATCGTTGATGTCGGCATTGCCAGCGATTTGTTCGGGCGTCGTAGCCTCGAGGATGAGGTTGATAATGATGTTCACATCCTCCACATCCACACTGCCATCGCCGTTCAGGTCGCCTCGCACACTGGGTTGCTCGCCACCAATCTCCTCGATGTTGGCAAACTTGCCCCAGTTGGTATGTGCCTGATAGGCCTCTTTGCTACTAGTGGGCACATAGAGCGTGGCTGCGTTGTAGACAGCCTCGTCGAACACGCCACCTGCTGGCGGCACGGTGTTGAGGCTCGTGACTTTAACGATGGCCGAGCAACTGCCGAAAGCCATTTCGTTGATACTGTCGCAAGCAGCTCCAAAGGTCACCTCGGTGAGTGCGCTGCTCTCGCCAAATGCCGTTTGAGCAATGACCTTGACATTGGATGTGTTCAGCTTGGTGAGGTTTGTCCATCGGCATGCTTGCTCGCCAATGACCTCAACAGCGGCGGGCACGGTGAACTCGGTGATGGCCATGGTGCCAGGCAGCGACACCAGACGCTTCATGTCGCTGGTGTAGAGCACGCCATTATCATCGACCACATAGTTCTGGTTGCCCTCGGCCAACTGGATAGCCGTGAGAGCGGTAGCACCGCAGGCGAAACCATCGCCCACCACCTGCGCACTGGCTGGAATCACAGCACTGGTGAGCGAGCGGCACTTCATGAATGCCACAGGTCCCAGCTCAACGAGCGTTTCGGGAAACTCCACGCTCTCGAGCGACGTGCAGTTGTAGAACGGTGCACGACCAGTGACCTGCAGGCCAGCCGAAGTGACCGTGCTGATCGAAGTGCAGGTGTTGAAAGCCGTGGCTCCCAGATATTGCACGTTTTTGAGGTCGAAACTGGTGAGCGATGTGCAGTTCATGAAGCAGTTCTGCCCCAGGAACACACACTTGTCGTTCACGTTCACGTTGGCGAGCTTGGTGCAGTTGGAAAATGCCTGCGGGTCGCAAGCGAGCAAGTTCTCGGGGAAGGTGACGCTCTCCAGGTTGGCGCAGTGGCTGAATGCACCCTCGCCAATCAGCTCGAGCGTGCTGGGGAGCTGCAGGTCAGTGAGCGGGTCGGCATCAAAGAAGCAGTAGGCCGGAATCTCGGTCACGCCCTCATGCAAAATGATTTGCTGGAGGGTGAACTCACAGGCGGCAAACGAGCCGTAGCTGAGCTTGGTGGTGCCGGGAATCTCGACCGAGGTCATGTTCTCGCAGCCATAGAAGGCATACTCGCCGATGTCTTCCACACCCTCGTGGAAATAGACCTTCTTCAAGACGGGGTTGCGGTTGAAGGCATGGTTGGCGATGTGCTTGATGCGACGAGGCACGGTATAGGTGTAGAGATAGGTGCTCCCGTCCTTCTTGTAGCCCGGGAAGGCGATGATGGTCTCCTTGTTCTTGTCGGCGAGCACGCCACCCACCCAAGTCTCATCCTCGTCAACGTCGCCGGGATAGATGAGCGAATACTTGGGGTTGTTGAGGTCGCACAAGAAATTAGTAAAGTGGTTTCCGGCAAAGGCTCCAAGGGCGATGGAGTCGACGTTTGCGCCGATTTTCACACTCACTCCGTAGGCCTGGAAGAAAGCCCATGGCCCCACATAGCGATAGGTGCTCGGCATGGTGGCACCGATTACCTCGGCATACTGGAAGGCCCGTTCGCCGATACCCACCACCGTGTAGGTGGTTCCGCCATAGGTCACTGTGGACGGGAACGAAGTCACATCGGTATATGCCCCGGACTCGCTGGTATCGGTGGGACGGGCAATCTCCACCTCGTTCTCACCCACAATGTTGTAGTTGAACTTGCCCGATGTGAAAGCACTGCCCCACAAGGCAGCCATCGTGGCAATCACAGCAAAAGTAGTTCTTTTCTTCATGAGTAATAAAGTTATGAAGGTTAGTGATATAGACGTGACCCACATCGAGGTATCGACTCGACAAGCCACTCTGTTGTTTTGCGCTGGCAAAGTTACTGCTTTTTATTGAAATATCCTACGATTCATTTGAAAAAAAACAAATAAAATTTCATTTCGCAACTCGATGAGCTTTGGCAGTACGAGACTTCGTCTCGCACTACGGGGACTTTTTTCGGGAGTTGAAGTTGTGAATGGGGGATTTCTTGAGCCGGCTCAAGACCATCAGACGGATTCGCCTTTGGGAACTGGCGGTGCATCACTTTTATAGCAGTCCATTATATACCTGCAAGGTTTGGCGGGCGATGTGGTCCCAGTCGTAGGCTTCGAGGCTATAGATGCGCTGTGTGTACGGCTGGGCGAGCTTGCGGCGGAGTGCGTGGGTTAGTGCGTCGAGTGAATCGACAGCAAAGAAGTCATCGTCGCTGAGTTCGGGCAGGGTGTTGGCAGGAATATTGCTCACGAGCACATCTCGTTGCCAGGCCATGGCTTCGAGCAACGAGATGGGCAGTCCCTCGTGCGACGATGGCAGGACGAACAACCGTGCACCGCTCCAGAGCTGCCCGAGGGGTTCGCCAGTGACATATCCCGCAAGCACCACCCCACTCTGCCGCGCCCTCTGCTTAAGCGCACGGCTGTAGTCGTCGTCGTGGTCGGCATCACCAGCAATCACCAGTTGGCAGTCGCACGGTTGCAATTGCGCGAAAGCCTCGACGAGCAAGTGCAGGCGTTTCTCGGGCACGAAGCGCGCCACGGCGAGCACGTAGCCACCCGGCACGAGACAGAGCGTGTCGAGATAGTCGTGTGTCGTGCAGGGCTTGGGACGCTCCACCCCGTTGTGAATCACCGTCACACCTTGTGTGCGTCGGTAACGTTCGCGCAATCGCTGCGCTATGGGATGGCTGATGGCAATGATGTGGTGCGCCCAGCGAGCCTGGCACCACTCGCCCAAGCGCAACATGAGCCGCGCCACCCCACCCCACTTGGCTCGTCCATAGTCGGGGCCATGGTTGGTGACCACCACAGTAAGCCCCAGCAGCCGCGCCAGCGGCACCATCAGCGCCGGCCCCACGGCATGGATGTGGACCACATCGGCCTTCAAGCGCCATGCTTTGAGCACGGCAAGGGACGTGTGCACAATAGCCTCCACACTCTTGCGTCGCGGTGCATACACGTCGATGAGGTGCACGCCCTGATAATCGGTGCGCTCGGCATCGTGCTCCACATAGCATGAGCGGCGCACGAGGGTGACATCGCAACCCATGTGCGCCAAACGTGGATAGAGCTGCTGGCAGTGTGTTTCCACGCCGCCAGGAATGTCGGGAATTCCACGTGTGCCGGTTACGAAGAGTTTCATAGAGAGTGAGGAGTGTCGAGAGAGGAGTGTGGAGAGAGGTGCTCGTGTCCCCCTACCCCCTGAAGGGGGACTTTTCTAAGAAGAAAGCTTTCTTATTACTTGTTACTTATTACTTATTACTTGTTACTTTTTACTTGTTACTTTTTGAAGATGCTTTTCCACTTGTTACGGATCACCCAGGCGGCTGGCTGACGAATGTATTTGTGCATTACTGGAGCCACGGTGCCTACCATCCAACAATTCTTGGGACATGTGCGCACACGCTCGCGCACCTGCTGCGCCTGCTCGCTTTGCCACAACGTGAGGAAATCGGCCGTCTGCCGCAGGTTGCCCATCGACTGCTGCCAGCACTGCTGTTCCAAACCGTTGCAGGGCCATACCTCGCCCCAGGGGTCGATGAAGAAGTTCATCGTGCCCGCCTCGCAAGGCAACAAGCGCTTGCCCCCTTGCACATAGTTCACCAGCCCCATATTGAAGTAGGCCCGGAACCACGACTTGGGATGCCACTCACTGAGCTGCCAGTCAATAAGTGTGTTGAAGTCACCGACCACCTGGTCGCGGTTGGTGATCACGTTGTCGTGTTTGTGGAAATAGAACGAGTTGTGGAAAGCCGCTGTGGCAAATTCCAGTCCCATTTGCCGGGCGAGCTGGTAGAGCGCAAGCATGTCGCTGCTGTTGTGGTTCGACACGGTGCACCCAAAGCCAATGTCCTTCAGCCCCATGTCGCGCAAGGTGAGCAATGTGCGGAGTCCACGGTCGAATCCTCCTGGCCGACCGCGCAACTCATCGTTTTTCTGCGACAGTCCCTCAATGCTGATGCGAATGCCGATGTTGGGAAAACGCCGTGCGAGTGCGATGACACGGTCTTCGAACCATCCCGATGTGGAAATCACGATGCGCGGGGCACGTGTGTAGCACACGCGCACCACTTCCTCCAAGTCATCGCGAACAAAGGGTTCACCACCGGTGAGGTTGATGAACTTGAGTTTGGGAAGCCAGAGCAGTTCCTCGGGCCGCAATTCCTCATCGGCACGCGTGGGATGCGCCCAGATGTTACACATCTGGCAATGCATCGGACAGCGATAGGTGAGAATAACCGATGCATCGGTGGGAAGCGGGAACTTGCGCGCCACTACACGAAGAAGATGATAATCGTTTTTAGAACAACCGACCCACGATGCGCAGGTTGAGCACGGGGTAAACACTGAGTTTGCTCAAAAACTTGAGCAGCTTACCCGAATCGTTGTCCATATCCTGCTTTTCGAGCGGATGTTCGCCATTGTCGCCCTTCACCCACACTTCGGGTTTGTTCCAGAACTGCACACCCAGGTCGAACTGGCAGGTGAAGCGTCCCTTGGGCACAGCGTGTCCAAAGCCAATTCCCATGTAAGGCCTCACCTTGCTCACCCTGAAATCGGCCGCAACATTACCCTCACTATCGGGCACGAGCAGGTAATCGCCCAACGACACGCCAATGGGCGACCCACTGGCAGTGTGGTTGTAGTTATACACGTCTCGCAATGCACCAGGCTCTTTGTTATACACATCCACAATACTTTTCTGTCCGAAATAGGCACCTACCGTGAAATGGAAACCATGTTCCTTTGATGGGTAAAAGTCAATCAATGCATGGGCTGTGCTCAGGTTGAGCTTTCCCTGCACATCTATCTCGTCGGGCCAAGTTTGAGCGCCTGAGACTGCCGTACCTTTCAAATCGACCGGCGTGGAGTATTTCAGCTTCGGGAACCAGTTGTAGCCTGCGCGCAAGGCGAAATAGTTGGTCATGGGCAATCCCATGTCGATGCCCACGCCGTTCATGCCTATGTTCAAGCCCAGGCTCATATGGTTGAACAGATTCTTATCGGCAGCCGCTGTGCTGCCCACGAGCAGCATCATCAATGCCGCCAGGGAGAGGATTCGTTTGAAAGAGGTCATTGAAGAGTGATGAGTTACGAGTGAAGAGCCTATATCAATGCACAATTCATAATGCACAATGCACAATTATCGCAATGCAGTGTAAACGTGGCAGGCATGTCGGCTCTTGGTTGTTGGTCCTTTTATTGATGGGCGATGCTAATTCTGTTAACGAAAACGGATAACCGAAAACTATTACAGCATCAAGTTGATTAAGGCATTGATATCGCTCACATCGACATAGTCGTTACCCAGGATATAGGCTCGTCCTTCGTAATTATCGGGATCATCCATACCCAGCACGATGTTGATGAGAATGTTCAGGTCGGTGATGTCCACGTGTCCATCGGCGTTCACATCACCCAGTTGGATAGTTGGAATGGGCTGAATGTGGAAGAACGGTGTCCAGGGCATTGTGGCCTTGTAGAGGTCGACAGTGCCATCGGGGACATAAACGACGGTGGTCAAAGTGTCAACCCCCTCGAAGGTTGACAGGTTATAGTAGTGAGCCTGGGCGGGATTTTCGAGCCGTGCATAGATGGTGTTCAAACCTGTGCAGGCACCAAAAGCCTTGTCGCCAAAATAGGTGATGGTTGACGGCAGGTCTACCTGGGTGAGGTCGGTGGTGGCGGCAAAGGCGTAGTGGCCGATGCGCGTGACCGTTTCGGGAACAACATAATCGGTCAGTGCCCCGCAGCCACTCATGGCCTCATAGCCAATGCACGACACCGAGGGCGGCAACACCGTGGCCTTGCAGCCAGCCACCAGGGTGGCTGTGGCCGTCTCGATCACGCCATTGCAATCGTCGCGGGAGTCATACCGCTGATTGCCGCTGGCCACGGTGATTATTTTAAGGTTGTCGCAGCCGGCAAAGACCCGATAACCCACCTCGTTGACGGCGGACGGCAAATTAATGGATATCAACTTTGTGCAGTCGGCAAAGGCTTCGTAACCAATGGTGTTCATCGACGAGGGGAGCTGCATCAACGCAAGGTCGGCACAGCCGGCGAAGGCATACGGACCGATGGCACGAATGGTTAAGTTGATTGTAGTGGGCACACAGCCCGCGATAAGCGTGTTGTCGCTCGAGCGAATCACGGCATTGCAAGAGTTGCGCGAGTCATACACTTCATTGCCAACATCGACTGTGATGGAGCGCAACGAGGGGCAATAGGCCAGTGCGCGGTCGCCAATCTGCTTCACCGATTCGGGGATATTTACCGCCTGAAGCGTGCTACACCCAAAGAAAGCAAAGTCGTCGATGGCCGTAACGCGATAGACGATGCCATCGCTGTCGCACACACTCTCGGGCACGAGAGCTGCGGTGAGTCCGCTGTAGTTGTCGGCACTCAGGCGGCTCGTGCTGGTAAGGGTCACCGTGGTGCTGTCGGGATTGAATCGATAGGCCAGACCATTGGCCATGAAGTCGTAAGCTGCCGCCTGTGGTGCCACGGCACCAAGGGTCATCAATGCGGCAATAATCGTAGGGATGAATTTCATTTTCGTGTCTCCGTTGTTTTCAACCTGCAAAGTTACAGCAAATTGAGCGCAACGCAAAACAAAAAAGCGTTTTTTTTAGATTTTGCCGTGCCGAAGTGCCGCATTTCGATGGCCGCAAGTGGCAGCAGGGCAAAATATGGACCGTGCTGCAGAAAACTTCCCTTCATCCATTGTGCATTATCCATTATTTCGTAACTTTGCGCTCCCAAATCAAACATTCACCGACATAGGGACAATTTGACACCCATCACCCCCACCCTACCCATTATGGAATCACCGAAAATGACCTATGATGCCCCCCAGGGGGAATACAACAAACTGCTGCACATCGAGACGTATGGCTGCCAGATGAATGTGGCCGACAGCGAGGTGGTGGCCAGCGTGATGCAGATGGCTGGCTATGGCACCACCGAGGAGCTAGATCATGCCGATGCCATCTTGCTCAACACCTGCTCGGTGCGCGACAACGCCGAACAGAAAATCATCACCCGCCTGGCACAACTCAACGCCTTGCGCCGCACGCGCCACCGCAGGCTCATTGTGGGCGTGATTGGTTGCATGGCCGAGCGCATGAAGGCCGAGCTCATCACCCGCCACGGTGTGGACCTGGTGGCAGGACCCGACAGCTATTTGTCGCTGCCGCATCTTTTTGCCGCCGCCGAAACCGGTCAAAAGGCCATCGACACGCAGCTCTCGACCACCGAAACCTACCGCGACGTGATTCCGCAGCGGCTGGGTCACAACCGCGTGAGCGGCTTCATCAGCATTATGCGCGGCTGCAACAACTTCTGCACCTACTGCATCGTGCCCTACACCCGTGGCCGCGAACGAAGCCGTGAGCCGCAGAGCATCCTCAACGAGCTGGCCGACCTGCAGCAGCGCGGGTTCAAGGAGGTAACCCTGTTGGGACAAAATGTGAACTCCTATCTCTACAAGCCCACCGATGGCAGCGACACCGTGGACCTGGCAGCGTTGCTCACCATGGTGGCGCAGGCCGCCCCCGAGATGCGCATCCGGTTCACCACCAGCAATCCCGAGGACCTGAGCGATGCCATCATTGCCACCATGGCCGCCCACGACAATATCTGCAACCACATCCACCTGC
The DNA here is from genome assembly GCA_017545095.1 of Muribaculaceae bacterium. Next base: position 2,944 of record JAFYCU010000231.1, on the reverse strand, counting down.
CCGTGCAGAGCGGCAGCAACCGCATCCTGAAACTCATGAACCGAAAGTACACCCGGGAGTGGTATCTCGACCGCATCGCACGCATCCGTGCCGCCATGCCCCACTGCGGCATCAGCACCGACGTGTTCACCGGTTTCCACGACGAAAGCGAGGAGGATTTCCAACTCACGCTGAGCCTGATGCGCGAGGTGGCATTCGACTCGGCATTCATGTTCAAATACAGCGAGCGCCCTGGCACATTGGCCAGCAAGCACCTGCCCGACAACGTGCCCGAAGAGGTGAAAATCGACCGTCTGAACAGGCTGATTGCTTTGCAAAACGAGCTATCGCTGGCGAGCAACGAACGCGACGTGGGTCGCACATTCGAAGTGCTGGTAGAAGGCTACAGCAAGCGTTCCCAGACCGACATGTTCGGCCGCACCCAGCAGAACAAGGTCATCGTGTTTCCCGCCGGCAACACGCAGGTGGGCGAGCGTGTGATGTGCCGCGTGACAAGCACCACAAGCGCCACCCTCAAAGGCCAGCGCGTGGACGAGTAGGGACATTAACCAACAGACATATATAGATGACAAAACTGACCGAATATACATGTTTATGACCGGCTTCGGATGCCTGCTCTATTTCATCGCATTCGTTGTTCTTGCCATCGGTTGCTTCATGGTCAGTTTTGATTAAATAATCACAAGTCATATCATTGGCCTAATTGGCGGCGGCATTGGTGTCTGGGGGTATTATCCAGATGGTCTTCCGGCGGATTCCTCGACTGCCCCCTCCCTCCATCCAACGCTTACCACGCTCTTCCTTGCTCAGCCGCTCCACCGGCGGTCGCTTGTGCTCCCACGGCAGCGGCAACAACTTCTCCGGGGTCAGCTTACCCTTCACATGAGGCTGCACGGTGATGGTCGCCAGCATACGCATACGCTCGCTCCTGTGAAGCGGGATGCATCAAACCACTGAACTGAACCCACACCACAAAAAAATCCCCGGAGCGCAATGCCCCGGAGATGCAAGCCTTCCGGCCAATCGTGTCAATCAATCAGACGAAACGAACTTGCTGCAATTCGCTGCCAAACTCGTGCAGCGCGGTCTCGATCTTCTTCGTCGTCTTCGCGCTCGGATTGCGGTAACCGCTCACATACTGCGACAGCTGACGCTCGTTGATGCCCGTGATGCGGCCCAGACCCGCAAGAGTGAGCAAACCCTTGTAGTAGGCCAGGAAAGATGGAACGTCGTACTGGAACGAGAACTCAACCTCCTTGAACTCCTTCCCCGTTTCGGCGTAATACTCCTTCATCTCTTCATAAGAGGACTTGAAATCCTCAATGGCTTCGTCAATGGTGCGGCCGTCGCCAATGACGCTCCAGTCCAGACCGTCATCGTCAGGCATGTACGCCCCGAATGTGCCGTCGTTGCCGCGCTCGATAAAAACTCTGATTTTCTTCATGCTGAAATATGGTTATTAGGTGGTTGGTTGAAAAGGTGCTTTACAGCCCCGATTCGCATTTTATTTTTCTCAATGTGCCGGGCTTCACCTCCGCTGAACCGTGGTTGCTCGTCATGAACGTTTTCCCTGTGATTGGGCTGTACCATAGTGGGTGGCCTGAGCGTTGTTTCTTTAGCCTGATTCATCTGATTCTTTGGAGCTCTCTGTGCAGTTCGTTGTACTTCATTTTATATCTCTGATTGATTGACAGCGCAAAATTAATGCTTTTATTTTTAATAGCAAAATTTTTCGGTTCTTTTTTTCAAAAAAATCACAGCCCATTCAGCCTTCTGAACTCCTCGTTCACATGCTCCTGCTGCTCCGCAAAATCGCCAATACCAAAACACGCGCAAACCCTTATCCCCCACACCCCTGCAGCCATAACCCATTTGACACACACGCACAAAAAAAGCAGACCAGCTGGTCTGCTTTTTGTCGTGATCCGTCTGGGACTCGAACCCAGGGCCCACGCCTTAAAAGGGCGTTGCTCTACCGACTGAGCTAACGAATCTCCGATTTTGCGGGTGCAAAGTTACTGCCTTTTCTTGAATTGACAATGGATTTTCAAAGATTTTTTTGAAAAAACTTTGCCAAGACCGCTGCTTCGGCATGACATAAGCCTTGAAAGGCTCAGTCGTCGACGCCGAGGAACTGTCCTGAAGCGGAGAAGTTGAGGTCGATGCCGTTGTTCAACTCCACCTCAAAACCGCCATGCTCTTTATCGATTTTGGTGATGGTCATGCCCTTGTAGTTCGCGTTCACATAAGCTGCCACAGCATTCGGTACGAGTGCCGCCGGAACGGCCTTGGTGTGACAGTCCACCTTATCCCACTGATTGTCGGCATAGAAATCCACCTCGGTACCGTCGTTCAGCGTAAGCTCATAGGCCAAGCTGCCATGGTCATGGTCGTTCTCGACATAAGCCACCGTGGCATTGGGAAAATATTGTTTCAGGAAAGCGTTGATGGGTTCAGGCAATGCCTGTGCTTGCGCTGCGGAAGCCGGTGCGGCTTGAGGCTGAGCGGCAGGTTGCGTGGTGTCGGGTGTGGTTGCGGCAACAGCTGGCTGATCGACAACCTGCGGCTGAACGGCTTGCTGCTGGTTGCCACCGTTGCACGACAGCAGAGCAATAGCGATAATGCTTGTAATGGAAAGCTTGATTAATTGTTTCATATTTACGAATGTTTAGAAGATGCGAGATGCGCAATGCGCCACTTGTAGCTTGTGGAAGTGGCAGGCCGCGTCCCTACAAAACGCTTGTTTACTCGTCTACTTGTGAACTGATAACTCAGCACTCGCAGGCGAGTTTGCAGATTTCCACGATGGTCATCATGGCTTTCTCCATCGAGGGGATGGGCACATACTCGTAGCGTCCGTGCATGTTCATGCCACCGGCAAAGATGTTGGGGCATGGGAGACCCTTGAACGAGAGCTGTGCACCATCGGTTCCGCCACGAATGG
>JAFYCU010000230.1 GCA_017545095.1 Muribaculaceae bacterium | reverse complement strand
TGCCATCTCCTCGAAGATTTCCAGCACATCCTCCTGGTGCACGTAACTCATCTCGCAGTCAATCTGCGTGAACTCCGGCTGCCGGTCGGCGCGCAGGTCCTCGTCGCGGAAGCACTTGGCAATCTGGAAGTAGCGGTCGAAACCGGCCACCATGAGCAGCTGCTTGAGCGTTTGGGGGCTCTGCGGCAGGGCGTAGAACTGCCCGGGGTTCATGCGCGAGGGCACCACAAAGTCGCGTGCTCCCTCGGGCGTGGAACCGATGAGGATGGGGGTCTCCACCTCAATGAAGTCGCGTGAGTCGAGGAAGTTGCGAATCAGGATGGTCATGCGGTGACGCAGCTCAAGATTGCGGCGCACCACATTGCGGCGCAAGTCCAGATAGCGGTATTTCATGCGCAGATCGTCGCCGCCGTCGCTGTTGTCCTCGATGGTGAACGGCGGGGTATCGCTCACACTGAGCACATTGAGTGCACTGGCAATTATCTCGATGTCGCCCGTGGGCAGATTGGCATTCTTGCTCGAGCGCTCGGCCACCGTGCCGGTCACCTGCACCACATATTCACGTCCCAGCTGGTTGGCCTGCTCGCACAAGGCCGCGTCCACCTCGTTGTTAAACACAATCTGGGTGATGCCATAGCGGTCGCGAAGGTCCACAAAGGTCATTCCGCCCATCTTGCGGGTGCGCTGCACCCATCCCGCCAGGGTGACCTTCTCGCCAGCGTTGGCCATTCGAAGCTCACCACATGTTTTCGTTCTGTACATAGTTATATATTCGTGTTAAGAAGTTGTCGCGTTAGAATTAACCTGCAAAGTTAGCAATAAATTGCCGAAAAATCGCCTTTTGAGCGAAAAAATGCATCTCGCGAGCAAATATTTTCGTTCAAAGCATGGTGTGTAACGAATTTATTCGTACCTTTGCACCGCTTTTTCGCGCAGCCATGCAGCGAGAGGCCATCGGGGTGTAGCGCAGTCCGGTTAGCGCACCTGGTTTGGGACCAGGGGGTCGAAGGTTCGAATCCTTTTACCCCGACAAATAAAAAACACTGAGAAATCGCCGATGGGCACAGCATCGTGCCGCGTCGGCGATTTTTTTGTGGCATCAGACGGAGCCGCACCCCGACCTCGACAACAACGGCTCAAGCCTCAAGGCCTCCCCAAACCCTTCCAGAAGGGCTTACATCAGACGCAAAACCCAAAGCGGAAAATGTCGGTGTAAGGCGAGACGCAGTCTCGCTCGCTACCGACCGTTCACGCGTTCACTGAGAACTGTGAACTATGAACTGAGGACTTTGAACTATCCTCGCTCATTTCATTCTGAACACGCGGATGGCTGTTACGGTGCTCTTGGAGCCTGAGAGGTGTTCTTTGAGTGGTTTCGGTTCGAGCATCACTTTTCCTCCGCGCTGCGAGGCATCGAGCAGATGCGGATTGCCGTTTTTGTCCTTGACGATGATACCCATGTGCGAAATGTCGAGCCCCTCGACCTTGGTCACCAGTCCCACGAAGTCGCCGGTGCGCAGGGCGGCTTTCACCTCGGAGCGTCCGAGCCAGCTCTTGGGCAGCACCGACACACGGTGACGCCGCAACTTTTCCTCAAAGGCTGCGATACGCGCCACCATAGCCGGGTCGTTTTTCAAGCTTTGGTAACTGCCCGCATGGGTGGTCATGAAGTTTATGGTCTTGATTTGGAACTTGCTATGCGGCACATCGGGCGTGACCTCGAAAAGGTTTCCACGGCTGTTGTTGTCGATAATCCACTCGCTGATGTAGTGCAGCCTGCTGGAGTAGTCGCCCATCACCCCACCCCGATAGCGGATGCTCTCGAGCCGCGCGGCAAAGTCGCGCCAGGAGCGCCGTCCGTCGAGGGTGGTGCGAGCCAGCGCATAGAGCGTTTCCACAAAGGTGGTGCAGTCGAGCTGGTCGATGTTGATGGTGAGCATCTCGCTGTCGCCTTCCAGGGTATGCCCCACATAGGGGGTTCCCAGCAGCAGGTCGGCATAGAAAGCCACGAGTGCGTTGCCATCGGTGAGTCCGCTGCCGAGGCCACGAGCCAGCAGGGCATTGATTTTGATGGTGTCCTGGTCGCAATGGAAACGCATCTGCTGCATAGACACGGCGTGCAGCATGGGCACACTCACCACCAGCATCAGCAGCGCCACATGCAGCCGACGGAAGCTAAACAGGCAATCGGTAATTATTCGTTTCATCGTTTGGGTTGCTTGGATAGAAAAAAGACATAAGTACATAAGCCTTTGACTGCGGTTGACATAAGAACATAAGCAAGAATATAAGGGTCCATCAATATTTATGGTCGGTAGTTGCCATCTCGTCGCGAGTGAGCTTGCCGTGGTCCATGGCATACCAGCAGTAGGCGATGTAGGCCACCACAAAGGGCACAAGCACGCTCACCACGCTCATCACCGTGAGGGTGAACTGGCTCGACGAGCTGTTGCGGATGGTGAGCGACGACTGTGCATCGAGCAACGAGGGATAATAGGCCGTGTTGTTATAACCCAGCACCCAGAACAGCGAGAGCACCACCAGAATGGTGCCAGCTCCTGCGGTCCAAATGCCGCAGGTGTAGCCCCGCTGCATGAGCGTGCGCCCAATGCCATAGAGCACCAGCCCCACACCGGCCACCAGCACCAGCAACACCCACCACATCTCCACATAGTTGGTGAGATATTTGTGCGACACCCATTGCGCATTGCCATCCACATCTACCGCCACGCCACTGGCCGTGAGCAGCACCGCCACCACCGTCAGGAAGAGCACCACAAAGGCGGGCGCGTTCCAGCTGAGCAGCACGCGCTGGCGGGCGCGGACAGTCTCATCAGCAATGTTGTTGATGAAATACAGCGATGCCAGCGTGCGCGCCAGAAAGAACACCATCACGCCAAAGAGCAAGTTACGCCAACTGGCGATGGCTTCCAGTCCGTGCAGCGGCCCCCAGGTGCTGATGGTGGCAGCCTGTGCATTCAGGATGTTGCTCTTGGTAACGGTGAACTCGGCACCAAAAAACATCCCTCCCACGGCCACACCGAGCAGCACTGGACCCACGATGCCATTGACGAGCAACAGCGTATCGTAGAAGCGGCTACCGTACACATTGCCCGCCTTGGAACGATATTCGTAGCTGATGGCCTGCACCACAAAACTGAACAATATCAGCATCCACAGCCAGTAGGCACCGCCAAAACTAGTGCTGTAGAACAGCGGGAAAGAGGCGAAAAACGCGCCACCAAAGGTGACCAACGTGGTGAATGTGAGCTCCCACTTGCGACCCATGGAATTGACCAGTAGCGTGCGCTCCGACTCGTCGCGATGGTGAATCAACATCGACTGACCACCTTGAACCATCAACAGGAACACCAGCAGTGCGCCCAGCACCGACATGATGAACCACCAGTAGTCTTGAAGGATATGATAGGTTTCCATTGTTATGTTTTTAGCAATTAATAGATTATAGATGCTATAGAAACTATAGATGCTATAGGATTATCCCAAGTCTTGTTGCGACTTTTTGCTGATTTGCCGGCAGATGATGCTCACATCGGCGATGAGCAGCGCGGTGAACACCACGGCAAAAATCCAGAAGGTGACCTGCACATATCCGGCACTGAGGTCGCTCACGGCCACCTTGTTGGGCATCAGGTCCTGGATGGTCCACGGTTGCCGCCCCACCTCGGCCACGATCCACCCGCTGGCGCTGCACAAATAGGTGAGCGGGATGGTGACGATGCTCAGCCACCACCACGCCTTGGTCCACTTGCGGCCGTCGATCCACTTGCGGCGGTAGACGAAGAGCAGCGCCAGCAGCAGGAACGCCACCAGATAGCCGCCTATGGTCACCATCAAGTGGAAGGTGTAGAACGTGAGCGGCACATTGGGCACGGCCTCCTCGGGTGTGTCGAGATAGGCATAGCCAAAGTGGCGGAAGTCGGCATTGATGGCCTTGCCCAGGCTGTCGATGGCCATGAGGTTGCCGGCACGGTGAGCCACATCATATTGCGCGATGAGTTCCTGCACATGCTTGCCGCGCTCGATGCGTTGGGCATAGGAGAGCGTGTCGCCGGTGGTCGTGCGTCCGGCAATCAGATCCTCGATGCCGGGCACAAAGGCATGCGGGTCGTGGGTGGCCAACAGCGACAGGCCGTAGGGGATGGAGATGTCGAACAGGAACGGCTCCTCGTCGTTGGTGGCCGTCTTGGCCGGGTTCAGGATGCCGAAAGCCACGATTGACTGATCGGTGGAGCCATGGTAGAGCCCCTCCATGGCGGCCAGCTTCATGGGCTGGTGCTTGGCCACGGTCACCGCCGAGGTGTCGCCGGTGATGCTGGTGAGCACGATGCCTACCACGCCCACCCAGGCACCTACCTTCAGGCTGCGCCAGCAGTGGTCCACATTGCGGCCACGCAGCAGCATCCAGCCGCACACGCCCACCACAAACACGCCCGCCAGCGTCCACGCACTGAGCACCGTGTGGAAAAACTTGCTCAGGGCCATCGGCGAACAAGCCACCGCCCAGAAGCTCGTCATCTCGTTGCGCATCGTGGCCGGGTTGAACTCGCACCCAGTGGGATACTGCATCCAGGCATTGGCCACCAGAATCCACAAGGCCGACAGCGTGGCACCGATGGCGGTGAGCCAAGTCGAGGCGAGATGGAAACGCGCACTCACCTTGTTCCAGCCGAAAAACATCACGGCGATGAAGGTCGATTCCATGAAGAACGCCAAGATGCCCTCGATGGCCAATGGTGCGCCAAAGATGTCGCCCACAAACCAACTGTAGTTACTCCAGTTGGTGCCGAACTCAAACTCCAGGATGATGCCCGTGGCCACACCGATGGCGAAGTTCACACCAAAGAGTGTCATCCAGAACTTGGTGGTGCGGAGCCACCGCTCATTGCGCGTGCGATAATAGATGGTCTCCATAATCGCGATAATCACGCCCAGTCCCAACGTGAGCGGGACAAAAAGCCAGTGATAGATGGCCGTGAGGGCAAACTGTGCCCGCGACCAGTCAACTACTTGGGTTAATTCGTTCATATCAGTGTTCAGTTTTTAGTTGCCAGTGATGAGCTCGTGGCCCCCTAAATCCCCCTAAGGGGGACTTTGCTAAGCGGCAAGCTTGGTTCTTGGTTCTCGGTTTTCTGCTCTTGGTTCTCGGTTCTTGATTCTCGGCTCTCAACGGGAAGTCCCCCTTTAGGGGGATTTAGGGGGCCTTTCCTCTCCAGCCGTTCGCGCACATAATCGGCCTTGCCTTCGTCGGTATCGGCCTTGCCAGCCAGGAAGTCGGGGAAGAAGAGCCACTTGATGATCACAAAGAACACCACCACCTTGATGGCGATGATGGCCCACAGCGTGCGTCCCAGCGTCATCGAGCGAAACCCATCCACATAGAACCACCACACGCGGCTCCACCAGTGGCGGCCACGCAACGGCTCACGCGAGGTACTCGTTTGTTTATTATCGTTATCATTTATCACACCGCAAAGTTAATAAGTATTTACGAAACCACCAAATATTGACGCAAAATTAACACTTGTCCCATCCTAAAATGTGAACAAGCGCAAACAGAACCGCCCGCCTGCGCACCGCGACAAGACAGCGAATTAAATCTGGAAGCCTTATGCTATCGGCTCAATCTACTGAAACATCAAAATAACATGCGCAACAAGCGGGCGCGAGCAACAAACGGGTAACAAAATGCGCGTGAACCGATAAAAGTGAATACCACAAAGTCATCAGCAAAGTAATCACAGGAATAACTCATTCATATAAACCTTTTAGACCAGATTTAAGCAAAAGTTTTCAGGCAGATGTGGCACTAACAATTGCTACAAAAGACAGCAATTTAACAATTGAGGACATTAATAATGGTGTTGCGGAATTTATTAGAGGGAAACAAAATAACGAATATGTTGCATCTCCAAAATTATACATTCATGTGTCGGAAGCGGATGGGAAAGTGTATTACTTTAAGATATAAAAAAAGCGGCATCGACCGCACGGGGTATACCGCTGTAGGGTCTATTTTTGTGCCGATGGCTACAACGTGCTCCAACTGCCTACTAACCCTCCCACAACTTTCGTTGATGCCACAAAATTAATATAAAGTTTTCAAACCACAAAATAAAATAGCAAAAAATGGCAAAGGCAAGCGGAGGGTCGCCAGCTCAATCTGCCGCCCTGGTTTTGCCATTTGAGAATTATTTGCTAATTTCGCTGCCAATTATGGAACGTATTAAACTGACAAAGCGCGAGAAGAACGTGTTGCGGATGCTGCGCGATGGCAATTCCGAGGCATTAAGCGAGTTTGACGCGTCCAGCGTTGAGAACCTCGCCCGCCTTGGCTTGGTGCGGCGTGCAGGTGTGGAGGGCGGTGGCTTCGACGATGCCCGTCTCACCAACATGGGCAAGGAGTATTTCAACGACAACCCGCGTCTTGCGAACCCGATAGACTGGAAATGGGTTGTCACTACTGCCATCGCCGCCATCATTGCCATTTGTGCCGTAATTGCCCTTTTCGCCTGCGCTAAACTGATTTGACTATGGAAACGATATTTGAACATAACATCACAAAAGACGAACTGCTCAACGTCACGGGGTCGTCAAGGTGGACACGAGAAAAGATTCTTGAATTGTCCGATTCGCAAATTGACCATTATACGATGATTTATCGCCTGTATCGATACCGTGGCGATTATGCCAAGGCAAAGGAATATGCCGATAAGATACCAGATACTGTCCATAAACTTTTTGAAACTTGCAACCACGACTTCGCTAAATAAGCAATCGGCCAAGATATTGGTCAATCTCAACCTCTGACATACCGAGGGCGGTCATCTTCTTGCGCATTATGCGCAGACCGCTCTCGGTTTCATTTGCTATGTTGATAAGCAGCCAAACGTGCGAAAAAATTCGACTTGTGGCTGATTATCGAGCCATACCCTTGTAAATCAAGCAATAAAAAACCACGAAAATCGCTCAGCGGGCGATAATCAGGTCGATGCCGAGTTCCTCGACGGCGTGCACATTCTGCGGGCTGATGCCATCGTCGGTGATGATGACATCGACCTGCTCCATGTCGCTGATTTTGGCGAAGCCTCGCCGGCCAAACTTGCTGCTGTCGGCCAGCACAATGGTCTTCTGGGCCGCAGCCATCATCTTCTGGTTCAGCTCGGCCTCGCGCATGTCGGTGGTGGTGATGCCATAGTCCAGGTCGATGCCATCCACCCCCAAGTAGAGTTTCGAGAACGAGAACTGCCCGAGCACCTGCTCGCTGTACTGCCCCACCACCGAGAGCGAGCTGTGTCGCAACATGCCCCCGAGCTGGATGATGTCAATGTTCTCGTTAAGCGCGAGTATCTCGCTCACCACGAGCGAGGCACTCACCACCGTGAGGCGGTGGATGGGCTGTATGCAGCGCGCCAGTGCGTGCACCGTGGACCCAGAAGCAATCAAGATACTGTCGTTACGGTCTATCAATCGTGCCGCCTCGTGCCCGATGAGCCGCTTGGCATCGGGCGCAATCTTCTCCTTGTCGCTCACCGAGCGGTTGGTGATATGCGGGTTGATGAGGATGGCCTTTCCATGGCTGCGAAACAGCTTGCCCTGCTTCTCCAGCTCGGAGAGGTCTTTGCGGATGGTCACCGACGACACATTCAATTCCTCCACAAGGTAGGCCACCTGCACACTGCCCGTCTTGAGCAGCAGGTCGATGATGGCCGCATGACGTTTCTCTTTCATCGCATGATTGTGTTTGTAGCGTTTTCGGGCTGCAAATGTAGGCACTTTTTTTATAATGGCCAAAAAAATATTTCGCACAAGCATAAAATGCTGTAAAAATTCATCAAACTATGAATAAAATCGTAGCAATACGAAATCACTATTTATCGAAACGAAACAGCGTAAGTGCCCAATATTTTAGCCTCGGAATTCCAATATCTTGCATGATTGATTCTTGCGAGCAAGATAAATGATGTTTCGTATGAAATTTTTTCGTCAAAAAATTTGCTGATTAAAAATTTGATATTACCTTTGCAGCGAAAATTCGCCACCGAGGCATGACACCGAAGTGGCTACACTCCAAAATGTTGGCAAAAATATGCAAAAAGCAACAACGATTAGCTTTCACGCGAAATTAGGCTGTGTTTCGGAAAAATCAAAGCAAACTTTGCTTTTTCGCTCTGTTTGCACTAATTTTGCGGCAAAAACGCGAAATTAGGCTTCACCTTAGAAAACCATTCAAGCAAGCTTGATGTTTTTCGCTCGGCTTGCACTAATTTTGCACATTATTATAATATGCTAACACCAACGTGGAAATGAACGACAAGAATAAACACTATGATGTGATTGTGATTGGCGGCGGTATCACCGGAGCCGGCGTGGCACGCGACTGTGCCCGCCGTGGGCTTAGCGTGTTGCTGCTTGAGCGATTCGACCTCACCAACGGAGCCACAGGCCGCAACCACGGCCTGATGCACAGTGGTGCTCGCTATGCCGTCACCGACCACGAGAGTGCCACCGAGTGCATCAAGGAAAATATGATTCTGCGCCGCATAGCACGCCACTGCGTGGAAGAGACCGACGGCCTGTTCATCACCCTGCCCGAAGACGACCTGGCCTACCAGCAGACCTTTGTGGAGGCCTGCCAGCGTGCCGGCATCTGCGCCGACATCATCGACCCGGCCGAGGCACGCACCATCGAGCCATCGGTGAATCCCGACCTTATCGGGGCTGTGCGAGTGCCCGACGCGTCGATCGACCCGTTCAGGCTTACGGTGGCGAACGTGATGGACGCCCAGCTACACGGTGCCGACACGCTCACCTATCACGAGGTGACCAGCCTGATTGTGAGCCAAAACCGTGTGGAGGGCGTGAAAGCCCGCGACCTGCACACCGGCATTGAGCATGAGTTCCACGCCTCGGTCACCATCAACGCCGGCGGCATTTGGGGCATGCTCATCGCCCGCATGGCCGGCATCACCATCAACATGTTCCCCGCCAAGGGAGCCTTGCTCATCTTTGGCCACCGCGTGAACCACATGGTTATCAACCGCTGCCGCAAACCCGCCAATGCCGACATTCTTGTGCCCGACGACGCGGTGTGTGTGATTGGCACCACGAGCGACCGCGTGCCCATCGAGACCGTGGACGACATGCGTGTTACCGACGACGAGGTGCGCGTGCTGCTTGCCGAGGGCGAGAAACTGGCACCCTCGCTGGCCACCACACGCATCCTGCGCGCCTATGCCGGTGTGCGCCCCCTGGTGGCGGCCGACAACGATCCCAGCGGACGCAGCATCAGCCGTGGCATCGTGTGCCTGGACCATGAGGAGCGCGACGGCATGGCTGGGTTCATCACCATCACCGGCGGCAAGATGATGACCTACCGCCTGATGGCCGAGCAAGCCACCGACATGGCTTGCCGCAAGCTGGGCAACACCGCCAGCTGCGACACCGCCACCACGCCGCTGCCCGGGTCGGAGCAGCCGGCACAGAGCCACGTGAGCCGCTCGTTTGCCTTCAATGCCGCCGAGGGTCGCCACGGCACCTTGACGAGCCAGATACAGCTCGACAACGACACCGACCGCGCCCTGGTGTGTGAATGCGAGGGCGTGAGCGTGGGCGAGGTGCGCTATGCCGTCGACAACCTGCATGTGCACAACCTGGTGGACCTGCGCCAGCGCACCCGCACGGGCATGGGCACTTGCCAAGGCAAACTGTGCGCCTGCCGCGCAGCAGCACTCATGGGACGATTCAGAAACAACATCGACAAAGCCCAAACCGACCTTGCAGCGTTTCTCGACGAGCGCTGGAAAGGCGTAAAACCCGTGGCCTGGGGAGCCGCTTTGCGCGAAGCACAGCTCACCGCCACCATCTATCAGGGACTTTGCGGCCTCGACAAGGCCATCACAAGAAAGGAGGGCAGGAAATGAAATTCGACACCATCATCATTGGCGGAGGCCTGAGCGGCCTCACCTGTGGCATCACCCTGGCCCGGGCCGGGCAACGCGTGGCCATCGTGGCCGGCGGACAGAACACGCTGCACTTCTTCGGCGGCTCGATGGAGCTGCTGGGCAGCGACGGCAAAGGCGGCGAGGTTTCCCACCCCCTCGAGGCCATCGACGCACTCGACAGTGGCCATCCCTATGCAAAAATAGGAGCCGCACGCGTGGCGCAACTGGCCGAGCAGGCCAAATCGCTGCTTACCGACGTGGGCATAGGCACCACAGGCGACGCCACACGCAACCACTACCGCATCACACCCATAGGAGTCACCAAACCGGCTTGGCTCACTCTGGAACGTTTGGCAACGTGTGATGAAGCCGACCAACTGCCTTGGAAACAGGCGTGCCTGATCAACCTGAACGGATTCATCGACTATCCCATCGACTTCGTTGCCAACGGACTGCGCCAGCTGGGCTGCGAGGTCACGGTGGCCGATGTGCACCTCGACGTGCTGCGCAAGGCACGGCGCAGTGCCACCGAGATGCGCCCCACCAGTCTGGCCAAGGTGTTTGCCAACTCACAGGCCGTGTGGCAGCTTGCCACCGCCATCAATGCCGCCGTGACGGGCACCCCCGAAGTGGTGCTCATGCCTGCTGTGATGGGCATCGACAACGATGACGTGTGCGACAAGCTCATCGCCCAGGTGGAGCGTCCGCTGCGCTTTCTGGCCACACTGCCACCCGCTGTGACAGGAGTGAGGCTCAACGCCGCCCTCAAGCACTACTTCCAGATGCTGGGAGGCCGCTACCTGCTGGGCGACACGGTGTGCCACGCCACCCTCGACGGCAACCGGGTGACCGAGGTGAGCACCACAAAACTGCAAGCCATGCCGCTACAGGCCCACCACTATGTGCTAGCCACCGGCTCGCTGATGAGCCGAGGGCTGGAGTCGAACTTCGAGCGCATCTATGAGCCGCTGCTCGACCTCGACGTGAACATGCCCACGAGCCGCGAACAGTGGAGCCACTATGGCGTGATGGGCGACCAGCCCTATATGAGCGTGGGCGTGCTTACCGATTCCACATTCCATCCCCTGAAAGACGGCGAACCCGTTCAGAACGTTTTTGCCATCGGACAGCTGCTCGCCGGCCACAACCCACTGGTGATGGGCGACGGCACGGGCGTGTCGATGCTCACCGCACTCGATGTGGCCGAGCGAATCAAGGCACAAAAGTAATTGCGAAAGAAATAGGGAAATTTAGACTATAATATTCCAGTGTTATGCGACAAGTCGCGAATACTGAAAACGAGAAAACTGCATGTCATCTACTCAACTGACCAGCATCAGCAACCACAACTTTGAGCAATGCCTGAAATGCTCGATTTGCACGGTCTACTGCCCCGTAGCGGCGGTAAACCCCGCATATCCCGGCCCCAAACAGGCCGGCCCCGACGGGGAACGCTACCGCCTCAAGGACCCGAAGTTCTTCGATGAGACCCTGAAGCTGTGCCTGAACTGCAAGCGCTGCGAGGTGGCCTGTCCCAACGATGTGCATGTGGGCGACCTCATACAGCAAGCCCGCATGAGCCACCAGAGCCACCGTCCCAAGCTGCGCGACATGATGCTCGCCAACACCGACCTCGTGGGCACCATGGCCACCATCGTGGCCCCGGTGACCAACTTCACACTCGGCCTGAAACCCGTCAAGGCCGTCATGCACAGCGTGATGGCCATCGACAAGCACCGCACCTTCCCCGCCTACAGCGGCCAGAAGTTCGAAACGTGGTTCCGCCGTAATGCCCAGACCAAGCAAGATGGTTTCCGCAACCATGTGAGCTATTTCCACGGCTGCTACGTGAACTACAACTTCCCGCAGCTGGGCCAAGACCTGGTGACGGTGATGAACGCCATCGGCTATGGTGTGCATCTGCTCAACAAGGAGAAATGCTGCGGGGTGGCATTGATTGCCAACGGCCTCTATAACCAGGCCCGCCGCCAGGGCGAGACCAACATGGCCGCCATGCGCCGCAGCATCGAGGAGCAGCACCGACCGGTGATCACCACCAGCAGCACATGCACGTTCACCATGCGTGACGAATATCCCGAGCTGCTTGGTGTGAACAACGAGGGCGTGCGCGACCACCTGTCGCTGGCCACACGATTCATCTATCAGCTCATCGACAACGGCAAGGTGAAAATGGCCTTCCGTCCCGACTTCAAGATGCGGGTGGCCTACCACACCGCCTGCCACATGCAACGCATGGGCTGGGCCATCTTCAGCACCGAGCTGCTGCGCATGATCCCCGGGCTGGAACTCATCGAGATGGAGCAGAACTGCTGCGGCATATCGGGCACCTATGGCTTCAAAAAAGAGAACTACGAATATTCCCAAGCCATAGGAGCAACGCTGTTTGCCGACATCGAAGCCGCCCAACCCGACTACGTGTCCACCGACTGCGAGACGTGCAAGTGGCAAATCGAGATGTCGACCAGCGTGAAAGTACTCAACCCCATCAGCATCCTCGCACAAGCCCTCGACATCGAAAAAACCAAACAGCTCAACGGAATAAACTAGTGAGACTAGTTGAACCAGCTAAACTAGTTGAGCTGGAAAATCCCCTTGAAAAAAAGACAACTCAATTAACCTCACCAAAAAACAACAACTAAAACTATGGCAAGTTTTTTAGCTCCCCCTGCCTATCAGCCCGAGCAAACCGGGCCTGAGGCCGATGCGAAGTACCGCCGACTTCGCTGGCAAGTGTTCATCGGCATCTTTATCGGCTATGCCGGTTTCTACTTAGTGAGAAAGAACCTCTCGATGGCTATCCCCATGCTCGAGCCTTTCGGCTTCACCAAGGGCGAGCTTGGCACTGCGCTGGCCATGAACGCGCTGGCCTATGGTTTCTCGAAATTTGTCATGGCCAGTGTGAGCGACCGCAGCAATGCCCGCCGGTTCCTGCCGCTGGGATTGATTCTCTCGGCCGTGGCCATGATGTTCATGATTGTGCCCATCCAGTTCTTCAGCGAGCAAAAGGGTCTGGCCATCTTCCTGATGGGAGCCTTCAACTTCCTCGTGGGTTGGTTCCAGGGCATGGGCTGGCCCCCGTGCGGACGTGTGATGACGCGCTGGTTCTCGATCAAGGAACGCGGCACATGGATGAGTGTGTGGAACTGCGCCCACAACGTGGGTGGTGCCCTCGTGGGTCCCATGGCCGCCTATGGTGCCGCCTGGTTCGGCTCCTGGTTCTACGGCACCAACGAGAAGATGTACTTCCTCATCGGCACCTATGCCTTCCCTGCCGCCGTGGCCATCCTGATTGCCATCATCGCCTATGTGCTCATCCGCGACACCCCGCAGTCGTGCGGACTGCCGTCGATTGAGAAGTGGAGCGGCTCGGCTTCGAAAAACTACGATGAGAAGAAGAGCGAGCAGTCGCTCAGCTTTGCCGAGATTTTCAAAACCGTGCTCAGCAACAAGTTCCTGTGGTTCATCGCACTGGCCAACTCCTTTATCTATATGGTGCGTTATGGCTGCCTGGATTGGGCACCCACCATTCTGAGCGGCCACGGCGTCGACATCAAGAGTGCCGGCTGGGCCTACTTTGCCTATGAGGCTGCCGCCATTCCCGGCACCATCTTCTGCGGCTGGCTCAGCGACAAGGTGTTCAATGGCCGCCGCGCACTGCCCACCATGATTTTCATGGCCCTGATTATTGTGGCCATCGTCATCTACTGGCAGAACATGACCAACCTGACCGTTGTGATTGGCTGCCTCATCGCCATTGGATTCCTCATCTACGGCCCTGTGATGCTCATCGGCGTGCAGGCCCTTGACCTGGCCCCGAAGAATGCCGCCGGCACCGCCGCCGGACTCACCGGATTCATGGGCTACGTGCTGGGTACCGCAATCCTGGCCAACTCGGTGCTGGGCTATGTGGCCGACAACACCGGCGGATGGGACTGGCCCTTTATCCTGCTCATCGTGGCCTGTGTGCTGGCTATCTTCTTCATGGGACTGACCTATAAAGAGGAGCAGTACCTCGTGGCCGACCGCAAAGGCGAGCATAAATAAGACGCAAGATGCGAGATGCGAGACGCGAGATGCGAGACGCGAGACGCTCATTATTATGCATTACGCCACTCGCGAATTGTGAATTAAACGAATATTCATCTATTTCATTTATTAATAATCAATTTTTATGTTTAAACATCTCATTCGAATGGGCGCAGCCGGCCTGATGCTGGTGGCCCTTGCAACCTCTTGCTCCGAGGAGCAGCAGTTTACCAGTGAGAAGACCGACGCCAAGCGCGTCGACGTTCAGGTGCTGAACGCCGAGCTGGCCAAGGTCCGCGACTACGTTCCCCTGTATGCAGTGATTGCTCACCGCGGTTCCACCTTCTGGGCTCCCGAGGAGACCGAGGCATCGTGGCGTTGGGCCCGCGAGATGGGCGCCGACTACCTGGAGAGCGACGTGCAGTGCACCAAGGATGGCATCGTCTTGGCCAACCACGACGAGAACCTGAAGCGCACCACCAACATCGAGAACATCTTCTCCGAGACCGTTCCCACCAGCCGTGTTGACTTCTACATGAGCCTGGGATTCTCGAAGGCCGATGCTGAGGCACAGTATGGTCGCGACATCGCCTCGTTCCGCCCGTTCTACACGCTGAGCTACTACTATGCCGAGCTGCTCATGCTCGACTCGGGCAGCTGGTTCAACGAGAGCAGCCTGGAGCAAGCACGACCGTCGTTTGCTGCCAACAGCGGCTACTTCGACAAGACCACAGGCAAGATTGTTTACAGCGATGGCCTATACATCAGCGCCATCCAGGACCAGATTGCCTATGCCGAAGGCAAGCGTCTGGTGCGCGATGCCAACGGCCGCCGCGTGCTGTCCTATAAAATCAAGGATGAGTACAAAGGCATGACGCTGCAACAAATCTACGAAGCCATCAAGGCCAAGGGGCAATACAACGCCAAGTACATGGACTTCATCGAGTATGACTTCGCCAATGCCTATGAGGCCGACCCCGAGGACACCGGCAACCGTCCCGGCATCTATGTGGAGTTCAAGGAGAGCTGGCTCAATCCCGGCAACATG
>JAFYCU010000229.1 GCA_017545095.1 Muribaculaceae bacterium | reverse complement strand
GAGAAAACTTGGATTCCACGATATCCATGTCCGCATGACAGAGAAGCACATGCACAAGAATCCGGCAACGGCTTTCGAAAACAGTTCCACCCCCGCTGAAATGGTTCGTTTGTTCGAATGGTTTTATCATCATAAAGATGAAAACCCTTGCCTGACATTCATCTGGAAGGCAATGGCTGACTGTTCAACAGGACTGAAACGAATCCCTGCTGCGATACCCGCTGATGCTCGTCTCGTACATAAAACAGGCACGGGATTCCCATCACCCGAAGGAATGCAAGACATGAACGATGCAGGTATCATTCTCATGCCCGATGGAAGTCGCGCCATTATAGCCATTTTCATCGCGAACTCACCTTCTGAGGCAGAAATAGCAAATATTGCCCGACAGATGTTAGAACAATAAGATAAAGGCAATGAAAAGATTACGACTCGGAGCAATGCTCCACTTCCTTATAGCCATTGGCCACATCGGCTGCCTGTTTGCTTTGGACAACGCATTCGAGGCCTACGGCATCCGTGAAATCATGCATCAGATGGTGTCTAGGCATGTCTGGATGCTGTATGCCCTGACTATTGGTCTTGTCTTTGCTTTCTGTCTGGCAGGACTTTATGCTCTCTCTGCCACTGGCGACATCCGTCGCTTGCCCCTGACACGCATGGCTATCATCGCCATCGTTGTGCTCTATAGCCTTCGCGCTCTGACTGGAGGCATTAGTTGTATCAATGACTTTACTTGGATTCGATGTATCTCATCCCTCGTTCCCGCCATTATTGTCTGGTGCTACTGGCCAGGAGTAAAAGAAAGAACAATGATGTGTTGAATTTGTGTTAAAAATCTTTATTTCCTTTGACTCGTTTGCTGCCGGAGACTGCATCTTTGCCGCTGATTTTGAAATCAGCCGAGACTTGCAATCGCTTAGCATAAATATAAATCGGATATGAACAAGCCAACCATTATCTCCATCCTACTCGCTTTCAGCATCATAACGTCGAATGCGCAACTGACCGACTGGCAGAATATTTCGAGCAAGAACTTTGTGTCGAAAATCATCCACGACCAGAACTGTCTATATGTTGGCACAAAGGGCGGCGGCATCGTGAAGATTGACAAGCAGAGCGGCCAGCAGACGGTACTCAAACGCGCCGATGGGAGCTTGACAGGCAATTCAATCACCGACATGGCACTGCACGATGGCGAACTGTGGGTAGGCACGGAATACAACGGCTTGGCAAAGGTGACCGCCGGTGGCATTGAGAAATTCGACAGGAAGAACGCTGGATTTAACAGCAACCAGCAAATATCGGGTTTTTACTTCAATGATGACGGAACAATGCTCGTGGGCGGCATCGTTTGTTTGTACGCTTTCGACGGAAAGAAATGCACAGCAGAATACTACGTCAACCAGCTTAGCCCTTACGCCTACGTCAAGAAGATTAGAGCCGATGTCGATGGACGTATATGGGTAGCGTGTTACGATGCATTGAACAAGTATAACCTATGTGTATTCACGTCCAATGACTTGGTTCCGTACAATATTCCATACGGGAAAGCAAACAATATCGAAACCGACAAAGACGGACACCTGTGGATAGCGACCAACAATGGACTCGTAAAGTGCGACGGCAATGATTTTACGCACTTTACTCCCGACAATTCTGCACTGCCCGAAGCGAACATCTCAGACCTGACGGCCGATGAGAATGGCAATCTGTGGATGTTTGGCGACCGATTTATTACTAAATTTGACGGCACATACTTCACAGCCTATCCCTATCAGCTGAATGTTGAAAACGATTATCTGCTGACCATTGATGTTGACAATGATAAAGTCTATGTCGGTTCACGTTTCGAGGGCTTGTTAAAGCTCACTGATAACGGTTTGACACCTATCAATCTCATTGGCAATGTGCTGTATGAAAACACAATGTCTTTCACCAGCGGATGCATTGATGCAAGCGGAAATTTTCATGTCGGCTCACTCTATGGCTTTCAGAAATACAACATCGACACGGGCGATTATAAGTTTGAACCCATGCCGCAGACCGCGCAGACCGAAGCCGACAGTAACGGCAACGTATGGATACTTTGGCTTTGGTCTTCCACCGACACTTGCCTCGTGGAAATAACCCCTACTGGCAGAAAAGCCTATATGAGAACCGACTATCCTTTCAGCGAAGCCAATGCCAACCTCATCAAGTTCGACCGCGAAAACCGTCTCTGGATAGCCACGAACAAGGGTCTCTATATGCGCGACGGCGAGTCGTGGACGGCCTACAACAAGAGCAATTCCGGCCTCTCCGCGACAGTCCAGTGCATGGCCTTCGACAGCAACAACAGCCTTTGGTGCGGCACCTTTGGCGCTGGTTTGTTCTGTTTCGACGGTACGAAATGGGACAACTACACCACTTCCAATTCCTCCCTCCCGTCCGATTACGTGGGCTTGGTCACCATTGACAACAACAACGTTCTTTGGGTGAACTGCCGCAACCCTCGCAATCCCGACAAAATGGGGGCAGAATACGGCTTAGGGCTGACACGCTTCGACGGAAACACATGGACAACCTATAACTGCAGCAACTCGCCGCTGCCAAGCGACTGTTTTTGGGACTTGCAGGTAGATGCCGACAACAAGAAATGGATAGCCACTGCGGGCGACGTTGGCCTCGTCTGCTTCGATGAAATCGACTGGACGACCTACGACACAGATAACTCAGGTATCGCGCTCAATGAGATCACAAAAATCACGCTTGACCCCAAACGTGACCTCATTTGGCTCACACAATATCCCGGCCTCGGCATTTCAGTAGCCCGTATGAACTGTGTAACCACTGGCATCCCCGCTGTCACCGTTTCAAAACATTCCGACATTTATTTCGACTTACAGGGCAGGCCTGTCAAACGTCCGACGCATGGAATATTCATTAAGAACGGTAGGAAAGTGCTAATGTGAAGGCAGTACGGTTATGGTGGATGAATATGGCGGGCGGAGAATCGGAAGTGGCGCAAGCTCAATTTACAGCGAAAACTAGAATACGCTAATATTTAAAAACGCATAAAATGCGCTATTTTCAGCGGAAATATCAAGAAAATTTCAAGTTTCTGCTGACTATAGCGACTTTTTTTGTTCTACTCTCAGCGGAAATTAAAAATGATAAGCATTGAGGAAACCTCGCATATATCCCAGTTATTTGGTGCATTCGGCAACTATATGTAACTTTGCGGCTGCAAAACTCGAAGATTTGATAGAAGAAACGAATAATGTCCTTTGGTGCGATAATAAAAGATGAAACAGGAAATCAATCCCGGGGACGCGAAGCGGGCGCAGGCATTCGCATTGTGGATGAAATCGCCCATGACGATGGTGTCGCTCACGAAGACGTTCGACGTGACGAGGCTGTATTAAGTGAGCCGAAAGAACTATCATTCAATATGCTGCTTTGCTGATGCATCGGCAAGACGGCTTCCAAAATCGAGGAGTTCTTCATGGTTCCAGGTGAAGACAAAATGTACAAGTTCGACCCGCTGGCGATTGGGACTGTCGTGGCAAACTGCACAGGCGGCATCAACTATTGCGAAATGTGTGTACCTATATAATGATGATATTTAATCGAAATATGACAGTAATAAACAGGAAATCAAAATGGAACAAAAATTTTGTCAGAGTTGCGGAATGCCGCTCACGGATGATGTCCTCGGCACGAATGCCGATGGGAGTAAAAATGAAGATTATTGCATGTACTGCTATAAGGACGGGAAATTCTTGCAGGAGTGTACAATGGACGAGATGATTGAGCACTGTGCTCAGTTTGTCGGCGAGGTTAACAAAGGTTTGCCGCAGCCGATTACGAAGGAAGAGTACATCGGACAGATGAAAATGTACTTCCCGCATCTGAAGCGCTGGCGCAAATCTCTTGCCATAAACAACGATGAGGCTATGCCTGAAAAGCCAGCACTAACTGGTGTAAAGGAATTGATCGCCAAGATGGCCGACTCACTGCCCGTCACTTTCATCTCATCGGTCGATAACGAGGGATTCCCCTGGACCAAAGCCATGCTGGCACCCCGCAAGTGCGAAGGCATTAAGACGTTCTACTTCACCACCAACACCTTCTCCATCCGCGTGGCCCACTACAAGGCAAACCCCAAGGCCAGCATCTATTTCTGCGACGCCGAGGGCTTCAAGGGCATGATGCTTCGTGGAACGATGGAGGTGCTGACGGATGCCGCTTCGAAGGAGATGATCTGGCGCGACGGCGACGAGCAGTACTATCCAGGTGGCGTCACCGACCCGAACTACTGCGTCTTGAAGTTCACTGCCTCTGCTGGTCGTTTCTATAGTGATTTCTATCCACGTAGTTTTGTGATTGAGTAAATGATGAACAATAAAGCACTTGTCGTTATCGACTTCCAGAACGACATCGCCAAACACTATCGGGACATCATCGGTAATATCAACGCAGCCATCGAATGGCAGGCCTCTTGGTGCATGTCCTATCTGGCTGCATCACCAGCTTGAAGAAGCTGCCAGAGATGCTTGCTTATTACGAGGGCAAAGGCTGTGAGGTCAAAACGCTTGCCGATTATAAACAATGAAGGACATTATGAAACAGGAAATCGATCCCAAGAACACCAGTCGAGCGCAGGCATTTGAACTATGGATGAAGTCGCCCATGCCGATGGTGACGCTCACGAAGACGTTCGATGTGACGCGACTTCGTATGGTGAGCAGGCGAAGGAACATTAAGTTTAATCTTCTCATGTGTTGGTGCATCGGCAAGGCTGCCAGTAGGATGGAAGAGTTTTACTTGCTGCCTGAGCAGGGGAAACTGTATAAGTACGACCGTCTTGCCATCAACGTGATAGTGAACAACAAAGAAGGTGGCATCAACTCGTGTGACATCTTATATACAAATGATTTGGAGCAGTTCGGACAAGACTATATGGCTCTGGCGCAATCGGCCAGCACGTCTTGCCAGAGTTCCTTCGTAGATGGTGCGATGGTGATAGGCACATCGGCTATGACTGCCACCGAACTCGACTGCATCGTCAATCAATATACCGACCAGTTCTGTAATCCGATGGTGATGTGGGGCCGCTACCGCAAAGGCTGGCTAAGGACCACCTTGCCCATCTCCTTCCAATTCCACCATGTGCAGATGGATGGTACCCAGGCGGCACATTTCCTGGAGGAACTCCAAAAGACCATCCTCACTTGTTCTTTTGATGCAGATTCTTTGAATGAGCGATAATGTTTAAAGACTACTAACAATCAACTACTATGAATGAGAATTATTTAGCTGCCTCATCACGTTATGATGAGGATGTGATGACTTACGAACGATGTGGAAAGAGCGGTGTGCTGTTGCCGCGATTGTCGTTGGGCTTCTGGCACAATTTCGGCAGTGTGGATCCTTTTGAACGCAGCAGAGCAATCACGCGCTATGCCTTCGACCATGGCATTATTCATTGGGATTTCGCCAACAACTATGGGCCGCGATATGGCTCTGCCGAGGAGACGCTGGGCCGACTCATGGACCTGGATTTCCGTCCCTATCGTGATGAGTTGTTCATTTCCACGAAAGCGGGCTTCGAAATGTGGGACGGACCTTTTGGCAATTGGGGCTCACGCAAATATCTCATCGCATCCCTCGATCAGTCGTTGCGGCGGATGCATTTGGATTACGTGGACCTGTTCTACTCTCACCGCTACGACCCAGAAACGCCCGTTGAGGAGACACTGCAGGCACTTGTCGATATCGTTCGCAGCGGCAAGGCTTTGTATGTGGGTATTTCCAACTGGCCGCTGCATGCCACCCGCATCGCCTATGACTATCTTCAGCAGCATGATGTGCCTTTGCTCATTTACCAAGGTAAATTAAACATGCTCTCTCGAGGGCCGCAAGACGAAGGGATTCTCGATTTCTGTGTCGAGAAAGGCATTGGCTTCATCAGTTTCTCGCCATTGGCACAGGGACTGCTTACCGACCGCTATTTACAAGCAGACTCAACACAGAACTATCAGATTCCCGCCGACAGCCGCATGGCAAAAGGCAAATTCTTGAAAGAGTCGGTGCTGACCCCGGAATTGCTCGGCCAGCTGTATGGCTGGAACGACGAGGCTGCCGCCCAGGGGCAGACCTTGGCGGAGTATGCCTTGCGATGGGTTCTACAGCAACGCGGTGTCACCAGCGCGCTCGTTGGAGCAAGTTCGGTTGCTCAGTTGGAAAGGAATTGTCGTTGTGTGAAATAGAGTGGGCTCATAATTATGCTTGACATCGCACTTGTGACATTGACGGCTATAATGGCCAGCAGGGCGACATCTGGGATGCCCCAAAGGACATGGCATTAGCTATGTTGGGGTCGACAATCATGGTTGTCTATTACATCTTCCGAAAATAGGATTCGTTGGAAAAAGTGCGGCAAACTGGCGATTATTCGTTGGAAAAAATGCGCCGGTGTTGCGATTATTCGTTGGAAAAAGTGCGTCAGTATCGCGATTATTCGTTGGAAAAAGTGGGTGCAGTGGGGATTTTCCGTGGCAAGCAGCACGGCATCACACCCTCCGGGTGTACCGTAAAAACTTCTTGCCACACAAATATCCTCCTGCGCCCTCATTTCTTCTCCTTGGCTCTGCGCGCGAACTCGAACAGCGACTGCGGCAGGTGGCAGTAGCCGTCGGGGTTCTTGTCGAGGTAATCCTGGTGGTACTCCTCGGCTGTGTAGAAGTTCTTCAAGGGTAGCTTTTCAACGACCAAGGGTTGCTGGTATTTACTTTGCTCTTCCCGATATGCCTGTTCGATGATGGGTAAATCTTCGGGGTCGGTATAGTAAATGCCGGTGCGGTAGCGCGTGCCCTCGTCATGGCCCTGCTTGTTCAGGCTAGTGGGGTCGATGGCCTTGAAGAACATCTGCAAAAGGAACTCCAGGCTCACCACATCGGGGCGGTAACCAACGTGGACGGTCTCGGCGTAGCCGGTGGTGTCGGTATATACCTCCTCGTAAGTGGGGTTCTCGGTGTGCCCGTTGGCAAATCCCACTTCAGTCTTCACCACGCCCTCGATTTGCTTGAAGTAATGCTCCGTTCCCCAAAAGCAGCCGCCGGCAAGGTAAATGTGTTTGATTTCTCCTGTAATCATATGATTCTTCTCTTATTATATTTCATCCTCCACGTTGCATGGCCGGAAACCCATCTCCTTCGCTTTTTCGGGTGGCATCAGAAAGTAGGTCACTTCGCCCTCGTTGCAAATCTCGCCCTTGCTGTTGATGATTTTCGCATGGATATAGGCCAGATTGCGCACTTGTTTCGTGACTTTGGCCCGAATGGTGAGCACCGATTCGGTGGTGGGGACAGCCTTGCGGAATCTCACATTCAGTTGCACGGTGTAGCCGCTGGTTTGTAATTTGCGGGTGACCACCCATCCGCACACCTCGTCGATTAGTGTGCTCAGAATGCCACCGTGCATCGTGTCGATCCAGCCTTGGTAGTTCTTGCTGGGATGCCATTGGCTCACGACATAATCGCCATCATCAAAAAACTCCAGATGCAGCCCGATAGGGTTGTCGGGACTGCAGCCGAAGCAGTTATATCCAGGATGGTCGCACCAGGGGTTGATAATCTTCTTCATGCTTCTATCTGTTGCTGTTTCACTGTGTCAGAATCTCGTTCACCACGCGGTGATGCGTTCGACAGTCTGCAGGCCAAGCTCATTGAAATCATTTAGCCAGCAGATACTTGACCACGGTGGGCCAATCGGGGAATCCTTGCGAGCCGAACTCAATCCATTCGCCCTCAAACTCGCTTGCGCCGTTTTTGGGTCGGTCATCAATTAGGAAATGACCATGGTTCAAATCCTTGTGGTGCGAGATGATGAGACGCTTGTAGAAAACGGAGTCCTTCCCGGCACCAAAGTATAGCTGTACCCACTTCACCTTGTCAATCCATGCGCTGGGATTGAGCCACGGCGCGGTGGAGAGGATGTAGAGGTCGAAGTGCTCGCTCAGTTCTTGTATCGCCTCGATAGCTCCTGGCATCGGGTCCATCAAGGCAAAAATGCCAGGAATCTCATCATAAATGGGCTTGCCACTGCCATCGTCGGCATATTGCATCTTCACCTTTTCGGGCACACGGTCGAGCCCGCTCTTGAAGTTGACAAGCACATTGTCCATGTCAATGTAGATGATTCTCTTTTTCATATTATATGGTATTGCCTCAAGATTCGCTGCAAAATTACACCACTTATTCGACATGAGCAATTCTATTTCAGTCCTTTTTGTGGCTTTGTGGAGGAAACTGGCGCAATTAGCATTGAAAGCGACAGCCAGGCAAAAGAAAAATCAAGCAACCCAGAACAACAGATTACAACAAATGACAACTTTTTATTTTCCAGTTGTTATTCGCTGATGGCGGCCATTGGGAATGCATCAATCACCAGCCACCGGTCGATGAGCTAGGGTTGGAAAGCCAGCAGCTCAACAATCTGGACTTTGGCAAATCTTATTGTAATCAGGCGATAGTTGTTCTTATCCACTACGTCTCTCAGCAGTTGACACTTCTCTTTCTCGGCTCATGCGGCAATCACCCTCAATGGCAGTTGCGCAGTCAGTCGCGGAAAATTTTCTGGGCAAACAGGGTGAGGTAGATGCGCCAGTTGCGCCACAGGTGGCCGCCGTCGTTCTCGTAGTACTCATAAGGATAGCCCTTTTGGTCAAGATACTGGCGCAGGTCGTTGTTCATCGGCATCAGGAAGTCTTCCTGGCCAATGGCAATCCAGTAGAGTTTCGGTTTTGAGGCAAACAGGCGGCTCATCTGCTGTTCGAACTCGGCATCACCGGGTTTCACCCGCGCAGCTGCCGACTGCAGGCCATAGAAGTCAAACATCTCGGGGTAGCGCAGTGCAATGCCAAAGGTGTGGCCACCGCCCATCGAGAGCCCTGTGACGGCGCGTGCCTGACGCGTGGCGATGGTCAGGTAGTGGCTGTCCACATAGCTCACTATGTCGAGAAAACTCTCCTCCATGGTGGCCTTGGCACCGCGCTCGTTGAAGGCGTTGCCGTCGGGCGTGTACATCCCCTCGTGCCACCATCCCGGTGCCGCGTTGCAGGTGGGGTTGCCGTTGGGCATCACCACAATCATGGGCACCGCCTTGCCCTCTGCAATCAGGTTGTCCATGATTTGCGAGGCGCGTCCCAGGTCGCCCCAGGCCGTCTCGTCGCCGCCATGGCCGTGCAGCAGATACATCACCGGGAACCGCCGCGTGCAGTCGTAAGCCGCAGGCAGATAAACCGTCATGCGCCGTTGCTGACCCAGCGTGGGGCTGTCGTACCACACGCGGCTCATCGTGCCGTGAGGCACATCGTTCACCTGATACAGGTGACCCTTGTCGTCGTCGGCCTTCGTCACAATGAAGATGTTGCTTAAGGTGGAAATATCGCGGTTCACATAGCTGTTTGCCGGGTCGATGAACCGCTGGCCATCCACGGTGAGGCTGTAGGAGTACAATTCAGGGTGGAGTGGGGTGGTGGTCACCGTCCACACCCCATTGTCCTGTCTCGTCATGGGCAACGTCACGGAGCGGATTTCCTCGAAGTCACCAGTCACGCTCACTTGCTGTGCCGTGGGGTCGAAGAAGTTGAAGGTAACCGTGCCATCGTTGTTCACCACAGGCGAGGTTACATTTGGCCGCTGTCCCAATGCCTGTTGGCCAAAGCTGCTGGCCACAATGGCACAGCAGCAAAAAAATGATGCAAATAATCGTTTCATATAGTTCATTGTTTATAGTTCAAAGTTATCGCGATGCTGCATATCGTGCTGTCTATCTCGTATCTTGGTAAGCCCCTCCTTCAGAAGGGGTTTGGGGAGGCTCGCTTCTCGGTTCTAGTGTCGCAATGCGGCTCTTGCATCTTGCATCTTGCATCTCGCATCTCGCATCTTCAATGCGTTCTATGTTTGTGCGAGAAAATGCATTGTGGCAGCTCCATGGCCAGGATGATGCCCAGCACGATGGCAATGGCCACTTTGCCCGCCGTCCAACCGCTCTGCAACGACAGGGTGAACTGTTCGCCGGTGAGGTAGTAGGTGAACCAGAAGATGCCCGCTCCGGGCACCAATGGGAAAATGCCGCACAACAGGAAACCTTGTGCCGGCGAGCGGAACGGTATGGCCGCCATGCGCGCCATCACACACACCAGTGTGGCGGCAGCCAGCGTGGCTGTTGCCGGGGTGGCTCCCATTTGCCGCACCAGCACCAAGTAAAGTACCCAGCCCACGGCTCCAATCACCCCGGCGGGTACATAGTGCTCGCGGTCGATGCCGAACAGCAATGCGAATGCCGCCGTGCCCACAAACGCCGCCATCGCTTGCCAGAACAGGCTGGCGGTTTGCGGGTTCACCGTCATGCCTATCGGCACCACGCCGCCATGCAGCGAACCGTCGAGAATGAATGCCAGCGACACCCCCACAGCGATGCAGAAGAATCCCAGCATGGCATCGGTGAGGCGCGTGAAACCCGCCAGATAGTCGGAGTTGGCCAGGTCGCGCACGCCGTTCACAAAGGGCACTCCGGGAATGAGCGGCATGATGGCCCCGATGATGATGTTGGCCAGACTGTCGCCGAACCCCATCCGCCACATCACGATGCACAGCAGTGTGGCCACCAGAGCATTGCAGACTCCGCTCACGATTTTCGACAGGTAGCGACCACTGACAGCCATCACGAAGGCATACAGCAGCAGTCCCACCACTAGGGCTGCGCAGCAGTCGGCCCAGCCGCCGCCAAACACCGCGCAGAAACCGGCGGCACCGAATCCAGAACCCAGAATCTGTTCCCAGGCTGGTTTCGGTGGCATGGTGTTGATGTGCTCCAGCCGCTCGCGGGCCTCGGCAAGGTCGGTCCGGTCGTGAGCGATGTCGTAGCTCAGCCGGTTCACGGCCACCACTTTCGAGAGCTGGATGCCCTTGATGGGGATAAACTCCACGTTGGCATAGGTCGAAGCCTGACCGCCCGACTTGGTAATCTTGTTGGCATGGCCGGTGGTGAAAATGCCATTCGAGAGCACAAAAAAGTTGCCCGAGTCCACCCCAAAATGAGTGGCAATACGCCCCATGATATCCTCGACGCGCGAAATCTCAGCCCCGTTCTCCAAGAGGATGCGCCCCGCCAGGGCTGCCACCTCCAGCACCTCGGCAAAGTTGGTGCGCGACGCTTGGTGCTCTACCTTGCTTCGTTTATTGTTGAGGTTGCTTGTGTCATTCATCACTGTAATGGTAAAGCTGCCGATGTTTGCCGCAGTGGGCAAATTCGGCCGTGACCGATGTTTCGGAGCGCAAAGGTACAGATAATTAGCGAAAAATTAAAATCATTACAAAACAATTTGTTGGTGATGTATCCGATTACCCCTATAATTGCCTTATGTCGATTTGCTCATGTCGAATTATTGTACTACTTTTGTGTCGTTTTATCGACGTATTGATATTCAACGAAATGAGAAAGATTTGCCAAGCCGTGTTTCGGCTTTCGTTATGGTCGGTTGCTGCCGTTGCTGCGGTGGCGGTTGCCGCTGGTGAGCCTGTGCAGCAGCGCGAAGCGGTGGACTATGTGAACACCTTTATCGGCACCAGTGGCATGGGGCATACGTTTCCGGGTGCTTGCGCACCCTTTGGGGCAGTGCAGCTCAGCCCCGACACCGACACCATCCCGCACAACGTGAACCGGCAGTATCAGCACGAGGTGTATGCCTATTGCGCCGGCTATCGCTACGACGACCCCACCATCGTGGGGTTCAGCCACACCCACCTAAGTGGAACGGGTCACAGCGACCTGGGCGACATCCTGCTCATGCCGCAGACCGGGCCGCTGCAGCTCAACCCCGGAACACGCGACAACCCCGACGACGGCTACCGCCAGCGCTTCAGTCACGACACTGAACAGGCTCGACCGGGCTACTACGAGGTGACGCTGGCCGACAACGGCGTGCGCTCCCAGCTCACCGCCACACCGCGCGTGGGCGTGCACCGCTACACGTTTCCGAAGTCGGGCGAGGCGAAACGCATGGTGGTGGACCTCACGCACGGCATCTACAACTACGAAGGTAAGACGTTGTGGTGCAGCCTGCGTGTGGAGAACGACACCTTGCTCACTGGCTACCGCATCACGCAGGGCTGGGCGCGCTGCAACTACACTTATTTCGCCATCACATTCTCGCGACCCATAGCATCCTACGGCTATCGCGACCGCCGCCCGGAGCCGTACTCGGGCTTTTGGCGCAAACTCAACCCTTACCACAACTTCCCCGACATGGGCGGACGCAGTGTAGTGGCCTATTTCGACTTCGACGCAGCCCTGAGCGAACCGCTCACGGTGAAGGTGGCCCTCTCGGCGGTGTCGACCGAGGGTGCCCTGCTGAACCTACGCACCGAGGCCGGCGGCAAAACATTCGACCAGGTGTGCGCCGAGACTCGCGCTGCCTGGCAGCGCGAGCTCTCCACCATCGACATCGCGGGCAGCGATGACCAAAAGACGATGTTCTACACCTCGCTCTACCACACGATGATCAACCCCTCGGTCTATTGCGACGTGGATGGCCGCTATCGCGGCGTGGATGGACAGGTGCACGAGGGAGAAGGCTTTGTGAACTACACGGTGTTCTCGCTGTGGGACACTTATCGTGCTCTGCACCCGTTGCTGGGTCTGTTGCAGCCCGAGCGCAACACCCACATGGTGCGCTCGATGCTCGCGCACCAGCGGCAGAGCGCCAATCACATCTTGCCGGTGTGGAGCCTGATGGGCAACGAGGGCTGGTGCATGACGGGCTACCATGCCGTGAGCGCGGTGGCCGATGCCGTGGTGAAAGGTGCACAGCTCGACCACGAGTCCGTGCTTACCGCCTTGAGGAACACGGCCACGTGGTCGCACTTCCCCGGCTTGTCCGACTATATGCGCTTGGGCTATGCACCCTTCGACCACGATGCCACAGCGGCTTCCAACACGCTGGAATATGCCTACGACGATTTTGCTGTCGCAGCAGCGGCACGGTTATTGGGCAATGCCGAGATGACCCGCGAGTTTGAGAAGCGTTCTCTAAATTACCGCAACGTGTTCAACCCGCGCACCGGTTTCGCCACGCCACGCTACAGCGACGGGCACTTCAAGCCCGATATGGATCCGCTGCAGACCTACGGCGAGGGGTTTATCGAGGGCAACTCCTGGAACTTCTCGTTCCATGTGCCGCACGATGTGGGCGGACTCATCCAGCAGATGGGCGGTGAGGCACGCTTCGTGCAACGCCTCGACTCGCTGTTCACGATGCACCTGCCCGAGCGCTACTATGCCGACAACGAGGACATCACCGCCGACTGTCTCGTGGGCGGCTACGTGCATGGCAACGAACCCAGTCACCATGTGCCTTATCTGTATGCCTGGACCACGAAGCCGTGGCTCACGCAGGAGCGGTTGCGCGTGATTATGGACCGTATGTATCGCAACCACATCCGTGGTTTGGGCGGCAACGACGACTGCGGACAGATGTCGGCCTGGTACATCTTCACCACGCTTGGTTTCTATCCCGTGTGTCCCGGCACCGACCAATACGTTATTGGTGCCCCCTTTGTGCCCTATGCTGATGTGTCGCTGCCCAACGGCCGCCACATCATCGTCAAGGCTCCGAAGGTGAGCTACCGCAACCGCTATGTGAAGCGTGTGTTGCTCAACGGCAAGCCCTACACGCCCCTCTACCTTACCCATCGCCAACTCACCGATGGCTGCGTGCTGGAGTTTGAAATGACCGACAAACCCAACTGCCAGCGCGGCCTGGCCGCCACCGACAAGCCCTACTCGCTCACCGGGGCGTTTTGACACTCGTAGCTTTCAGTCTATTTCCTGCAGCAAGCCGGTTTCGGAGTCGATGATGAAACCACGCACCGTGATGTCGGCGGGCATGAGCGGGTGGGTGCGGATGGTTTCCACGGTCTTGCGCACCGAGGTGGGCGTGTCGCGGAACCCCTCCAGCCACCCCTCCAGGTCGATTCCGCACTTCTTGATGGTGTCGAGCGTGGCGTCGGTGATGCCGCGGGCGGTCATCGCCTCGTGGAAATGGCTGTAGCTCATGTGGCAGGCTCCGCAGTGCGAGTGCGCCACCACCATGATTTCCTCCACGCCCAGCTCATAAACGGCCACCACCAGGCTGCGCATGGCCGAATCGAAAGGCGAAATCACCAGGCCGCCGGCGTTCTTGATGATTTTGGCGTCGCCATTGCGCAAGCCCAGGGCGGCTGGCAGCAGCTCGGTCAGGCGTGTGTCCATGCATGACAGCACGGCCAGACGTTTGTTGGGATACTTGTCGGTGAGATACTGTTCGTAGCCCTTTTGAGCCACAAATGTCTTGTTGAAATCAATAATACTGTCTATCATAATGAGATGCGAGATGCGAGATGCAAGATGCGAGAGCCGCATTGCGCCGCTTGTTTATTCGTTTACTTGTTTACTCGTTTACTCTTTAATTTTCAAGATTTTGTGTCAGCTGGGCATGGCATCCCAGAACGAGCGCAGCTCGTTGATGATGGTGTCGTAGTCATGCATGGTGAAAGTTCCTTCGCCGTTCATCATGATGGTGTAGTCGATGCCCTTGAACGAGCGTCCCACTCCGGTATCGCGGAAACCGTTGCGCAAGTAAAACGCGTGGCGACGGCGACGTTGCTCACGATTGGGCACTCCTGTTCGGGCGACTCCATGTCGAGGATGTTGGTGTAGTCTTTGTATCGCTCGATGAGTCGCGAGAGAATCTGTTGCCCAATGCCCTGTCCGCGCAGTTGCTCTGGCACGGCGAAATACCAGAACCAGTTGAACGATGGGCGGGGATAAACGATGGTGAAGCCCAAGAGCGAGCCGTTGCGGGAATAGGCCGTGAAGTCGAGCGGCATGGCATCCACCAAGTGCATGAGGTCGTTCCACGGTATCTGCTCCTCCTCAGGGAAGGCCGTTTCATAGAGCCGCTGCAGCTGGTTGTTGCCTGCGTCGGCTCCGGTGATGGTTTGTTCTGTCATCGCTCAGAAGTGCACGGTGCGTTCGGCCTCGGTGAACGAGCAGAAGCGGGCGGTGGCTTGGGTGATGTAGAGCACGGCCATGTTGTCGTCGTCGGCCTTGTACATCTTTTTCAAGCCCTCGTTGCGGTTCAGAAACTCTTCCTTCACGGCCAGCGTCTCGTCGGCCACCAGCGTGCCGCTCAGGCGCATCCACTCGCTGCCCGACGGCTTCAAGGCGCAAATCTCGAACTTGCCGTTCCGGGCCATCTGTTTGTACACATCCTTCACCTTGCCGGTCATGAGATACAGCCGGCCGTTGATGATTTCCGATACGCCAAAGGGGCGTACACGCGGCTGGTCGCCATCGACGGTGGCGATGAAGAACGCGCCACACTCTTTCAGGTAGGCCTGCACTTCTTTCATGTTTGCTTCCATAGTCTCTTTGCTGATTGTGTCGTTAATAGCTTCGTTGTTGGTCTTGTTGCTTGTCGCGTCGGTTGCTGCCTTGTTGTCGCACGCCCCCAGGGTGAGCAGGGCCACGGCCACCAGCACCATCAGCAACGGGGCGACGAAGCCAGCTTTCATTCGTTTCTTCATCTTGTGAGTGGGTTATTTGGTTACTATTTTGCTTCGAGCTTGTTGGCCATAGCCATCAAGCGTTTATCGACTGCAAATTTCGGCAAAAAAAGTGAAGCCACCAAACATTTTTCGGAATTATCTGTCGATTTTCCGTCGATGGTTTGGCGAGGTGAAGATTACAATAAGCGACCGAAGCAGATTGCCCTAAAAATTCTTAATTTTCTTCCACAATGATGCTAAATATACAAAAAAATTGTAACTTTGCGCTTGAATGAAACGAACGCGTGCATGACAACAGTCACCCATATATCACAAAAATGATGTGATGGGCTGCACAACCAAAGGTTTAACCGAAATAGATATGGCACAAGAAGATAGAAATACACTGGGTTTTGTTGTGGCTCTCATTAGTGAGTTTGCCCGGCATGATGGTATTCATCAGCGTCAAGCCTATGCCTATCTGAAACGTTTCAAAAGGATGCAGCATCTTTGGGAGCATTATGGCGTGTTGCACACTCAATCGTTCCCCGGCACGGTCGAGATTTTGGCGCAAGTATGTTTGAATAATGGAGGAGGATTGAAATGATTCGGCTTTATCATAGTTCAAACGTGCGATGGCAAACCAAAGAACGAAAGGAGGTGAACTGTGATATCGCTTAGCTCCGACATCTGCCAGTTGCTGTTCTACAGTGCCAACCTGGTGTTTATCGTCACCCATCTGTATGGGTGGCTGCTCAAGTGGTTCTATCGTCCCACAGCCTACAACGATAACTTCGAGGAGCTGTTCCCAGCCTATCGCGAGGTGGGCATGCTCTATCTGATGCAGGTCATGGAGTTGCCCTACCTGCTGCAAGTGGGCAACCATGATGCGCTGCTCTACGTCAACGCTTTCGCCGTGCTGTTCTATTCGCTGCAAATGCAGATGATGTGCGGGGGCTACTTTTTCCCATCGGCCAAGCGCAAGCGGCGCGACTATTTGATATACCTTCCCGCCGTGGTCGTGTTGTTGCCGCTGCTGATGCAGGCAGTGGGGCTTGTGTCGCTGCCCGAGGGGCATCGCCCATGGACCTTTACTGCCGTAACCATCATTTTTGCAGCCTATTTCGCTCTCTCGGTGCGCATGGCGTTGAAAATAGGTCGCACGATGCAGCAGGTCAATGAAGCCTCCTATGCCGATCAGGCCGACTTCCCCGTTCGTCTGGCACAGTACTTGCAGTGGGTGCCCACCTGCGTGTGCGTGATCATGGCCGTCAATTTCTATGCCGACAGCTCCGTTGTCAAGGCGTTGCGCGACGTGTTGTTCACCGTAGTGAGCATCTGGTTCTGCATCTTCACGCTCAATCCGCGCCGCAAGGTGTTCACCCCGCAAGAGCAGGAAATCATCGAGCAGATCGAGGAGCTGGAGGAGGTGGAGCAGGCCGAGACACCCGCCTACAGACTGAGCGACGACCGTTACGATGAGCTGAGCCAGAGCCTGAAGGAGTTGCTTATCGACAAGCAAATCTTCACCGAGCCGCACATCACCATCGACACAATCATGCAGCGCATGGGCACCAACGCCAACTACCTGGCCGAGGTCATCCGCCGCAACGGCTACCGCTCGTTCTACGACATGGTTTGCCTGCACCGCGTGCGACACGCCATCACCCTCATCCAGCAGAACCCCGACGAGAAACTCCTCATCATCGCCGACCAATGCGGCTTTTCCTCCCCCTCGTCGATGGCCAAAGCCTTCAAGCAGCAAGGCCAGCCCTCACCCTCCTCGTTTCGAAAGAAACGATAGGCGGTGGCATCGTGAGCCAGTGGTTTCGTGAGGTGGTGCCTCACGACCGGCCAACGGTTTTTCCTCGTTTTTTAATGTAAATTCAATTTCTTTATTTCAACTGGCTAATAATTCCCGATTTTTATCTATATTTGCACTTCAGTATGAGCCGCCATTTGAATCTTTGGATCTATGCCCCTTAGCGAACAACAGAAGCGTTGGCTTGATGCCCATCCCGAACTCAAGTCTTCACAACAATCGACGCAACGCAAAACCGACCATGACTATCGCAGTCGATGCATCTACATGGTCACGATATGTGTGGATGGTCGCAGGCCGTTGCTGGGAGACCTGTGTGCTCCCGATGAATGCCACCGTGAGCCGCATGTTGCCCTCAGCCCTCTGGGCCAGATTGTGCTCAACCGTTGGAGAGAAATACCCTTGCATTACCCGGCTGTGAAAACGTTGAAGATTCAAGTGATGCCCGACCATGTGCATGGCATATTGTTTTTCACCGAGAAAGTGCCTTATCACTTGGGACAAGTGGTCAACGGATTTAAAAAGGGGTGCAACGATGCCCTAAAAGCCCATCGTGGAGAGGCTGGATTCAACCAGTTGTGGCAAAAGGGGTATAACGACACCATTTTGTCGGGTAAAGGGCATTTGGAGAAAATGACCCAATACCTTGCCGACAACCCACGGCGATTGTGGGTTAAAATGCACCACGGCGACCTTTTCGCCAAGACACGTGTGGTGATTGATGGACAGGTTGCCCAAACGATGGGAAACATCCACCTGCTGAATTACGGCAATTAAGCCTTCGTTCAATGCACCAATAGAATGACCGACGAAGAGGTGGAACGCGTGAAAAGGTGCTTTATCGCAATGTGCGAGAATGGTAGCGTCCCCGTCACGGCAGGCATCAGCAAAGGCGAGAAAGTCGTGATGAACTGGGCACTGGATAATGGCCGCGAACTGATTCTGGTCACCAACAATGGCATGGGCGAGCTGTGGAAGCCCAGCGGAAAGCAGTTTGACGCCTGTGCGAATGGGAAACTGCTGATTGTGGCCACTGGCGAGCACCACACCTATCCTCGCAAAATCACCCGAAACGAATGTTTAGCGCTGAACGCCCTGGCCCTGGCGATTGTGGAGGGGAGGACGGAGCTCTCGCAAGGCGGTGCCTTGCGACCTTCCGACTGATTGTGCTCGCGGGCTGCGGGAAAGGCTGCTTGCGACCAAAGATTGCGCGGGGCACTTGCGGGAACTTTCGCAAGGCGGTGCCTTGCGACCACCCGACTGATTGTGCTCGTGACCCAATGATGGCCAAAGGATAATCCGTTGGGAGGTCGTGAGGCACGCCTCACGAAATAGCCACCTCACGAAATAGCCGCCTCACCTTTCCTGCACTTTCCTCTCGATGTATTTCTTTCCTCTTGATGTATTTTTCCTTTCCTCTCGTCATTTTTACAGCGAGAGGAAAGAATTACACGCGTGAGGATTGTAACTTTGCAATGATAAAAACAACGTTCGCCCTATGACCGCATTCCACCTGCTCATCGGCATCATCTTGGCCGTCTGTGCCACTTGGCTGATCTATGATTTGTATCGGGCCACGCGGTTCATGCGCCGTGGCCGCGACGAGTTACAGTTACCCGATGAACCACCGTCTGACAGCAGCCAAAGCAATCAGGCTGCTGGCAAAGCCAACACAGTCGACAATCATGCAAATGCTCATTCTGTATAACAAATAAACCTATCAACCTATGAAAAAGCTTTTACTCCTACTCATTGCTTTGGTCGTCGGCTTGACGGCTGGGGCGCAGAGGTACACCGTTGAAAGTAATGGACGTGTGTTCACCATCAAGCGCAGCGGCGACAAGCTGCCGGCGCAGACCGTGCGCTACCGCACCGTGGCGCTGTCGGCCTTCCACGGCCAGCACTTCACCTCGCAGCAGGGGGAACTCAATTTCGCGGCGGGCCAGGATTCCCTGACCGTCAGCGTGGCCGAGACCAACCCCGTGACGAACTACTACCGCTACCAGAGGGGTCCCACGCGCAACTACCGCTTCGAGGTGTTGGACCTGGGCGGCAACCGCATCGCACACACGCTTCGCTACATCACCACCGGCTCCGACATTCCGGCGTCGGCGTTCGATGAGAAGGAAGTCGATGTGTTCACCAACGAGGTGACCGTCCATGACAACAATTACATCCAGGCCTACCATGCGGTGTCCATTGATGACTATTTCGACGCTGCAGGGACTCAGAACTACCACAAAATGATTGGCGACCAGCTCTACATGACCGTAGGCTTCGACGCACGCGAAGTGGACGACGGCTACCAGCACATCCAGATTCTGGTGAACAACACCTCGACGTGCGATGAGGGAGCCGGCGACAACAACCCCGGCACGTTGAGCCTGTCGCACTACATGGCCTGCTTCGTCCATGAGGGCGGCACCAAGAACACCAACTACGCACCCTACCTGTTCCCGGTGACATCGGCCGGTGACCTGTGCGGCACGGTGACCAAAGCGTGGAGCGGCCTTGGCAACACCATCGGCGAACTGCGCCAGCAGAAGTTCCGCTCCAACTGCCGCTCCACCGACGGGCGCCTGATCATTCCCGCCGACCTGAACACCCTCGGCATCCGCTTCGATGCCTCGGGCAATAATGAGGACGACTGGAAGGTGAAGAACGTGAAGGCATACATCCATGCCATCGACGACACCCCGCCAGCCTATTTCAACTACTGGCTCAGCGGAGGCTACTACGCGCCGGGCACCACCGTCTACGTGTCGGTGGCCTTCAACGAGATCGTCATCACCTCCAACGCCAAGCTGTCCACCTCGTGGGGCCAACTCAGTTATCACGCCGGCAGCGGCTCCAACGTGCTCACCTTCAGCGGCGACATCTCCGCCCCCGTGGGCACCAAGCTCACCCTCAACAGCCTGAGCGGAACCATCAAGGACCTGGGTGGCAAAGACATGGCCAACAAGACCATCAATGTCACCGCCGACTATGCGACGGTGCAGCAAACCTACTACTACAACATCAGTTACGACCTCGACGGCGGCAGCGTGGCCACCCAGAACCCTGCCACCTACAACTTCACCACGGCCACGTTCACGCTCGTCAATCCCAAGCGCACGGGCTACCGCTTCGACGGATGGACGGGCAGCAACGGTGACACGCCGCAACTTGACGTGACCATTGAGCAGGGGACATTCGGCGACCTCAACTTCACGGCACACTGGACCGACGTGTGGGGCATGGAAGAAGGAGCCCGCGGCACCGAGGCGCGCCCCTACACCATCACCTCCACCGCCGGATGCGACCTGCTCGAGTCCACTGTGAGAACTAACTACGCTTTCACTAATGGCAAATATTTTGTCCTCGATGCCAACATCGACTATGAAGGAGCCGTCATCGAGCGTATAGGCTCAAGCTCAAAGCCCTTCATGGGCATCTTCGACGGGCAAGGCCATGTCGTGAGCCATTTCAGCATCGGCAACTCCGCTACTGATTGTGTAGGCTTCTTTGGCGGTGTCAATGAGGGCACCATCAAAAACCTTATCATGGCCGATGCCGTGGTCAACGGTAATAAAGATGTGGGTGTCGTTGCTGGAAATCTGTGTGGCGCTTCTCACGGCTCTACTCCCGAATACGGCCGTGTGGAGAACTGCCATGTATTCAACTCCACCGTGAACGGCCGGAACAACGTGGACCGGCTTGTTGGCGATAACAGCAGTTATGGCCTTGTCACCGACTCGCATTACCGCAACGTGGCTGTGAACGGCGGTGCTGCCGAGAGCGACCTCTTCGCCGTGACCGGCACCGACATCACAACCAGCACGCCCGTCGTGACCTACGCTGGCACCGACTACTACTTGGCCGGCGACACCGTCACGCTGGCATGCACCAACGTGCCCGAAGGCTATCAGGCCTCATACACCATCAACGGCACGCCCATCGAGGGCGACACCTTCGTGATGCCCGCCGGCGACGTGACCGTGACGTTCTCCACCAGTGTCATCCAGTGGGCAGGCACAGGCACTGAGGCCGACCCCTACGTCATCAGTTATCCCACGCAGCTCGACCTGCTCGCCACCCGCGTGAACGAAGGCAACGACTATCAGGGCTGCTTCTTCGTGGTCGACAGGGATCTCGCCTATACCCCCGCCTACGCTTGGGACGGGCAGAACACCAATACCTCCAACAACTACACCCCCATTGGCTTATATCATAGCAGAAGCACGGAAATCGACCTGCCGTTCAACGGCAGTTTCGACGGGCGGGGGCACACCATCCGCGGCATCCGCCACAGTGGAAACGGTGAAACCATCAACTGCAGTAAAGGCCTTTTCGGGATGATCGGCAGTGACGGCGTGGTGAAGAACGTGACGCTCACCGACACCCGCTTCGAGGCGCAACATAATTGCGGCGGTATCGCGGCTGAGTGCAGCGGCGCGGTGCTCAACTGCCATGTGACCGATTCCGTGGCGGTGACAGGCTACAGTGATGGCTCAGAGAGTATCGGCGGCATTGTGGGTTTACTCAAGTCCGGCACCGTGAGCGGTTGCACCAGTTCGGCCACCGTGAAAGGCTATAACTACCTTAGCGGAATCGTCGGTTATAGTAACGGTACGAATAGTGCCAATTGCACGATTTCCGACAACTTCGTCTACGGCGCCACAATCATCAAAAGCGGCAATTCTGGATGTGGCATCATTTTGGGATACAGGCTTTCGACTGAACTCAGCAACAACTATTATTATGGCTGCACCCTTAATGGCGCTCCGGCCACAAACTATGGTGTCAGTGGGGGGGATCAAGGCGGTGCCCGCGGCGTGCACAAGGTCACCCTCGGTGACGACATCAGCGCCACCGGCTCGGAGACCGTGACCTACGACGGCACGCCCTACTACGCCGACGGCAGCAACGTGACGTTCACCTACAGCGGTGAGTTGCCAGAGAACTACAATGCCGCTTTCATCGTGACCGATGCCGACGGCAATGACGTCACGTTGCTGGGCAATGTGCTGAAAATGCCCGCATACGATGTGACCGTCACTGTCGAATTCGTCGAGAAACTTTGGGAGGGCAGCGGCACGGCCAGCGACCCCTACGTGATCACCACCCCCGAGGAACTCGACAAACTCGCCAGCAATGTCAACATCGGGACGGAATTCGAAAATACCCACTTCGTGCTCGGCAACGACATCGCATACACCCCCGCCTATGCTTGGGACGAGGAGGTGACCGACGCCAGCCAAAACAATTACACGCCCATTGGCGGCTATGGCGGCACAGGCACCTATATGTTCAACGGCATCTTCGACGGCCGAGGCTACACCATCAGCGGCATCCGATGCTATTATTCGGAATGTCACAAAGGTCTGTTCGGCTATCTCGGTAGCAATGGCCAGGTGATGAACGTGAGGCTCACCGACAGCCGCTTCTCGGCCACTTATTGCGTGGGCGGCATTGTGGGCTCGATTACCGGCAGCGGCCAGGTGATCAACTGCGTGGTGACCGACTCCGTGGCGGTGACGGCCTCAGGAAACGTCGGCGGTATAACCTATTCCGGCGGCGTCGTGGGCATGCAAGGTAGTTACTATGGCAAAATCATCGGTTGCATCAGTTCGGCCACCGTGATTGGCAAGAACAACTCTGGCGGCATCGTGGGATATAGCGGCGGTCCCGGTGGACAACTTGGCACAGTTAAGAACTGCTTCGTCTACGGCGCCAATCTGATCCTCACTAACACCGATGACACCTATGGCGCCATTGCAGGAAAGTTGACACAAGGCTACGCATGTCTTTCCAACAACTATTATTACGGCTGCACCCTTAACGGCGAGCCTGCCGTGAACTTCGGTGCCGTAGGTGCCGACGGTGATGGCGCGCGCGGCGTGCACAAGGTTACCCTCGGCGACAACATCAGCGCCACCGGCTCGGAGACCGTGACCTTCGACGGCACGCTCTACTACGCCGACGGATGCAACGTCACGCTCTCCTACAGCGGAGAGGTGCCCGATGGACAAACCCTGACCTACACCGTCGACGGCGAGCCTATCGAGGGCGACACCTTCGTGATGCCTGCCAAGGATGTGGTGGTGGCCACAACGCTGCCCGATGTCCCAGGCGTGCCCGGTGACCTGAACGGCGACGGCGACGTGGATGTGAGTGACGTTAACATCCTCATCAACCTGGTGCTGGAGAACATCACCACCGCCGAAGTCATGGGTAACCCCGACCTGGACGGCAACAACACCATCGACATCGGCGATGTGAACGCCCTGATTAATCTCGTGCTGAACTGAACAGGGCAGCAAAAGAAGACAAGTTGCAAGTGACGAGCCAAGTCACTCGTCACTTGCATCTTAAACATCAAAAGTCTAAGATATGAAAAAGCTATTACTCTTACTAATCGCATTGGCCGCCAGTGTGGCGGCGTGGGCGTGGGACGGCAGCGGCACGCAGTCGGCCCCGTACCTTATCAAGACCACCGACGACCTGGTGACGCTCTCCACGAACAGTGCCAGCAACTCGTACAATGGCACGTATTTCCGCCTGGAGAACGACCTTGACATGGCGGGCGTAAGCATCGAGCCGATTGGCATAAGCAGAAGTTTCCGTGGTGTTTTTGATGGCAACGGCCACGTTATCAGCAACCTCACCATCAGCAAGCCCGATGACAACAAGGTTGCGCTCTTCGGCCAGGTCACAACTGGCTTCAGTGTGAAGAGCCTTATCCTCGACGGAGCCATCATCGCCGGCAACTACTATGTCGGTGCCCTCGTTGGCAACTTTTCCTTTGGTTGTAACATCGAGAATTGCCTCGTTGTCAATTCCCACGTTACCGCCAATGGTTATGCAGGCATTATCATGGGTAGTTGGGACAGTAATGCCACCCTGAGCAGCAACTACTACCGCAACTGCAGCGTCAGCAAAGGCGACAACACCAGCACCACGAATATCGGTGTAGGTGACGACCGTGAGGGTGCCGTTCTCTCCAATGCCAGCATCACCATGCCTGCTGGCGTGAGGGTTATCAGTGGCGGTGTTGCCTACAACGGCACGGTCTATACTGCCAGCGGCGCGACTGTCACGTTCAGCTCCGACGAGGAATTGCCTGTAGGCTGCAGTTACACCTATACGCCCGATGGCGGCACAGTCATGGCGTGCACCGTCACTGGCGACGGCACGTTCAGCTTCACCATGCCCGCCGAGGGCGATGTCACAGTGGGCATTGCATCCGTCGTTGCCACTTGGGCAACGGTGAGCGAAATCTTTGCCAATGCCAGCACCGATGCCGACAACCCCACCAAAGTGGTTCTTGACGCCGACATTACCGCTGGCGAGGAGGACACCTACATCACGCTCAGTGGCGGCCGCCACGTCATCCTTGACCTTAACGGCCACACGCTCGACCGCCACCTCAGCGAGGCCAAGACCGACGGCAGCGGCTACGTCATCCGCGTCAATGGCCGCAACACATCGCTCACCATCCGTGACAGCGGCACGGGCGGCACCATCACCGGCGGTTGGAACAAAAACGGCGCCGGCTGTATCCAAGTGGGCGGCACCCTACGCCTTGAGAGCGGCACCATCACCGGCAACCGCGTTTCACAGAATGGCGGCGCCATCTCCCTTTATGGCAACTTCTATATGACCGGCGGCGCCATCACCGGTAACGCCGCCAACCTCGTCGGCAACAATATCATCTATTGCGGCGGTGCCCTCTACTTCACTGACTCCAGCCACTTCTACATGAGTGGCGGCAGCATCACCGGCAACTACTGCGGCAGCACAAACGACGGCGCCGCAGGCATCGGCTGCTACGGCATGGGCCACAGCCACGTACACCTGAGCGGCACGTACGACATCAGCGGCAACTTTGAGGGCTCCTACGAGGAGTCGACGGGCACGTGGAGCGACCTCAGCCCCAGCGACATACTTAACCACGACCGCATCACCTATGACATCGACGGCGCCATCAGCCCTGTCGCCCCTGCCCGCATGATACTCGACTACCCTTACTACCAGACCACCTTCACCACCGGCTGGGCCACCCACATGAGCGGCATTGACCCCGAGACCTGCTTCATCCTG
Organism: Muribaculaceae bacterium; assembly: GCA_017545095.1. Next base: position 15,233 of record JAFYCU010000229.1, on the reverse strand, counting down.
GCCAACCCCGACGGCCAGGGCATAGGCCTTAACGCAGATGGCGAGGCGACCATCGGCACGCTGCACACCATCACCCTGGGCGAGAATATCACCGCCAGTGCCACAAGTGCAGCGCCGGGCCGTCCCATCACCCTCGGCTACACAAACTTGCCTGATGGCTATCAAGTGTATTATTACACCGTCACCATCGACGGCAGCGACCCCGTTGAGACCGTGGCAGTGACCGACGGCACCTTCGCGATGCCCGATGGCGATGTCACCGTGGCAGCCACACTTAGTCTGCCCATCGACGAAGCCCACTTCCCCGACGCGAACTTCCGCGACTGGCTGCTGTCGCAGGACTACGGCAGCGACGGCGTGCTCACCGACGAGGAGGTTGCCGACATCACTTCTTTAAATGTCACCGATAAGAGTATCTCCGACTTGACGGGCATCGAGTATTTTACTGCCTTGACATTTCTTAGCTGCGGCAGCAACCAGCTGCAGGCGCTTGACGTGAGCCACAACACCGCATTGACGCTGCTTGACTGCTTCGACAACCAGCTCACCGTGCTTGATGTGAGCCACAACACCGCATTGACAAGGCTTGATTGCAGTGGCAATCAGTTGACATCTCTCGACGTGAGCCGCAGCACAGCCTTGGCATTTCTTGGCTGCTTCGACAACCAGTTGCAGGCACTTGACGTGAGCCACAACACCGCCCTGACTGTGCTTTACTGCTATGACAACCGAATCTACGGCGAGAACATGGCAGCGTTGGTGGCCAGTCTGCCCACTGTAGATGTTGAGAATAATTATAGTCAAAACGGTGACTTCTATGTCATCAACCTTGATTCTGACACTGAGCAGAACGTCATCACCACTACCCAGGTGGCGACGGCGAGAGGCAAGAACTGGACGGTGTATGGCCAAGTAAATGGTCGGTGGTTGGCATACGACGGCAGCGAGCTGCCCATTGAAGTCACTTACATCGACGAGAACCGCAACGAGCAATCCGCTTTGGCTGTTCCACTCACTGGCAATGAGACCTCGCTTGGCGTAGCTGGAGTGGAGCGTTGGTATGTTGCCAGCGGCACGCTCAACTACACCCGGACCCTCACCCTGCGTGGTGATGTTCACCTCATCCTGGCCGATGGCGCAGTGATGAACGTTGGCACGGAAGCAGAACCCATCGATGAATATGGTATTGTGGACAGTAATACGCCTGCCTCCTTAACCATCTTTGGTCAGACGCTCGACGACGACACCGCCGGACATCTGAATGTCTTTAGCAATGATGATTGCATCTATGTATCTGACGATTACGCCCAGCACAGCGGCAACGTCACCTTGAACTCCAGCAACGGCAGTGGTCTCGTATCGGACAACAACATCACCTTCACTGGCGGCACACTCAATGCCACAGCTGATAAGAATGCCATTGCTAATGGCGGAAATGTTGATATTCTCGGAGGCAAACTCTCTGCTATCTGCGTTGGCAGTTATTGGGGTATCAACACAATTGGCAATCTAACTTTCGGTTGGAAAGACGCCGATGATGAAATCACAGTTAGCGGCCTTGTCGGTTCGGGTGGAACGGCAAGAATTGTCGAAGGCCAAGCATTCACCGATGGCGAGAACATCTACGACAGCACGACGCCATCGGAAGTGTTTTGGGCTTTGGCCAATGTGACCCTGCGCCCCGTGCTTCCTACCTTTGCCATCACTCTGCCCGGCGAGACCCCGCATGGTACGGTGAGCAGCGACAAGACGGAAGCCGCAGAGGGTGAGACCGTGACGTTGACGGTGACCCCCGACGAGGGCTATGCCTTGGGCACGCTCACCGTGTTGAACGGCGACTCTCCAGTCGAAACCACTGCGGGCGAGAACGGCACCTACACCTTCGAGATGCCCGCCGCTCCCGTCACTGTGACAGCCGTGTTCGTTTTGCCCATCGATTCCATCAATTTCCCCGACGCGAACTTCCGCGACTGGCTGCTGTCACAATCCTACGGCAGCGACCGATTGCTCACCGACGAGGAGATTGCCGGCATCACATCAATCCCGGTCAACAATAAGAGTATCTCCGACTTAACGGGCATCGAGCGTTTCTCCGCATTGAAATACCTTTATTGCAATTTCAACCAGCTCACCGCGCTCAACGTGAGCCAGAACACTGCATTGACATCGCTTGAGTGCAACAGCAACAGGCTGACGGCGCTTGACGTGAGCCAGAACACCGCATTGACATCCTTTCGGTGCGTCAGCAACCAGCTCACCTCGCTTGACGTGAGCAACAACACCGAGTTGACGCATCTTTACTGCGACGGCAACCAGTTGACCGCGCTCGACGTGAGCCACAACACCGCATTGACATGGCTTTGGTGCAACAACAACCAGCTGACGGCGCTTGATGTGAGCCACAACACCGCATTGACAGATCTTCGGTGCTACATGAACCAGCTGACGGCGCTTGATGTGAGCCACAACACCGCATTGACAGATCTTCGGTGCTACATGAACCAGTTGACGTCGCTCGACGTGAGCCACAACACTGCCTTGACACAGCTTTATTGCTATGAAAACAAAATCAACGGCGAGAATATGGCAGCGTTGGTCGCCAGTATGCCTACTGTGGATGTTGCAAGCAATTGGGGCGAAAACGGAGACTTCCGTGTCATCGACCTGGATTCCGAAACCGAGCAAAACGTCATCACCACCACGCAGGTTACGACGGCGAGAGGCAAGAATTGGAATGTGTATGGCCGCACAAATGGTAATTGGACGGCATACGACGGCAGCGAGCCGACCACAGTTCCAGGCGACCTGAACAGCGACGGCGCGGTGGATGTGACCGACGTGAACATCCTCATCAACCTGGTGCTGGAGAACATCACCACCGCCGAAGTCATGGGTAACCCCGACCTGGACGGCAACAACACCATTGACATCGGCGATGTGAACGCCATCATCAATATCATACTGACCAATTGAAAGGCAAAATTGATGACTAAAGTTCCCGTGATGTCCAGGAACTATAGAAACCATAGCTAATTATTCACATTAAATATGGTAACTACCGCGAAGTTGTCCTCAACAAAAATAGTGAACTTTTAGCTGCTCCCCTAAATTTAGGGAGCTGTCACGAAGTGACTGAGGGGTATAACAAAGCGATTGGGTATCAGTGATTTGGAAATCATACTCCCCCCAACCCCCTCTTAGAGGGGGAGCTGTTAAAACATTCATTGTGGGGACAACTTCTAGGTAGTTGCCTTAAATATTCTCGCTGTATGAAAAAGATTCTACTCTTTATGATGGTCGTTGCTGGTCTCACGGCGCAAGCCGCAATCAGCACGTTCAGCATGTCGAATAACCAAAACAAATTCACCATCACACGCTCCGACACGACAACACGCGAGGTGGTGTTTTACCGCACCGTGAGTATGTCGGCACTTGCAACTGTCCATTTTACTCCCGCGTCCGGGGCACTGGAATTTGCTGTGGGCGAGAGCAAGAAAACGGTCACCATCGAAGAACTGGATATCACTACGGCGCCACTGTTCTGCCGATTTCAGATGTCCGACCTCCGCTACTACCGTTTCGAGGTGATCGACATTGGCGGCTTTAGGCTCGCTTATCAAGACAAGTTCATCGATTACGGCAACCACTATCGCACTTATGGCTGGTATATCAGCAATCACATCGAGGATCTTGTCTATATCCAACAATTGGATGGTGACGCGAATTATGCCAGTTCCATTCAGTCGGCTATGCCATACAGGACTTATTATGACAGGGTGTGCGGCCAAACTTATATCGATTTGATTGAAGTGGATGACGACAGCAGATACGAAACCCCATTTACCATTTCCACCGACTATGTGTTTGACAACATGAATCCCGATGGTCTTGCCGAATATCATGCTTCCATTGGAAACAAGTTGTATGCCACCATTTTCTTTGAAGCGTCGGAAATCGACGACGGCTACCAATATATTCAGATTCTTGCCGACAACGAAACGACCTACGACGGCATCGACTCTGGCGATAATGTCAACACCCCATCCACGTCGATCTACAAAGCATGTTTTGAAGTGAACAACAGAATTGTGGATTATCCCAGAAAAAATTGTCATATGTTTTTCCCGCACCGTTATGACTATAAAAGCCAATCGGCAGGCAACCAGCCGTCGACGCACACCGAATTTCCAATGTCCACCACAAGGTTACATGCCCAAAAATTCAAAAACAACACCTATCGTGCTGAAAATACCGGGGCTCTCGTGCTTGACCCAACGGTGAAAACATTGACCGTGCGCTTCGATGCCGGCGGGTCAGGACCCGACTTATGGATGCTTCTAAACATGAATGCCCGCCTTGCTTTGTGCGATGAGGTGCATCCGCAATTCAAGACATTTGCGGTGCCTTATGAACGATATCACAGGGGTAATCCCATCACCATTGTCGTCGTCTATAGTGAGATTGTTAAGTCTGAGAACACGATGCTTAATACCAACTGGGGCAATTTCACCGGTGCCACTAACGACTATGCCAATACCATCACCTTCCACGGCACCATCAGCGACGATGCTGAAATTGGGTCACAACTCACGATATATAGCCTTACAGGCACGGTCAAGGACATGGCTGGCAACGACGCATCGCGGGTGAGAGATAAAACAATCGGTGGTTGTGTCCTCTATCAAAGCGAAAACTATCCCATCACCTACGACTTCAATTATGGTGTGCCGACCGCAGCAAATCCCTACTCCTATAACTACGATACCGCCACTTTCACTCTCAACAACCCGACCTCCTCACGACCAGGCTACGTCTTCGCTGGCTGGACGGGCAGCAACGGCAATACGCCGCAAACCACAGTCACCATTAACAAAGGCTCACATGGCGACCTGCATTTCGTTGCCAACTGGGTCTTGGTCGATTATGTCGTCAACCTGCCCACCAACTTAGAGCACGGCACCGTGACCAGCGATAAGGCAACGGCACACATGGGAGAGGATGTCACACTCACCGTCACGCCTGAGAACGGCTACGGCATCGCCTCGGTCACCGTGATAAACGGTCATCTGCCGGTGGCAGTCACCGCTGGCGAGAACGGCATCTACACCTTCGAGATGCCCGCCGCCGATGTCAACGTCGGTGTAGAATTTGAAGCCATCCACATCCTCGGCGACCTGAACGGCGACGGCGCGGTGGATGTGACCGATGTGAACATCCTCATCAACCTGGTGCTGGAGAACATCACCACCGCCGAAGTCATGGGTAACCCCGACCTGGACGGCAACAACACCATCGACATCGGCGACGTGAACGCCATCATCAATATTATTCTGACTGATAACTGACAACTGATAACTAACAATAAAAACATAAAAGAATGAAAAAATTTCTATTACTTCTAATCACGCTCATGGTGGGGCTGGCGGCGCATGCCACGGTCCAGACTGGCATCTCTATGCAAGGCATGAAGCGGACCGTTAACGGCAAAACTTATTTTAGCTTTGCCATCCAGACGATGTGGGGCGGAGATCAACTCCCCGCTCAAGAAGGTTCCAGCCACACCTTCAGTAATGCCACTCTTGCAGGCGTGACCCTCAACGGCACGCTCAACTTCCAGGAAATGAGCTCGTTCACCGACGTTGTCACCGCCAGCTCGTTCACTGTGACAATCGAAAACAGCTCGCTGTGGTTCTATGGCACCATGGTCCAGACCAAGAGCGGCACCGACGTCACGGGCTGCTCCACCTCGGTGAGCAGCAACAAGCACACGCTCACCGTCACCATCCCGTCGGGCAAGACTTTCGCCACGATTATAGTCGATTATGTGTCCAAAGCGCCATTCTCGAGCAGCAACACCGTCATCAGCGGCCTGGAAAATTCTTATCTCTACTTAGGCAGCCCCATCGAGCCGGAGCCTGTCGTCACCTACAACGGCACCGTGCTCACCAAGGACACCGACTACACGCTCTCTTACTGGGGGAGCAACCGCGTGGGTGAAGCTCAATTAACAGTGACTGGCATGAACGAATATGCCGGCAATATCAGTAAGAGCTACACCATCCGCAAGGTAGCCTTGACCGACTTCAACAGCTTGGGCAACAAGACCTACGAGATTGCGACGACCACCGACCTCGACTACCTCGCCCTCTACATCACTGGCGGCGACGACGGCAGTGGCGTCACCTTCAAGCAGACCGCCAACATCGCCTACGCCCCCTCCTCGGCATGGAACGACACTAACCACGAGAACAACTTCACTGCAATTGGCGGTTACGGCAATCCTTTTTGTGGCACCTACGACGGTCAGAACCACACCATCAGCGGCATCCGCATCTACAAGAATGGAAACACCAACTACGACACGAGCCAGGGCCTCTTTGGCTTCATCTCGAGCGGTGCTATCGTTAAGAAAGTCATCCTCGCCGATGCCAAAATTATCGGTTACAACAACACTGGCGGCATCGTGGGTTACAACTGTGGAACCATCGAGGACTGCCGGGTGGAGAGCAACGTAAAAATACAATCTGCTAACCTCAGCAGCGCCCTTGGCGGCATTGCGGGCATCAGCAACGGAAACAACACTACTGGCGTCGCCATCAGCCGATGCACCTTCAAAGGCTCCGTTAATCATTCCGTAAGCAATTCCACCAACGTCGGTGGTATCGTAGGTACACTCACCAACAGCCCCGTCAGCAACTGTCTTGTGCTTGGTGCTTATGTGTCTGGCCATGACTACTCCGGTGCCATCGCAGGTTACAAAACCAGTAACAGCACCCTCACCGCCAACTACTATCACGATAGTAAAGTGTCTAACACCGATAACAGAAGTGGCGCCTATATCAATGTCGGCGTTGGAATAGGCAGCGGCAGCGAAGACCAGGAAGGCGCGCGCAGCGTCCATGCCCTCACTCTGCCCGAAGGTGTCACCGCCACGGGCGAGAGCGTTGATTTCGACGGCGTGACACACTGTGCTGCAGCCACCACCGTCACGCTTGCTTGCAGCAATGTGCCCGAGGGCTATATGGTGAAATATTCGGTTGACGGCAACACCATCACGGGCGAGACCTTCACGATGCCCGCCGCCGATGCCACCGTCACAGTGCAATTTATTGCTATCGACTACTCCATCACCCTGCCGAGCGAGACCCCGCACGGCACGGTGGAATGTGACAAGACGACCGCCGTTGTGGGCGAGACGGTGACACTGACCGTCACCCCCGACGCGGGCTATGCCTTGGGCACGCTCACCGTGATGAACGGCGACACGCCAGTCAAGACCACAGCGGGCGCGAACGGCACCTACACCTTCGAGATGCCCGCCGCTCCTGTGACTGTGGCTGCCGTGTTCGGTGTGCCCATCGACTCCATCAACTTCCCCGATGCGAACTTCCGCGGCTACCTGCTGGCACAGGACTACGGCAGCGACGGCGTGCTCACCGACGAGGAGATTGCCGGCATCACTGAGATATTTGTCGATAATATGAGTATTGCCGACTTGACGGGCATTGAGCATTTTACCGCGTTGACACACCTTAACTGCTACAACAACCAGTTGACCTCGCTCGACGTGAGCCACAACACTGAGTTGACAACGCTTTTCTGCCACAGCAACCAGTTGACCTCGCTTGACGTGAGCGTCTGCGCATCTTTGAACATGCTTTACTGCAATGACAACCAAATCTACGGCGAGAACATGGCGGCGTTGGTGGCCAGTCTGCCCAACGTGGAGGATGGAAACGGAGTATTCCGTGTCATCGACCTGGATTCCGACACCGAGCAGAACGTCATCACCACCACACAGGTGGCGACGGCTCGAGGCAAGAACTGGGATGTGAAAGGCCACGTAAATGGCAGTTGGCAGGATTACGACGGCGTCATCCTCATCGACTCCATCAACTTCCCCGATGCGAACTTCCGCGACTACCTGCTGTCGAAATCCTACGGCAGCGACGGCGCGCTCACCCTCGAGGAGATTGCAGGCATCACATCAATCGAGGTCATCAATAAGAGTATTGCCGACCTGACGGGTATCGAGTATTTCACTGCCTTGAAATACCTTTACTGCAACAACAACCAGTTGACCGCGCTTGACGTGAGCCAAAACACCGCATTGAAAGAGCTTTCTTGCGGTAGCAACCAGTTGACCGCGCTTGACGTGAGCAATAACACCGCATTGAAAGAGCTTTATTGCGGCAACAACCAGTTGACCGCGCTTGACGTGAGCCATAACACCGCATTGACAGAGCTTTACTGCTTTAACAATCGGCTGACCGCACTTGACGTGAGCCACAATACCGCATTGACAGCGCTTCAGTGCAACAACAACCAGTTGACCTCGCTTAATGTGCTCAACAACACCCACTTGACAGAGATTTACTGCTACAAAAACCGAATCAACGCCGTGAACATGGCGGCGTTGGTGGCAAGTCTGCCCACCGTAGAGGGTGGTAACGGAGCGTTCCGTGTCATCGACCTGGATTCCGACACCGAGCATAACGTCATCACCCCCTCACAGGTGGCGACGGCGAGAGGCAAGGGCTGGAGGGTGCTTGGCTGGACAAATCATAATTGGGAGGACTACGACGGCGTCTTGGGCATTGACGAAATCAACTTCCCCGACGAGAACTTCCGCAACTGGCTGCTGTCGCAGCCCTCCGGCAGCGACCGCGTGCTCACCAACGAGGAGATTGCCTACTTCACATTAATCGATGTCTCTAATAAGAGTATTGCCGACTTGACGGGCATCGAGCATTTCACCGCCTTGACATCGCTTTCTTGCAACGACAACCAACTCTCCGCGCTTGACGTGAGTAACAACACCGCCTTGACCCAGCTTATCTGCTATAACAACCAACTGACGGCACTTGACGTGAGCGACTGCACCGCATTGGCAACGCTTTATTGCGACGGCAACCAGTTGACCGCACTTGACGTGAGCCACAACACCGCCTTGCGAGGGCTTAGTTGCTCCTACAATGAGTTGACGGTGCTTGACGTGAGCCACAACACCGCATTGACAGACCTTAATTGCTCCTCCAACCAGTTGACGGCGCTTGACGTGAGTCACAACACCGCATTGATATGGCTTCAGTGCTATAACAACCAAATCTACGGCGAGAACATGGCGGCATTGGTGGCCAGCCTGCCTATTGTGGATGTTTCAAATAATTATGGCCAAAACGGACAATTCAATGCCATCAACCTGGATTCCGAAACCGAGCAGAACGTCATCACCATCACGCAGGTGGCTACGGCGCGAGGCAAGAACTGGAGGGTGTGGAGCCTTATAGATGAAATGTGGCATGTATACGACGGCAGCGAGCCTACCACAGTGCCAGGTGATCTGAACGGCGACAGTGCGGTGGACGTGAGCGATGTGAACATCCTCATCAACCTGGTGCTGGAGAACATCACCCCCGCCGAAGTGACGGGCAACCCCGACCTGGACGGCAACGGCACCATCGACATCGGCGACGTGAACGCCCTCATCAACCGCGTGCTGAATTGAGTATGAGCCTCACGGCTTCCCCAAGCCCCTCTTCGGAGGGGCTTACGGCAGTGGGAACCGAAGCACAATCAGTGTCAAGGTCGCAAGGCACCGCCTTGCGAAAAGCCGAGCTACAAGTGCCGCATTGCGACTAAATAGTTCATCGTTATCGCGATGCCCGCCGCCCCCGTGACCGTGAACGCCTCGTTCGTCGAGACCATCATCACCGCCGTTGCCGACCTCACCAAGACCCAGCCCACCGGCCAGCGCTACAACATCATGGGCCAGTCCGTGGGCAAGGACTACAAGGGCATCGTGATTGAGGACGGAGTGAAAATCTTGGTTAAGTGAGAGAAGAACTGAGCTTGCTCAAGTTCTTCCGAACGTGAAAGATTTGGAGCGAAGCTCAACAAGATAATCCGCTAAAGCGGATGTGTAGGGTGGAGTGTGTAGGGATTAGTTTCCCACCACCAAACCACACAAAAACTATAAGAAGGGGGTGTGTCATAATTGAGTTATGACTCGCCCTCTTTGAAAAAGAACCGCCTGAGAATGCAATATTTTTCAGGCGGCTGTTTTTTCTGTCTTTGGGTTGTGTGTGCGATTCTCAGGGGGTGTAAATCGAACTGTGGCGGCAAAATGGCAAAAAGGGGGCATATTTCCGCCATTTCAGGCTGATTCTGCCATTTTTTTGCCATTTTCTGGAAAAAGAACCAGTTGGTTGTTTATATGCTCACGAAAGTGTAATTTTGCAGACATGTTTTTTTATTTTTCAATGTCACAAAGTTACTAAAACTTTTTGACATGACAAAGCCTCCGCTTGAGAAAGTAGAGGCTTTGTTTTATGTTGTACAACATGACAACAAGAGGGCGTGCCAGAATTATGACACACCCTCCTGTAAAAAATCATTTTAGCCCCATTTGAGGGCGCCAGTAGGCACTCTATGAGGATGTCACTTGACGACCTTCGTGTTGATGACGGTGCCATCGGTATAGCGTACGCTCTTGACGAACACGCCATCGCCGGGCTCGCTCAGCCGGTGGCCCGACATGTCGAAGTAGGTGGTCGAAGCCACTTGCTTGTTGGCGGTGAGGTTGTCAATGCCAGTGACAACAACGTTCAACTCGATGGTCTCCATGTCAATATCTTGATCTCCGATATTGAGAGTCGTTTCAACAGATGCTGTTTCGTAATCAAGCGAAACCGTGTACTTTTGGCTGGCAGGCACGATTGCTTCAAAGTAGCCCTCAGAGTCGGTATATACGACCACTGGATTAGTTTCGGCACGGCGCGGTGCACCTTCTTCACCTGGCTCCTCAACAACAGGTGTAAAGGACACCGTCACAGCATTGAGCGGGTTGTCGTTCTGGTCAACCACAATGCCACGAACGAGCACATTCTCACGCTCGTATAGCCAAGCGATGTTCGAAGCGCCGCGCTCACCGTCAACGGTATAGTAGGCCTGGATACCGATGTTTTTGGTGTACAGGGGGTCGTAACCTTCGGTATTGGTGCGATAGAAGTAGACGTAATAGTTGTGGAAGTCAACAGCGCTGCTGTAGAGATTGTAATCGACCTCGGTGATATCCGTATAGAGGTCGTAGGTGTAATCCTCGGCGGGGAAAGTGAACAATTCCGCTCCATGGTCATTGTCGATAAAGATGCTGAAACTGAGGTTCTCCGGATCAAGCATGTTGCCATCGACATCGGTGGTGGGCAGAGTGAAATAGAATTTGCTGAAACCGCTCTCATCGCCGCAATCATACCAAGAATCAGCGACCGGGTCGGAAGGAACAATAGCACCTTGCGCACCAACAGCAATCAACACTGCAAAAAGGAGTAAAGATAATTTTTTCATAACGCGTAGTTGTTAGTTAATAAAAACAATTTATTGAATCTCATTATTTTATTTTTACGAAACGGCGGCATCCGCAAACTGAAAACTCTAATCTGTCGCAAATATAAGCAAAAAAGTTGACACCTGAAACAATATTAACTACTTTTCACCAAAATCAACAGATATTCGGATTTTTTAACAATTGAGAGTGTCAAGGGAGCGATTCCGCTTGGGCAAAGATAGGGGATGCGTCTGGGGCTGTTCAGCCTGGTGATCAACGCGCTGATGGTGCTGCTGTGCGCGTGGATATACGAGCGGATGACCGCCGAGGGCTTCCTCGACGCGTTCTGGTTCAGCATCGTGCTCACGGTGGTGAACTGGGTGCTGCACCTGGTGACGGGGAAGAAGTGAGGCGGGAGGCGCGGGCACGCTTTGCGCTTCGCGCCGAAGTGAATGCGCTTCGCGCATGAATTGAGTTGCTGGCACAACGAATTGAGTCAAGGTCGCAAGGCACCGCCTTGCGAAAAGCCGAGCTACAAGTGCCGCATTGCGGCTAAATAGTTCATCGTTCACAGTTATCGCGATGTGGCACAATGTGCGTTAGCCATCTCGGTTCTTGACTTGGCCTTCAGCCGCATTAGATGCGGCTCTACATGATTCGGCTCCTTCAAGAGGGGAGCCGACCCCTACCGTGCATAGGTGAAGCTGGACCCGCCCAGGAACTCGCGCATGATGCTTGTGGGGGGAATCTCCTTGTCCTCCACGGGGATGAAGAAGTGGATAAACTTGAGCAGGCGGTGCGCTTCGGAATACTCTGGGCAGTTCTTGGGCACCGAGGCCAGAATCACCTCGGCATGGGTGCGCAGCACGGCAAACTCGATGTTGAGGGCCGAGTTGAACATCACATCGGCTGTTTCCTGGAAGGGGAAAATCCATTGCTCCTCGGCCTCGCACACGCTCTGCCACTGGCTGATGGTTTCGCGGGCGCTGAATGCCCCCTGGTTGTAGTCGCGGATGATGCGCCGCAGCAGGCGGTTGTCGCGTGTGGGCACCCAGTTGTGGTCGTCGAGCGAGATGCTCGTCAGAGCCGACACATACACTTTGTATTTCGCCTTGTCGTCGATGTGGCGGGTGAGCATGGGGTTGAGGGCGTGGATGCCTTCCATGATCAGCACGGTGTCGTTCTTGAGCTTGAGGCGTTTGCCGTTGTATTCACGCTTGCCGGTGGTGAAGTTGAACTCTGGCACCTCCACGCGCTCGCCGGCCATGAGACGCATCAGGTGGTCTTCAAGCAGCTCGCTGTCCACGGCCTTGATGTTGTCGAAATCATATTGTCCGTTGGGCAGCAGCGGCGTGTCCTCGCGGTTCACAAAGTAGTCATCGGTCGAGAACGACAATGGCCGTAAGCCGCAGGCCATGAGCTGGATTGACAGTCGCTTGCAGAAGGTGGTCTTGCCCGAACTCGACGGACCGGTGATGAGCACCAGCCTGATGGGGTTTTCCTCGGCACGGAAGCGGCGGTCGATTTCCTCGGCAATCTGAACAATCTTTTTCTCCTGCAGGGCCTCGCTCACCTGGATGAGCTGCGAGGCCTGACCCTTGAGGATGGCCTTGTTCACATCGCCAGCGTTCGACAGGCGCATGATGATGTCCCATCGCACCTTTTCGGCAAACATGTCGAAGGTGCGGGGCATATCAATTTTCGGAGCCAACTTGGTGGGGTCGTGCCTGTCGGGCACGCGCAGCAGCAAGCCGCCCTGGTAATACTCCACGTCCCACACTTTCAGGTAGCCCGCCGAGGGCACCAGCGGGCCGTAGTAGTAGTCCACGGTGTCGCCCAGCGTGTAGTAGTCGCTGTAAATTTGTCCGCTGGTCTCGAGCAGCTTCACCTTGTCGGAGAAGCCGCGCTCGGCAAACACGCGCACGGCCTCCTCGGTGGTGGCCTCGTGGCGGCGGAAGGGCATGTCCATGTCCACAATCTCCTTGATGCGCTGTCGGATGGCATCCACGTCATCGGGGGTGAGCGCGTCGGGCGTGCGCTTCTTGAAGTTGCAGTAATAACCCAGCGAGAGCGGGTACTCGATAAAGAGCTTGCTGCCGGGGAACAGGTCGCTAGTGGCCTTGTAGAGCACGAAGCACAGCGAACGCACGTAAACCCTGAAACCAGAGCCACGGCGCGCATCCATAAACTCAACATCACGGTTCTGGAAGAGTTTGAACTTGAGCCCCTGCGAGGCATTGTTTACCTTGGCCGAGACCACAGGATACTTAAACTGCAGATCATCGGCAAAAGCCTTGTACACATCTAGTAGCGACGTTCCCTCCGGAAATTCTTTTGTCGCATTGTTGTTTTTACATCGGATTTGTAACATGGGGGAGCAAATTTAAATATTTTTATACATCAATTATTTTCAGTTTTTTTCCATCAACGGTAAAGTGGATGTTGTGGTGGGCAAACCGCATACCATAAACCTTAGTCGGGTCATCGTGGTAGTGTGGTCGAGGATCGAGCGCAAGAGCCTGCCGCAAAGCGTCGAGCTGCTTGGGCGAGAACTGCTGCGCTATAGCATCAGGAATATCCACGTCAAGGACTTGCCAGTCGTTGCTATCAACAAATCCACAGCGAGCCTCGGGATGAGCGTCGGCATAAGCTATATAGGGCTTTATGTCATAAATTGGCGTACCATCCATCAAGTCGGCGCCAGCCACATGAATCACAGGACCTTGCGGGGTATCGAGCTCTACCTTCGTGAGCTTCACCGCCGAGAGCCCCAAACGGTTGTGGCGATAGGGCGAGCGGGTGGCAAAGACGCCTATGCGAGTGTTGCCTCCCAGGCGTGGCGGCCGCACTGTGGGCGACGTGGCAGCGTGCTTGTTGGCCGAAAATTCCCAGATGAGCCAGATGTAGTCAAACTCGTCGAGTCCCCTCACGCTGTCGGGGTTACGGAACTGCGGCTCAAGCACTATAGTCCCCTCCAGAGCGCTCACAATCCCACTTTGACGCGGAATGCCAAACTTCTCCTTAAACGGCGAGTGGAATGTGGCGATGGGGGTGATTTCCATAATGCTCAACTACGTTTATGTTTCAATATCTCAAAAGCTTTCTCAAGGATGGTGTCTTTGCCCTGTGCCATGTCGGCTTCGGTCATATCGACCTTGACATCGGGCTCCACACCAAACTCTGTAAGTTTTCCGTCTGGACCAGTGATGGGAGCTGCCGAGAAGCGTATGCTCCAGCCATTGGGCAGTTCGCTGGTGAAGGGCAGTCCACATCCGCCTCCTGTAGTATCGCCCACCACGGTGACATTGGGCAGCGACTTCATGATGGAGACGAAATTGTTAGTAGCGCTGAACGAGCCTCGGTTGGCAAGCACCACAACAGGCTTGTTGTAGTGCACGCGTCCACGCGCTGGTTCAAAATAGTATTCAAATGGCTCGGAGAATTCGTTATGCCCCTTGCCGGTCTTGTGCTGAATGGAACCAGCATAGATGCGGTTGTCTATGAAACGTCCCACAAGTGTCTCCACATTAGTGAGATAGCCTCCGCCATTGTTTCGCACGTCGATAATCAGTCCATCGCTCGATGCCAAGTCGTTTAGCACCACATCAAGGTTGCCGTCGCCAACGCCATTAGAGAAGTCGCCATAGTACATATAGGCATAATTGTTTGACAAAATCTGATATTTAATGCCCGAAGCACGGCGATAGTTGAAATAAAGATAATGCTCATCGATGAGGCGCTCGTTGTAGTTCTCGGGATACTGTTCCCATATCCAGTAGCGCGACACGTCATAAGACGAAACCAAGTTGACGTGTCCGTCCTTCAGCTCCTTGAGCATCTCGCTGCACAGGTCGTAGAGCTCGCGGCTGGTGATATCTTTAGATATCTTGCTGCGGTAGCGCATGCG
>JAFYCU010000228.1 GCA_017545095.1 Muribaculaceae bacterium | reverse complement strand
TCGGTCTCTATCTGTTGTGGGCGTTGAGATCTGCGCGGCCCTGGCACCAGTACGAGAGGACCGTGCCGGACCGACCTCCGGTCAACCGGTTGTCCCGCCCGGGGCACTGCCGGGTATCCGCGTCGGGTACGGATAAGCGCTGAAAGCATCTAAGCGCGAAGCCAGCCGCAAGATGAGATCTCGTTAGAGGGTCGTTGAAGACGACGACGTCGATAGGCGGCAGGTGCAAGGGCGGCGACGTCCTGAGCCGAGCCGTACTAATAACCCGAGGGCTTTCCTGTGCGCTGAAGCGCACGAGAGCGAAAACGCGCGCCGCGGGCCAGAAGGCCTCGGCGTGGCGTGAGGACGGCGGACCGTCCGCCATGGCCGCCCGGTTCCGGGCTGCGTTGCCGCTGCTTCAGGAAAGGAGATTGTGGAAGTCGAGAGACACGCCGCCGGATTTCCGGCGTGCGGTGCGTTCCCGTCGATGGCCTCCCCCTATCACGGCGGCGCCGCGAGCCGCGCCGGCCGAGGAGAGACCCAGGTGGTGATAGCGTGAGGGTTCCACCTCTTCCCATTCCGAACAGAGAAGTTAAGCCTCACCACGCCGATGGTACTGCGAAAGTGGGAGAGTAGGTAACCGCCCCCTACGGGAGCCGCTGCGAGGGAAACCCCGCCAGCGGCTCCCTTCTTTTGTGTGGGTGAGGGGCTTCCAGTCGAGTCCAATAGAGCCGCATCATGATGCGGCTGATGGCCGAGTCAAGAACTAAAATGGTCAAGAATTAAGGAATTAAGGAATCATCGCCGCATCATGATGCGGCTGAAGGCCGAGTCAAATGTCGCGACGTTTCCACATGGCCGCGATGTAAAACGAATATACCAGCCGCACCATGGTGCGGCTCTACAGGTTTCGACAATTGGAGCCGCCGTGTATGACGGCTCTACAGAAAGCCGCTCCTTAGGAGGGGTTTGTGGAGGCCTTAAGGTTTGCCACACTTTATTATATAACAACCTCCCTACCGTTAGGTGGGGAGGCTGTTGTAGTTAGTTAGATGAATCTAACCAGCGTGTGTCATGAAGGTTGTGAAGTGATTCATCTGATATAGTTGATTCACAACCAGCCAGTTTGGCGGTACCATTCGATGGCTTCGTGCAGACCTTGCTCGAGTGTGTATTGCGCTGTGAAGTCGATGTCGTGTTGCGCTTCAGCGGTGTCGCACAGCCAGTTGCGTTGTTTGAGGATTTTGAATTTGTCGCCGTTGAGCGTGCTGGGTTTCAGTGTGATTTTACCCCATTGTTCGGCAATGGCACACACCATGCGCACGAGCCACAAGGGGCATGTGACTGGAATCACCCATCGCTTGCCAAGCTGCTGGCACACCAGTTGGCGGAACTCCTGTTGTGTGTAGGCTCGTGGCTCGCTGATAAAGTAGGTGCGCCGTTGTGGCGCGTGTGTCAGGGCTTGCATCACTGCTTGTGCCACATCTTTTACATAGATGAACGTGAGCATCTGCTTGCGGAATCCCACGCTGAAGTCCATCCCGCGTTGTATGCTTTTCATCATTAGGTAGTAGTCGCGCTCATGCGGGCCATACACTCCGGTGAGGCGCAGCACGGTGTAGGACACATCGCTCTGCATCATCAGGTAGGTCTCGGCCTTGAGTTTCGAGGTGCCGTAGCGGGTGTTGGGCTGCGGCACGTCGGTTGATTTGAATGGGGTGTAGCCTTTCTCGTCGCCGGGTCCCATCACGCTCAGGCTGCTGATGAACACCAAGTGCTCGGGCAGCGCATTGATTTCTCGCAACGTTTCAACCAGCAATCGCAGGTAGCCATGGTTGATGCGCTCAAAGTCAAAGTAGTTGGTACACTTGGTTGCTCCTAGGTTGTGCACCACATGATGCCATGGGCCGTGTGAAGCCACGTGGTCGCGCAATGTGGTGGCGAGTGCTTCGGGCGATGTGAAGTCGATTTCGATGAAATGGATGCGCGGGTCGGTGAGAAACTCACGGCTGGTGGTGGCACGCACAGCGGCCCAGGTTTCGTAGCCACGTTCGAGTGCGGCAGTCACGATATAGCTGCCGATGAATCCGCCTGCTCCGGTGATGAGGATGCGCTTGCTGTTATTTTCCATTGATTATAGTGTTCACTTTGTCAACAATCATGCTTGGGGTGATGCCCGTGAGGCAATGGTAGTCGCCATGCCTGCACGGCTTGTTGCCAAACACCGAGCAGGGACGGCAGTCGAGTTCGAGTTGCACTGCATTCGACTCGCTCTGGTGGTATCCCATAAATCCGCAGGCAGGGTGCGTGGCACCCCACACGCTCACCACAGGCAACCGAACCAACGAGGCGAGGTGCATATTGGCCGAGTCCATGCTCACCATCACATCGCATCGTGCCAGCAGAGCCAGTTCGTCGGCAAAGGTGTGCGGGATTTGCGCCACCGAGGTGACGTTGTGGTGTGCTTGTGCCCATGGAGCCATCGCTGCCTCTTCCTGCTTGCCTCCTCCCATGAGAAAGATGTGTTGTGAAACATCGGCGGCGAGCGTGTCCACCACCTGTTGCATCAGTTGCAAGGGATATGCTTTGCCCTGATGTGCGGCAAAAGGCGCTATCGCAATCCATCGGCAGCCAGTGGGTTTCTCGCCAGCGATGGCACATGGCGGAAGCGTGGCGTTGAACATCGTGGTGAACGATGGCTTTGAGTGTAGCCCCAGCCGCTCAAACACTTGCCGGTAGCGTTCGGTGGTGTGGGTGAGTGGCCGCCTGATTTTGCCGGCAATGAGGTCGCGCTTCTCACCGCGCCCCTTGTCGATGCGTTGCACGGCAACCCCGTGCAGACGCAAAGTGGCTCCAATAATCCATGTG
Organism: Muribaculaceae bacterium; assembly: GCA_017545095.1. The sequence goes on along the minus strand of JAFYCU010000228.1, from coordinate 14,951 downwards.
CGCAGCACACTGTGCAGGTCGGCCAGGGCATCGATGTGGTGCGTATGCAATAATTGCCTGGCAAGCCTCACCAAACCTGCAACGCCTGGATAGTCGGCAAGATTGACTGTGGCCACAGCGAGGTTGGGTGGTGGTTGCAAGGCCAAGCCTTGCAGCCAGGGACGACTGACCATCACAAACTGCACATCAGGATTAGCCCGGCACACATCATAGACCACGGGCAGCGTCATTGCCACGTCGCCCAGAGCCGAGAAGCGCGTGATTAGCACGCACGATGGCTTATTTTGCCCCATAAAGCACAGGGTTGGTGGCCGGGTCGTTATACATCTTCATCTGCCGGTACACCTTCATGTATTTTCGTCCGGCTGCAATATCAGCGAGCAGCTGGTCGATGGCCGTACTCAAGTCGTTGCGTTGTTCAAGCAGCACATCAAGCTTGGCTTTGCATCGTGCACGGTGCTCTTCCGAAGCATCGGAGCGGCTGGCTTGTTCGTGCATATGATAGATTTTCAGAGCCAATATCGACAGTCGGTCGATGGCCCATGCCGGGCTTTCGGTGTTGATGGTGGCATCGGGTTGCACGGTCACCGAGGCGAAGCGGTTGCGGAAGAATGTGTCGATCTCTTCCACGAGGTCGGTGCGGTCTTGGTTGCTGCGGTCGATGCGGCGTTTCAGGGCCAGAGCGTCCACGGGGTCGATGTTCGGGTCGCGAATGATGTCTTCAAGGTGCCATTGCACGGTGTCGATCCAGCATTTGGTGAACAGGCTGGCCTCGATGTTGCCGGTGGGGTAGGGATTCTGGGGCGATGCATCCACGTTGTTGATGGCATGATAGCGCACGATGGCATCGTCGAACAGGCGGTTACAATCTTGTGCAAAACTCATTGTCATATAAATATTGATGTCAATAAAAAGCCCTTGCAGCGCACGGCTTACAGGCTGATGCTGCAAAGTTAATACTTTTCATGCAATAAAATGAGAAAAAAGGCGTAATTTTGCCTCATTAATTTAATCTTTATGTGTTGGGAGACTTGATGCGGTAGCCTGAGCAGCGCATTTTGTGCGTAGTGCCGTGTGCCGATGACTAAACGAATGAGGCATAAACACGTCTAAGAGATATCAAATAACAATTAAACCATAAGGAAAGATGAAAACATTACAACGACTCACATGGCTCCTGCTGCTTGCTGTGCTGGTAGGCGGCTGCGAACTGGTGGAAGACGATTTTCTGGGCACGTGGGAAAACTACGCCTATTACGACGGCTACGAGGAAACGGGGCTGTATCCCGATGAGTATTGCACCTATGCTTTCTTTCGCGATGGAACGGGCATTTACTCGCGGCAAAATTCCATCAATGGCCGTATGTATGAGACCGATTTCCGTTGGCAGGAGTTGAGCCGCGGACATTTGTATCTGCGCCACAGCGATGGTGAAGTAGAGGATTTCTACTATCGTTTCCGAGGTGGTGACATGCTGGTGAGCAGCACCCCATCGTTCCACACCTACATGATTTACGCCTATCGCGGTCGCCATTATTAATCACTTCAGGCGGTATTGTAACAGCATTAGCACATCCTTTTGCCAAATGGCGAGGATGTGCTAATGCTGTATTAGTTAGTCGCTTACCAACGTCTGGGACCTCCGCCCCAGCCGCCTGGTCGTCCGCCAGGACCGCCAGGGGGGCGTCCGCCAGGGCCAAAGTCATCGTCTTTCACCTTGGGTTGCTCGCCTTTCTTGAATGTGGTGAAGCGGTAGGTGAACGTGACCATACCATAGCGCGTGAGCGAGTTATAGGCCACATCTTCGATATAGTTTCCCGTCACGTTGCGGTAGATGCTCTTTCTCTGGCCCAGAATATCGTAAACCGACAGCGTGATTGCAGCCGACTTGTCGCGCAGGAACTGGTAGGCCAACGAGGCATTCCACAACCACTGCTTGGTGTCGTAGCCTGTGGTGTAGCCGCTGGTGGCACTGTAGTTGAGGTCGGTGCTGACAACCAGGCCGAATGGAGCCGACCATGTGCCGTTGAACTGACCGCCATAGGTGTGCACATTGCGGTTGTTGCCGGTCTGAACGGTGTTGTGCGTGGTCTGGAAGTTGTAGCGCGGACGCAATTCCAGATCGAATTGGCTGTTGCGGAAGGCAATGCCGGGCGAGTAGTTGATGTTGAACGAGTTGCTGCGGTTCAGCTCGTCGTTGTTATAACCCTTGCTCACGGCAAAGCGACCGAAGAGATGCGACGAGAAGTACCACGTCTTCTGCGAACCGAAGGGGAAGCTCATCATGTTCATGGCCATGGCACTCCACACGCCGTTCACGTTCTCGTAGGTGGTGAAACGTCCACCAGTGTTTTCATCAAATGTGGTCTTCGAGATGATGCTGTTCTGTTCGTAGTTCATGTTGAACATAGCCATTATGCTTCGTTGGGTCATCTCGGCGAAGTCTTGGAAGCGCACGCTGAAGCGGTGTGTGAAGGTGGCTTCCAGTTCAGGGTTACCTTGAATGATGTTCAGCGGGTTGCTCACATCGGCCACGGGTTGCAGTTGCGCGATGCTGGGCTGCGTGGCACGCATGCGGTAGTCGATGTTCATGCTCTTCACCGGGCTGAACTTGTAGCGAAGGCGCACATAGGGCGCTGCGCTCCAAGCCCAGCGGCTGGGGATGTCGCGCGCACTGTTGATTAGGTCGCGGCTGCTCGACATGGCATGTTGCACCGAGAAACCCAGGTTGAGGTTGTAGGCTTTGCGCACCTGGCGGAAACCAAACAGCATTGAGCCATCGTAGTACTTGTTGCGGAAACTATTGCTCAAATCCGGGTTGAAGTCGCGGCTCAATTCGGGGCCGAGTTCTTGGCTGAGCACCTGTGTGAACAGGTCAAGGTCGGTGAGCACGCTGGGATCATATTCTGCGGCAAGTTGCTGTCGCAAGGCCGGCGAGTAGAGCGGGTTGTAGGGCATAGCCATTACGGGCATGTCGCCGCCCTCGTTGGTGGGGTCGGGCGTAGAACCGCGTGTGATGTCATACACACTCTTGATAGCCTTGCTGTAGCGGTAGTTGGCGCGGTAAGAGAACTCGAGGAATCGGGCGTTCTGAACTTTGCCCAACGGTTCGGTCCACGACAGTCGGCCACCCAGGCTGTTGGTGATGCGGTCGTTGTCATACACCTGGTCGATGGTTTCATCGGTGTCCAGGCTGTAGTAGTTGTTGCGGGTGTAGGTGTTGCCGTTCTCGTCCACATTGCTGTAGTTGTAGCGCAGGTTCACGCTCATGCTGCGGCCAGGGTGCGAAGCCACCTTGTGGTTGAACACCATCCAGGTGCCAAACTCATAGCTGTTGCCCTTGTTGCGGTAGCTGCTCAAGCTCTGGTTCACGAGCGAGAGCGCGGCATTGCCGGCTCGGGTTTGAGAGGCTTCGGCACTGGTGCTTCGGCTGAAATTGAACGAGAAATTGGGGCGGATGTCAAGCGTGTTGAGCGTGTCAATCTCCCATTTCAGGCGGAAGTCGCCCCGCACGTTGTGACCCTTGTCGCGTGCCTCCTTCTGCGAGTCGTAGTAGCTGGTGCTGTCGGCAAACAGGTATTGTCGTGCGGTGCGCGTGCGCGTGTCGCGGTCGCTGTGGCTGTACATCACGTCACCGCCCACGCGGAAGTGCTCATCTTCCTTGCTGCCCACATTGAAGTTGATGCCCACATTCTGCGACTTGGTGATGCCACGGTCGCCGCCGAAGCGCTGGAATCGCTGGGCACCGCCATCGGTGAAGCCCAGGCTGTTGGTGTTGTTGCCGCCAGCCAGAATGGTGAACTGGTTCCCATCGCGGAAGTGGTTGGCCATCACGTTAAAGGCATAACGGTTGTCGGTGCCATAACCCACGTTTGCCGTGCCGAACCACCCGTTGTTCATGCCTTTTTTCACCGTGAGGTTGATCACGGTTTCGTCTTCGCCGTCATCCACACCAGTGAGTCGAGCCAGGTCGCTCTTGCGGTCAATCACTTGCAGCTTGTTGACCATGTCGGCAGGTATGTTCTTGCTGGCCACGGTGGGGTCGTCGGCAAAGAACTCCTTGCCATCGATGAGGATTTTCTTCACCTCCTTGCCGTTGGCGGTGATTTTGCCATCGCTGCCTACTTCCACACCCGGCAGACGCTTGAGCAGGTCCTCGACCACGGCATTGGCCTGTGTCTTGTAGGTGTCGGCATTATACTCGATGGTGTCCTCTTTGACGGTGATGGGCGTCTTCACGCCAATCACGGTGGTTTCCTTGAGCATCACGGTGTTGGGCATCATGGTCACTGCGCCCAGGTTCACGTCGCGCCCATCGGCCCCCACGGTCACGTGGCGATACACATCGTCGTAGCCCAGATAGCTGAACTGTACGATATATTTACCAGCTTTGATACCCTTGATATTGAACAGGCCGTTTTCGTCGGTGGCTGTTCCCTTCACCATTGTGCTGTCTTTAGTGGCTGTGAGCACCCTCACCGAGGCTCCAATGAGTTCGGTGGTGTCTTGGCCATCAACCACAATGCCATTAATGGTGGCCGCTGCGCCCGCGCACAGGCTGGTGAAGGCCAGCAACGCGAGCAGAATGATAGGTGTTCTCTTCATTGATTCTTTGGCGATTCAAGTTTTCACGTGCAAAATTACGCTTTATCGATGTTGTGGCCAAATATAATATACTTTTTGAGCGTTTTTATAGACCAATCATGCATTTCTCCACTTTGATAATCTTTGGCTGACATGCCCGTGAGCTGAAGATTTTCCGCTTTTTTCTCCCTTGCGTCAACTTTTTTTGTCTAAGTGGAATTATTTGGCTATATTTGCAATCCCAAATCGGTCATGTGCATGTGGCCGTAGCCTCATGGCGCTGTTTGGGCGGCACCCTATGTGCTGTTGAAGGAGTTTTTAAGTAAAGAAAATAACAACATAGAGATGGAATCGCCGAGAAATCGATATGGAGGCAGGTTGTGTGCCTGCATGGCGGTGATGTGCATGTCGCTTGCTGCCTGGGCAGGTCATGGCGATGAATTGTCGATCGACACGCTGGGGCGCAAGGTGGGCATGGGCGAAGGGCAAGACTCGGTGCTCTTCTCGCGCATCAAGCGTATGGGTTTGCAGGTCCTCGACATTGAGTTGGTCGATGGCGAGTGGCCCACAGCCGACTATGTGTGGGCCCCTTCGGGCAGCTGGGGGCAAGGAATCCAGAATGCCACCAAAGTCCCGGGACGTATGCGCATCTTCGACCGCGACAGCGTGATTTACGACACAGGCGAGTATGTGGACAGTGTGAGCGGAATGACACTCAAGATTCGTGGCAACTCCACCGCATGGTACGACAAGAAACCCTATAAAATCAAATTGCAGAAAAAGGCCGACTTGCTTCAGCGCGACACCATTGACGGGCGCGACAAGAACTGGATTCTGATTCGCGACGAGGTGCTGAAGACGATGATGGGATTCGAGGTGAACCGCGCACTGGGTATGACTTGGACACCGGGTTACCGATATGTGAACGTGGTAATCAACAACCGCTACGAGGGTGTGTATATGCTGGTGGAGCAGGTCAGACGCAACACCGATTGCCGACTGAACGTGTCGAAACAGGGCTACATCTTTGAATGCGACCCCTATTGGTGGAACGAACCATTGTACCTGCCATCGCTGCTCTTCAGCCATTTCGGCTACACGTTCAAGTATCCCGAACCCGAGGACTTCACTGCTGCCGACTCCACCTATATGACTGGGCTGCTGAGCAATATGGACTGTTCCTACATCCGCGACAACTACCCTGAGGTGATTGATGTGCCGTCCTATGCCGCATGGTGTCTGGGGCACGACATCTTGGGTACGAAAGACTTTGCCGGGGCCAACCAGTATTTTCTCAAATACGACAAGAGCGACACCACGCGGGTGGTGATGCCCCTGTTGTGGGACTTCGACTCGGCCGAAGGCGACACGGCGACTTGGTCGCAACCGCATATCCAGTTGATGTATTATCTGTTTCGCAATCCCAACAAGGCCTTCGTCAACGCTTTTGTTGACAAGTGGAACAGCGTGCAGCCAACGCTCTATGAGACCATCTATGCGAAATTCGAGAAGATGAGGCACTCCAAAGAAGGGACGGCTTTCTCGCTCTCGATGCAGCTCAACAACCAGCGATGGGGGACCACCTTCATGATTTACAGCAATTTCGTCTATCGTCCCGAATGGATCAGAAAACGTGTGATTTGGCTCACGCGTGAGATAGCCAAGTTGTCGCCAGTCGATGGTGACATCGACCTCAACGGAAAGGTCGATGTTGCCGATGTGAACATGCTTATCAATATGATTCTTGAGCAGATAGAGCCGCAGCAGGCCGTGGTCGACCTCAACGGTGATGGACCCATCGATGTAGCCGACCTTGACTTATTGATACGCATCCTCATCGCCGAGTGAACAGTCTCTCTCTTTAAGATGCGAGATGCGAGATGCAAGATGCAAGAGCCGCATTGCGCCGCTTGTTTCTCATCACTCCAAACTCCTAACTCGTGACTCATCCCTCATTACTCATATCCCATGACCCATCACTCATTATTACAGCTGCCGCAACTGGCAACCGACTCTGTGGCGGCCACCAAAATCCAGTCAGTCACCGACACCGTTAAAGCCCATGTCGATTCACTGGCGCGCAACCTTTCCAATCCCGATTCATTGGCCGCACTCACGCCCCGAAAGGTGGCCAGTAGCATAAAAGATTTTGACTGGAGCGGTGTGATCACATCGTTGTCGACACAAGCGGTGTCGTTCTGCTTGCGATTGCTGGCGGCTATACTCATTTTCTATATCGGCAAGTTTATCATCAACAAGATTTATGCTGTGGCGCGCACGGTGATGGTCAAGCGCGATTTCGACCGATCGCTATCCACATTCTTGCTGAGTTTGATTCGCATCACGTTGTTGTTTTTGCTCGTCATCACCGTTATCGGGGTGCTCGGCATCGAGACCAGCTCGTTTATCGCTATCTTTGCTTCGGCCGGTGTGGCCATTGGCATGGCATTGAGCGGTACGCTGCAGAATTTTGCCGGGGGAGTGCTCATCCTGCTCATCAAGCCTTATAAGATTGGCGACTATATCGAGTTTGGCAATTTCAAGGGCTATGTGAAAGAGATTCAGATTTTCCACACCATCCTCACCACCTATAACAACGACCGCATCATCATTCCCAACGGCGGCTTGTCGACAGGGTCGATCAACAATTTCTCATCCGAGCCCTATCGTCGCTTGGAGTGGCGTGTGGCGATTTCCTATGGCGATGATGTGGCGGTGGCTCGACAGGCAATCCTGGATGTGATTAGCGACGAGTCGCGCATCGTTAAGCAATACATCGAGGATCATGAGCAGGCTTTGCAGAACGATAACCCCTCCACCTTGCAGCAGGAGCCAGAAGAACAAGAGCAACCGCTGAGTTGGTGGCAACGTCTATTTCATAAATCAAAGTCAAAGGCCGCTGAATGGAAAGCGCAACAGCAGACCGATTTGCAGAGCAAATTGCCTAAAAAGGACTATACACCCTATGTGGCCGTGGAGGATTTGGCCGACAGTGCCGTGGTGCTGGTGGTGAGGGCTTGGTGCGCCACTGCCGACTACTGGAGTGTGCTCTATGCCATCAACGAGCGGATTTATACCACACTGCCCAGCCACGGCATCAATTTCCCGTTCCCGCAACTTGACGTGCATATGAGCTGAGAACCAAGAACCGAGAACCGAGAACCGAGAACCGAGAACCAAGAACCAAGAACCAAGAACCGAGAACCAAGGACCAAGAACCGAGAACCGAGAACCAAGAACCGAGAACCAAGATGGCCAGCACCCGAAATGCCGCATCGCGAAACTATGAACTGTTTGCGCTCCCGCTTAGAATCCTTAGAGACCTTAGATTTCCTATTTCGCGTCAGCTCCAGAGGTGTCACTCAAATCGGTTGATGATTTCGGCAATTTGTAAAACGTCGGCCTTGGTGATGGGGTGGGCGATGGGCAGGCTCACCACCTCGTCGGCGAGGCTGTCGGTGACGGGCAATGGTCGGTCGGCCAGAGTGGGGTAGCAGGGCTGGCGATGGGGAGGGGTGGCATAGTGAATGTCGGTGCCCACGCCGTCTGCCGCAAGGAACTCGCGGAAGCGGTCGCGCTCGGGCACGCGCACCACATATTGATGCCACACCTGGCGGGTGCCATCGAAGATGGTGGGAGTGATGACGCGTGGATTGGTGATGGCCTCGCGATAGGCGTGTGCAAGCTGGTTTCGGCGTTCGTTTTCGGCAGCCAAGTGCCGCAATTTCACACGCAGCATGGCGGCTTGCAGTTCATCGATGCGGCAGTTCAGTCCGGCATAGATGTTGTGGTAGCGGCGGTCGGTGCCATAGTTGGCCAGCGCCCGCACGGTGGCGGCCAGCTCATCATCGCTGGTGGTCACAGCTCCGGCATCGCCCAAGGCACCCAGGTTCTTGGTGGGGTAAAAGCTGATACCGGCCGCATGGCCCAGTCCGCCAGTGGCGCGTGTGCCATTCAGGCCACAAACCGAGGCCTCGGCACTAATGGCCTGGGCGTTGTCCTCGACAATCAAGATGCTACGGTCGCGGGCCATGGTCAGCAATCGCTCGTCCCAGCATGGAGTGCCGTAGAGGTGCACCGGCATCACAGCTTTCACGTTGTAGTGGTCGATGAGCTGTTCGGCCTTGGCGGTGTCGAGATTCATCGTGGCCTCGCTCGGGTCGCACATCACGGGTCGCAAATTGTTGTCGCTCACCGCCAGCACGGTGGCCACGAAGGTGTTTCCCGGCACCAGCACGGCATCGCCGTCGGTGAGTCGTCCCATCAGTTTGTAGGCACGCAGAATGAGCCGCAACGCGTCCAGACCGTTGCTCACCGCCACGCAGTGCCGTGTGCCGCACAAGGCGGCAATCTCCTGTTCCAGCAGGGTGGTGTGCTTGCCATGCAGGTAGCGGCCCGAGGCAATCACACTGGTGGCCGCTTGCTTGAGCTCTTCTTCAATCGGCTCGTTGGCCAGTTTCAAATCCAGGAATGGTATGTTGCGCATGGGGGAATGTTAAGTATTAATCGATTTAATAAAGTCGTCGTGATTGCGAATGTAGTCGGCCTCATCATAGTGTTGTGATGCCAGACACAGGCACACCGAACCCGATGAAAAATTCTCCAGTACACGCCATATGCCTGGCACGATGAGCAACCCCTGATATGGTCGGTTAAGGGTCACGCGCCGCTGGCGGATGCCATCGTCGAGCAGCACATCGAAGCTGCCGCTGATGGCAATAAGCAACTGGCGAAGCTGTCGGTGGGCGTGGCCGCCGCGCGACTCGCCGCCAGGAATGTCATAGAGGTAATACGCGCGCTGGATGTCGAAAGGTATCGGATTGCCGTTTTGCACCACGGTGAGGTTGCCGTTGGCATGGTGGTGCTTGTCAAGCTCAATCACCTGGCAATAGTCCACATGGGATGTGGGCAATGGGGTGGGTGAGGAGGATGCCGCTGGCTGGATGTGATTGCATGCCGCGGTGTGCTCGGGCTGTTCTTTCAGTCGCAGATATTCATCGAAGTCCTCGATGTAGTCGGCGGGGTCGTATTCGGTGCTTGAAAGCACCAGCACTACCGAGTTGGTGGAAAAATTGTCAATCTTGCGCCAGGTCATGGCAGGCACATACAAGGCATAGTAGGATCGGGCCATGTGGTGCCGCACCTCGCCGGTGCCGTCGTTGAGCACCACATCAAAGCTGCCGCTCAACGCGATAATCACCTCCTCTTGTGTGCGGAAGGCATGACCGTCGCGGTACATGCCGCCGGGCACGTCATATATCCAGTAGGCACGGCGCACGGCAAAGGGCACATGCCCCTCGCTCTCGACAAACGACAGGTTGCCTCTTGGGTCGCTCACCTTGGGCAGGTCGAAGAGGCAGGGTTTCTTTCTACAATCCATTTTCGGCAAGTCGCAGCAGGTATTGTCCGTAATGATTTTTTGCCATGGGTTCAGCGAGATGTCGCAGCTCGTTGGCGGTGATCCAGTGCTTGCGGAAAGCGATTTCCTCCAGGGCGGCCACTTGCACACCCTGCATGGTCTCGATGGTTTGGATGAAGTTGGAGGCATCGAGCATGCTCTCGGCGGTGCCGGTGTCGAGCCAGGCAAAGCCGCGACCCAGGGTCTGCACATGCACGCGGCCTTGCGCCAGATATTGCTGGTTCACGGTGGTGATTTCCAGCTCGCCGCGTGCCGAGGGCTTGATGCTCTTGGCCACCTGCACCACATCGTTGGGATAGAAGTAAAGCCCTGTCACGGCATAGTTCGAGCGTGGGTGCTCGGGCTTTTCCTCGATGCTCACGGCATGGTGGTTTTCGTCGAACGCCACCACACCAAACCGGTTCGGGTCTTTCACGGCATAGGCCCAAAGCGTGGCGCAGCGTTCGCGGGCGGTGATCTCAACAGCCTGCTTGAGCATGCCGGTGAATCCCTGGCCGTAGAAGATGTTGTCGCCCAGCACCAGACACACGTCATCGCCGCCGATGAACTCCTCGCCGATGAGGAATGCCTGCGCCAATCCCTCGGGGCGCGGCTGGTCGGAATAGGTGAATGCGACGCCCAACTCCTTGCCTGTGCCAAGCAGGCGGCGGAACTGCGGCAGGTCGTGAGGGGTGGAGATGATGAGAATCTCGCGGATGCCGGCAAGCATCAGCACCGAGATGGGGTAATACACCATCGGTTTGTCGTAGATGGGAATCAATTGCTTCGAGATTCCCTTGGTCACTGGATAAAGCCGCGTGCCGCTGCCACCGGCCAAAACGATTCCTTTCATTTGCTCTATAACTAAAAAATGTTTATGAACAGAACTTTTAGGCTACTACCGCGAAGTTGTCCCCACAATGAGTGTTTCAACAGCTCCCCCTCTAAGATGAGCGGTTCCCTCTCTATTAGAGGGGGTTAGGGGGAGTATTGGGGTCGGGGGGAGTATGATTTACCAAATCATTGATACCCAATCGCTTTATTATACCCCTCAGTCACTTCGTGACAGCTTCCCTAAATTAGGGGAGCAGCTAAAAAGCTCACCATTTTAATTGGGGACGAATTTTCGATTTTTGCCCTTATTTATCGGTTTCCATACATCTCATCGTAGTAGTGCTGGTAGTCGCCGCTGGTCACGTTTCGCACCCAGTCTTGGTGGTCGAGGTTCCAGCGAATGGTTTTCTCGATGCCCACGCTGAACGGGGTCTCGGGATACCAGCCCAGCTCGCGTGCAATCTTCGACGGGTCGATGGCATAGCGCATGTCGTGCCCGGGGCGGTCGGTCACATACTCGATGAGGCTGTCGTTGATGGCTTCGACGGGGCAGGTGAGCAGCTGCTGGTATTGCGGCTCCTCACGCATGATGCGGGCGATGATGGCAATCACTTGGCGCACGATGTTGATGTTGCTCTCCTCGTTAAAGCCGCCAATGTTGTACACTTCGCCATCGCGCCCGCCATGCAACACCATGTCGATGCCCTTGCAGTGGTCTTCCACATATAGCCAGTCGCGCACATTCTCGCCACGGCCATACACGGGCAAACGTTTGCCGTGAAGGATATTGTTGATGATGAGTGGAATGAGTTTCTCGGGGAAGTGATACGGGCCATAATTGTTGCTGCATCGGGTGATGATCAGGGGCAGGCCGTAGGTCTCGTGGTAGGCCATTGCAATGAGGTCGGCGCTAGTCTTCGAGGCCGAGTAGGGCGACCGTGGAGCCAGGGGGGTGGCTTCGGTGAAGAAGTGTTCGCCAAAGGTTTTCAGGTCGGTTCGGTCGCCAATCACACGGCGCACATCATCGGTCACGGGCAGTGGATGCGGCTCGTTCCACGTCTTTTCTAACGAGCCATACACCTCGTCGGTGGAAATCTGAAGGTATTTCTTGCCCATCTTGTAACCTCCGCCATCGGCTGCCCAGGCATGGCGGGCACAGTCGAGCAGGTTCTGTGTGCCCAGGATGTTGGTTTCCAAAAACAGGCGGGGATTGGTGATGCTGCGGTCCACATGGCTCTCGGCAGCGAAGTTGACGATATAGTCCACGTCGTGCTCGGCCAGCAGCCGCGTCACCAAGTCGCGGTCGCCCACGTCGCCACGCACAAAGGTCACGCGTGGGTCGTTCAGCTCGTCGGCTATCGAGGCAAGATTGCCGGCATAGGTGAGGGCATCAAGAATAACAACGGCTATGTCGTTGTGGCGGTGAAGAATGTACTTCACAAAGTTGCAGCCAATAAATCCGGCCGCTCCGGTAACAAGGTAGGTAGTCATTTTGGGGCTGTCGTGTCGGTGGTTTGTCTTTGGAGTTATTGTTTCGGCATTAATTGATGTATGTTGTCGGGTTTCAGACTCGTGCATTCGAGATAATCTCTAAGTCGATGCCATTGGCCAGTTTTTTGCCGAGTCACTTGATGTTGATGCCGTTTTGCTGCATCCACTGCTGCCACCACTTGCGGGCTTTCTTGTCTTTCAGCGCTTTCACCTTTTGCTGTAGCCATTCGGTCTCGCCCATGCCGCTCTCACGCAGCGTTTCCTGGAGCAGCGGGGTGAACTGCTCATCGTCGGGGTGCTGGGCAATCCATGTCAGGAAGTCGTTGCCGTCTCGCAAGCCGGTGTTGACAATCCAGCGTGCCGACAGCGTGGCTTTGCGCAGCACACGTTTGTCGGTGCTGTTTTTCCGCGCGTTCTTCACCGAGGCGGCGTCTTTGTTCAGGCGTTCCATGTTGAGTTTTTGGCTGATGGGTGTTTGCGAGATGCGCATCATGTTCATGCCATAGCCGTCAAACTCGCCTTTGGTCTCGGTTTTAGTGGGCAGCTTGTGGTCCTGGCTCAGGTAGTTGGCATCGCCCTCGGTGAGCGTGGCCGTGGCCTCAACGTTAAGCGGAACAAGGATGCCATCTTTTCTCACAAGCAAGTTGGTGTACACCGTGCCCTCTTTGTGGAAATAACGGCCGCCCTTGCTGGTCGAGAAAAACTGGTAGGTGCGCACGGTCTTGATGGTGTCGCCACGCGTCTGGTAGGTCTGCGTGTCATCGGTGCGGTATTCCATGTCGCCTTGCGGCGAGATGATTTCCATCATCACCGGATCGCCCGAATAGCCCAGCAGCGCACCGTCGATGAGGTTCCACTGCGGGTCGAAAACCAGGGTGTAAATCTCGGTGTCGAAGTGGTCCTCAAGCCGGCCCACATACACGTAGGCAATGTTGATGTTGGAGCTTTTCACCAGCTGAGCCACCTCGGTGGCCACGCCGTCGAGCTGGTTGATGTTGTGCAGAAACACTTTGCCGAGCATGAGCTTGGCATCGGCAGTGGCAACCACGCCGTCGCCGCCCATATATCGCTCAACGTTGACCTGGGCTACACCCCGGATGCACATGAGTGCCAAGGCAAAAAGCAATAATAGATTTCGTTTCATAGTTGTAGTCGTTTACTAGAGTATGAGTGTTTGTGATTGCAAAGGTAGCGTATTCTTGCGAATTATGCAAACGTTGTGGCACATCAAATAAAAAAAACGGGAGCGACTCATCGCGAGCAGCTCCCGTTGGGTTGCAAAATTACATATGTTGCCTGTTGCTTAATCCAAGTTCAGGTTCACACGCTTCAGGTCGATGGCCTTGAGGTCCTTGTCGCTCTTGGCCAGGAACTCAGCCACGGTCTCCTTGTTCTCACCAGCCTCGTAAACCTGCTCCATGAGCACATTTTCCTGGTAGAACTTGCCCATGCGGCCCTTGGCGATGTTCTGGATCATCTGCTCGGGCATGTTGGCCTCCTTCTCGGCGGCGGTGTCGGCCATGAGTTTCTTGGCCTGAGCCAGCTGCTCCTCGGTCATGTAGCCCTTGCGCACGGCCTCCTCCTGATGCTCCTCGGTGGCGCAGTAGTAGGCGTTGAATCCGGCTTTCTTCAGAGCCACATCCACAGCCTTCTGCACCTGCTCGGCACGACTCTTGTCGATGGCCAGACGCAGCTCGTTGTCGATGGTCTCCTGCGGAATCTGCTCGCGGGTGGCCTTGATGGGGTTCATCGAAGCCACTTGCATGGCGATGCCTTTAGCCACCTCGGGGTTGACCTCGGCCTTGTTGAAGCCCACGATGGCCGACAGCATGCCGTTGAAGTGGTTGTAGCACACGGTGCCGGGAGCCTCGAGGCACTCATAGGCGCCAAGCTCCATCTTTTCGCCGGTGATACCGCTCAGTGCGGTGATGGCTTCGGCCACGGTCTTGCCGTCGATGGTGAGGGCGTTCACCTCGTCCAGACTCTTGGCGCGGGCGGCCACAGCGGTGTCGAGGATGGTCTTGGTCAGGTTCACGAATTTGTCGTTGTTGGCCACGAAGTCGGTTTCGCACTTCAGGGCCACGATGGCTGCGAAGTCGCCCACAGCCTTGCCGATGCTCTTGCCCTGGGCGGCGTTGCGGTCCTCGCGTTTGGCGGCGATGGCCTGCCCGCGCTTGCGGATCAGCTCCATAGCCTTGTCCATATCGTTCTCGGCCTCGATCAAGGCCTTCTTGCAGTCGCTCAGACCGGCACCGGTCATGTCGCGCAGCTTCTTGATATCGTTGATTGTAACTGCCATTGTTTTGATTCTATCGTTTAATGTTTGTAGAAAAGCGTGCTGGTTGTCACTCGGCTGCGGGAGCCTCGTCCTGTGCGGGAGCCTCGGCTGCGGGGGCCTCGTCCTGTGCGGGAGCTTCGGCTGCGGGAGCCTCGTCCTGCAAGGGAGTGTCTTCGTTGGTGCGGCGACGCACGCGAGCGCGGCGCTGGCGGGGTTGCTCTTCGCCTTCGGCCTGCAGCTCCTCGTCCTTGTTGTCGATGCGCTCCACCTTGCGCTCCTCGATGCCCTCGGCGATGGCCTCACACACGGTGGTCAGGATTAGGTCGATCGACTTCGAAGCGTCGTCGTTGGCGGGAATCACAAAGT
>JAFYCU010000227.1 GCA_017545095.1 Muribaculaceae bacterium | reverse complement strand
TGCTAAAAAAGCCGATGCTACGATGCATCGGCTTTGAAGTTGTATGGCAGCAGTGCCACGATCTGCTCCTCGTCCATGTCGGGCTTGATTCGCTCAAGGGTGCGGGTCAGCCACTCCAGTGGCGGCACCTTGAGGTTCTCGGGCATGGTGCTTGATGAATTATTGGGGTTGAACAATTATTTTTTAGTTTGGTGACTTTAACGACCTTAACGACCTTAACGACTTTAAAGCCCTTAAACACTTTAATCTCAGGGGATGGTGAAGCCTATTTTGGCGAGCTGGTTGCGGATTTCTTGCTGCAGGCGGTTGTCCTCGGCGAAGAGTGCCGAGAGTTCGCTGGTGAGGGTTGCCATCTTCTGCTCGAAGGGGATGCCGTCGTCTTCGGCCTCGGCAATGCCCACGTAGCGCCCCGGGGTGAGGACGAACTCCTGCTTGCGGATGTCGTCGATCGACCTCACGGCACAGAAACCTTTCACATCCTCCTGTGTGCCGTTCTCGTAAGCCCGGAAGGTTGCCGCAATCTTCTGGATGTCGCATTCCTCGGCGGGGAGGTTGGCCCAGGGCTTGTCCTCTTTCTTGATAAAGTCGTAGCGGGTGAGGTCGTCCGAGAGTTCGCGGTGTGTGCGGTCCACCATCATTCCCATCTCGCGGGCGTCGATAAACAGCACGTTGCCGGGGTTCTTCTTGCGTCGGTTCAGGAACCACAAGCACACGGGAATCGACACGTTGTAGAACAACTGGTTGGGCATGGCGATAATGCCTTCCACCAGGTCGGCTTCCACAATCTTTTGCCGGATGTCGCCCTCGCCGCCCGACTGCGAGCTCAGCGAGCCGTTGGCCAGCACCATGCCGATGCGGCCATTGGGCGACAGGTGGTGGATCATGTGCTGCATCCACGCGAAGTTGGCATTGTTCTTCGGTGGCAGGCCATATTTCCAGCGCACGTCATCGGCGAGCCTGGCCGCGCCCCACTCACTCATGTTGAACGGCGGGTTCGCCATCACGAAGTCGAACTTCTCGAGTTTGTGCTTGTCGTCACCGAAGCTGTCGCCCCACGACTCGCCCAGGTTGGCTTCGATGCCACGGATGGCCAGGTTCATCTGCGCCATCTTCCAGGTGTTGGCGTTGAACTCCTGGCCATAGATGGTGACGTTGCGGAGGTTGCCCTGGTGCTGCTCGACGAACTTTGCCGACTGCACGAACATGCCTCCCGAGCCGCAGGCGGGGTCGTAGACGCGCCCTTTGAAGGGTTGTAGCACCTCCACGATGGTGCGCACGAGGCAGGACGGGGTGTAGAACTCACCGCCTGACTGCTGCGTCTCGGTGGAGAATTTCAGCAGGCAGTACTCGTAGACCCGCCCGAAAAGGTCGATGCCTTCGCCCTGGGCTTGCATGTCGATGTTGTTGAAAATCTCCACCACCTCGCCCAGACGGATCTTGTCGATCTCCGGCCGGGCGTAGTTGCGCGGCAGCACGTTTTTTAGGCGCGGGTTTTCACGCTCGATGAGCGACAGCGCCTGGTCGATGACCAGCCCGATTTTCGGGTCGTGGGCATTGTCGGCAATGTTCTTCCAGCGGCACCCAGAACACATGCTCGGCGGTGTATTCGTCGCGGTCTTCCTCAAAGCCTTCGCCCTCGTCCACCAGTTCGTTATACCGCTTGTCGAAACAGTCGGAGATGTATTTCAAGAAAATCAGTCCCAGCACCACGTTCTGATACTCCGAGGCGTTCAGGTTGCCCCGCAGTTTGTTGGCGGAATCCCAAATCCTGTCCTCGATGGATTTTTCCTTTACGACTTTCGCTTTCTTCGCCATGGCAAATCAGTGTTTCTACTCAAAACTGCAAAGTTAGTCGAATTTCTTGAATCCAGCCGCAAAATGCGGGGGGATTTTTTAGACATAAGGGCATATGGTTTTGTTTTTTAGACATAAGAACATAAGCCCTTGACTGCAGTTGACATAAGGACATAAGATTCTATTGAAAATAACAAGGACAATGGTGCCACCCCACATAGCAAGCAATATGGGGTTAAAGAAATCTTATGCCTTCGGGGCTTGCTGTGTGCGAGGCAGTTATCCCCAATGAGAAGGTGTATCAAAAGTGTGGAACACTGATTATACAACACAAGGTGGGTTGAGTGATTTGCCCGGAGGGCAATATCTGAATAACCCAGGAACACCGCGCAGCGGTGGCCCGGGGTGTGCCATCAGCGTGCAGAAATGCCTCTGGAAGAGGCCACTATGGATTCGTATTCCCCTTTTGCAATGATCTCGTGTGGCCTCCTCGCGGGCTTCCTTAAGTGGGGACTGACGCGCGCTGGCCTTAACCAACGCGCGTCTTGCATCTTGCATCTCGCATCTCGCTTAGTTCGACAGGACCATGTTGATGAGGATGTTCACGTCGGCCACGTCCACGTTGCCGCTGCCATCCAGGTCGGGGTTCCCTGCCACATCGGCGGCGGTGATTTGCTCCAGCACCACGTTGATCATGATGTTCACATCACCCACGTCCACCATGCCGTCGCCGTTCAGGTCGCCGGGGATGCCTGGCTCACTGCCGTCGTAGTTTTCCCACCAAGCGTCATTTGTGCAGCTTTCCACATCCCAGTTCTTGCCTCGCGCCGTCGCCACCTGCGTGGTGGTGATGACGTTCTGCTCGAGCTCGGAAGCCAGGTCGATGACACGGAATTGTCCGTTTCGACCCGAATTATTCTCAACATACACAGTGGGCAGACTAGCTACCAACGCCGCCATGTTCTTGCCGTTGATTTGGTTGTTATAGCACTCAATGTATGTCAACGCGGCGTTCTGGCTCAAGTCAAGTGATGTCAGACTGTTCTGTGAGCAATCAAGATTTGTCAGGGCGGTGTTGTGGCTCACGTCAAGTGCAGTCAACTGGTTGTTATAGCTGTGAAGCCTTGTCAGGGCGGTGTTTTGGCTCACGTCAAGCGCCGTCAGACGGTTGTTGTTGAGCACAAGTATTGTCAAGGCGGTGTTTTGGCTCACGTCAAGCGCCGTCAGCTGGTTATTGTTGCAGTAAAGCCTTCTCAAAGCGGTGTTGTGGCTCACGTCGAGCGAGGTGAGCTGGTTGCCGTTGCAATAAAGCAGCGTCAAGGCGGTGAAATGCTCGATGCCCGTCAAGTCGGCAATACTCTGATATGTGACATACATGTCTTTGATGCCGGCAATCTCCGCATCGGTGAGCAGGCCGTCGCTGCCGTAGTCTTGTTCCAGCAGCCAGCTGCGGAAGTTCTCATCGGGGAAGTTGATGGAATCGATGGGCAAACCATCGGTGCTGCCGCCGTATTCCACAGGTCTGCCATTTGTGAAGCCATACACCGTCCAGTTCTTGCCTCTCGCCGTGGCCACTTGCGTGGCGGTGATCACGTTCTGCTCGGTTTCGGAATCCAGGTTGATGACATAGAATGCTCCACCACCCGACACAGTGGGCAAGCTGGCTACCAAAGCCTCCATGTTCACGGCGTTGATTTGGTTGTCGCTGCAGACAATCAATGACAAGGCGGAGTTGTGGCTCAGGTCAAGCGCGGTCAGCTGGCTGTTGAAGCACTGAAGCGATGTCAAGGCGGTGTTGTGGCTCACGTCGAGCGAGTCCAGCGGGTTGCTGCCGCAGGCAAGATATGTCAATGCGGTGTTGTGGCTCACGTCGAGCGCCGTCAACTGGTTGCTGGAGCAGTCAAGGTATGTCATTGCGGTGAAATACTCGATGCCCGTCAGGTCGGCAATATTTTTATCGAGGACATTGATTGCGGTGATGCCGGCGATTTCCGCATCGGTGAGCACGCCGTCGCTGCCATAGTCTTGTGCCAGCAGGTAGTTGCGGAAGTGCGCGTCGGGGAAGTGGGCTTCGTCGATGGGCATATCATCGGCGCTGCAGTCGTAATTCTCCCAATTACCATTTGTGCGGCCAAGCACCTTCCAGTTCTTGCCTCTTGCCGTGGCCACCTGGCTGGTGGTGATCACGTTCTGCTCGGTGTCGGAATCCAGGTCAATGACATAGAAAGTACCGTTTCCACTCGACACGGTGGGCAAGCTGGCAACCAACGCCGCCATGTTCTCGCCGTTGATTTGGTTGTTGAAACAGCTAAGATATCGCAAGGCGGTGTTGTGGCTCACGTCAAGAGTCGTCAACTGGTTGTTGTAGCAAAAAAGATACGTCAAGGCGGTGTTTTGGCTCACGTCAAGCGCCGTCAGCTGGTTGCTGCGACAGTTAAGCTTCGTCAAAGCGGTGTTGTGGCTCACGTCAAGCGCCGTCAGTTGGTTTTCGTAGCAGTTAAGCGTTTCCAAGGCGGTGAAATGCTCGATGCCCGTCAGGTCGGCAATATTCTTGCTCTGAACATTGATAGAAGTGATGCCTGCAATCTCCTGATCGGTGAGCACACGGTCTCTGCCGTAGGACTGCGCCAGCAGCCAGTTGCGGAAGTATGCATCGGGGAAGTAGGTGGCAATGATAGGCAAGCCTTCGGGGCTGCCGTCGTATTCCTCAGAATGGGCATTATGGCGGCAATGCACTGTCCAGTTCTTGCCTCTCGCCGTGGTCACCTGCGTGGTGGTGATCAAGTTCTGCTCGGTGTCGGAATCCAGATCGACGACATTGAATTCGCCATTTTGTCCTCCCTCCACGGTGGGCAGACTGGCTACCAACGCCGCCATGTTCTCGCCGTTGATTTGGTTGTCATAGCAGATAAGCCATCTCAAGGCGGTGTTATGGCTCACGTCGAGCGCGGTGAGTTGGTTGTTGTGGCACTCAAGCGTGTTCAATGCGGTGTTGCCGCTCAAGTCAAGCGCGTCCAAATGGTTGTTGGAGCAGCTGAGCTGCGTCAAGGCGAGGTTCTGGCTTATGTCGAGTGTGGCAAGTTGATTGCCGTTACAGTCAAACTCTACCAAGGCAGTGTTGTGGCTCACGTCAAGTGTGGTCAGCTGGTTGCCATTGCACTCAAGCGTTCTCAATGCGGTGTTGTGGCTCACGTCGAGCGCCGTCAACTGGTTGCTGGAGCAGTCAAGGTATGTAATTGCGGTGAAATACTCGATGCCCGTCAGGTCGGCAATATTTTTATCGAGGACATCGATTGCGGTGATGCCGGCGATTTCCGCATCGGTGAGCACGCCGTCGCTGCCATAGTCTTGTGCCAGCAGGTAGTTGCGGAAGTGCGCGTCGGGGAAGTTGGTGGCATCGATGGAAAACTCGAACACGGCGGCGACAGTGACATTGTCAAGTGCCACGAAGGTATAGGTGTTGTTGGCGCCGGCGGTGGTCTCCACAGGATTGCCGCCAGCCGTCACGGTAAGGGAGCTCAGGGCAAACCCGGCATCGGGCGTGACGGTGAGCGTGACGGTCTCGCCGATAAGGGCCATTGCCTTGTCGCTGGTCACCGTGCCATGCGGCGTGGAGCTGGGCAGTGTGATGGTGTAAACGGGAAGGACCGTGTTGCCGAAATGGGCGGTGAATGTCTTGTTGGTAACGGCGTTGCCGGCCAGGTCGGTGACGGTGCCGTTCACGCTGGTGACGGTGAGCGTGGAGCCTTCAAGGGCATCCACCTCGCCGCCGAAGGTGAGCACGTTGCTGCCGCTGCCGCCCACACACGGGATGGTGCCCCAGCTGGTGGTGAGCGTGGGCGTGCCGCTCACAGTGACGATCTCGCTGAAAGGAACCGACACGTAGAAGGTAGAACCCAAAGCGTTGGTCCCGGAGCTGACCTTGATGTCGTTGGGATAGAGCGAGGGAGCGGTCGCGTCGACCAGCGCCAGACGCACCTTGAGATTCTTGAAATCCCAGTTGTCGCCGCCCGAGCCGGCAGCATCGAAGCGGATGTTCAGGTTGTTGACCGTCGTGGACAGGTTCAGCGAACCCGTGTTCGGCGCGTTGTACGACGCATTCTGGTACTTCTGCTGGTAGAGGTGGCTGTTGTCGTAGTCAAACTCGTAGTGGGTGATGCCCGCGTTGGTCTCCTCCTCCTTGTCGACGTGGTCGTAGCGGTGCGGGAAGAACTGGTAGTGCGTGTCGCTCATCACGCTGCCGCTGGGGTCGTAGCTCAGGATGAAGCACGCCTTGTAGAGCGATGTCGACGGGTCGTTAACCTTGCCGTTGGGGTCGTTGCCGTCCATGGTCGTGGCGTTGTCGGCGAGGATCTGGATGTACTGGTAGCCGTCCTGCTCTTCCTTCTGCTGGAAATAGACCGTGGCGTATACCCTGTTGCTTTGGCTATTAAGATATGACCTCAATGCACTGCTGCCATGGAAGAGGTTGCCCGTCGAGACCGTGTGAACGGCCTGGTTATAGCCGCCATCATCGACCTGTACCCAGCTCGACGAGGAGTAGGACACGTCGAGGTACTTGTTGCCGGTGCCGCTGCGCACGCTGCCGCTGTTGTCGAAATACACCAGGTCGGTCACGCTCTTGTTCACATAACTGCTGGTGTGCTGGTAGGTGGTGCCATAGGTGATGCTGCGGTCAACGCCGTCGAGCACGAAGCCGCAGTAGTCGAGCACCTCGAAGCGGTAGCTGCGCGAGGTGCCCGTCTGGAAGTGGTAGATATCGGGCGGGCTGGTGGCCTCCTGGACCGTGATGGTCTTCACGGTGTCGCCGGCGGCGAAGTTGACCATGCCGCTGGCTTCGGTGAAGTTCATTCCCGCAAAGGCCGAAAGGCTCACCGTGCGGTAGCGCACGGTCTGCGCCGGCAGGTTCGGACCGCTGCGCCTGATGAAGAACGTGTTCGCGTCGTTGTCAACGCTGAACGTCTGCGCCCAAGCCGCCAAACCAGCGACCAAAGCGATGAGTAGGAGTAGATATCGTTTCATAGTGATGAGGGGTTTAGTAAACAAGTAGACGAGTAAATAAGTAGACAAGCGTTTTAGTTACGAGTGGCGCAATGCGGCTCTTGCATCTTGCATCTTGCATCTCGCGTCTTTTTCCGCAATGCGGCTCTCGCATCTTGCATCTCGCATCTTGCATCTTGCTTGCATCTTGAAATCGCACAAAGATAGTAAAAAATTCCGAAATGAAAGAAAAATGGCCGGAAAAATGAACAAAACGCGCAAAAACAGCTCTTACATCTATCAACGTAAGCCCCGCGACGGCAGCGGCCACCCCATATAGCACTGCACTGATGTGGGTGGCGTGGGGATAGGCTCAGTCATCGGTTAACGAATCTGAATGCGGTGATTGACCAAGCCATGATTTACTTGCTGCGCAACCGCATCCTGCTCAAGGACGGCGCCAAATATTGGTTGCCGTGACCATGGGGGCAGCTACTGAATGGTGGCCACCACATATTCCGAGCGTGTGCCAATGCGGAACTTGCCGCCCCAAATGCCCAAGCCCGAACTGACGTAGTAGCGCGTGTTGCCGCGACGGTGCTCGCCGTGCGAACACTCAAACATGGCATCGGTAATCCAACTGATGGGCCAAATCTGCCCATGGTGGGTGTGCCCGCTGAGCTGGAAATCAATGCCGCATTGCTCGGCCTCCTCCAAGTGGTTGGGCTGGTGATCGAGTGAGATGGTATATTTCCCCTGAGGCACTGCCTGCATGAGCTGGGATAGGGGGCGGCGATGGCGGTTCAGGCGATCGTCGCGGCCAATGAGGCACAAATCGCCCACAACCACCACCGTGTCGCGAAGCAGGTGGATGCCCGCCTGCTCGATAAACTGCATCGCATCGCGCTGGCCGGTGAAATACTCATGGTTGCCCATGCAGGCATAGACTGGTGCCTGGATGCGCTGCCACTCCTGCGCCACGTTTTCCTTGAGCAACAGATACACATTGCCGTCGATGATGTCGCCGGCAATGAGCACCAGGTCGGGATGCTCGGCATTCACGATGTCGACCCATCGGGCGAACTCGCTGCGCGGATTGTGGAATCCCAGGTGCAGGTCGCTGAGCATCACCACCTTGATGGGCTGCTTCACGAGGCCGTGGCTATGGAGCGTGAGGGCTTGGCGGTGCTTGTGATGGTAGTGGATGTTACCGCCTATGAACACGGCGAGCATAACCCCCAGCACGCTGAGCGTCCCAGCCCAGCTGCCGCGCAGGAAGCTGTCGGGCACCACGTGGCACAGCCGCCCCAGGTCGAGCACGCCGACGAGCATGAACAGGTAGAGTAGAATCATGGGCCACGAAGTGCCCGTTTCGTAAACCGCCCGCATGAGCCACAAGGGCACACGCTCGGCAGGAAGCATGAAGTTCACCACCAGGCACACAAAGGCCACGGCCATCAGCGCAACCACCAAAACCTTCAGCGGCAACGACAGCGGTAGCAGCTGCCATACGCGCCACGACACATACACTTGCCCAATGATGGGCAGAAGCATCACAAGCAGGAATCCGAACTTCATAGAAATCTATCGGTAGAAGGTAATCCAGTTGGTGCAGTAGCTGTGCGCCCAGGGATGCAGCTCCACGATGCTGTCGTTGTCGCGGTACCAGGCGTGGTTCCAGCCTCTGCCCATGTCGAGGTAGATGGCCTCGGTGGCACCGTATTGCAGCAGAGCTTTCTTGAACCTGCCGAAGGGCACAAACCCACTCGACTCGATAATGCACAGGCGGCCGCCGCAGTCGCACAGGGCGCGGAACTGGTTCTCGTTGTCGTCGGCCCGGCCGGTCTTCAGCATCTTGCCCTGGTGAATCATCAGCTCCTGGCCAAAGGCACAGCCGCCATGCTGCGCGGCAGCCTGCATCTCTTGGGTGTAATTCCCTTGGCAGAATTTCCATGCGCCGTTATAATAGACAAAAGCACCGGTGTTGCGGCGGCAGGTGTAGCCCTTGTGCAGCGTGCCGCCCGACACGTGGTTGCCCGCGATATTCGTGTGCTTGAACTCGTCCAAATAGTCGCCTGTGTAGGCCGCCTCGGCAACCAAAATCACCTGGTTGTCGTCTTTCGGCGGCATCGTGCCGCACACCAGATCAACGGTTTTGAACTGGGGGTAAAGCACAATCAGCCCCATGGTGTCGATGCGTTCGATGTATTTGTTTCGGTTTCTCATCTGTTGCAGTGTGGTTTGGTCGTTTTCGTAGGTTTGGGCTTTGCGCCCCGTGAGCAGGTCGATAAAAACTTTCACGCGGGCGAAATACTCGCGGAAATAGATTAGCAGCGATGTTTTGCTGGTGGGATCGGCGGCATTGTAACCGCTCAGATTGTGCACATCGAGGCCAAGATGCTCGGCCAGGTAAATCGCGCGCTCGTTGTGGAAGCGTTGGGAGATGACCACAAAACTGTGCTGGTCATAAACTGTCACGGCCCGCACTACGGCATCGAGGGTGCGCAGTCCCTTGCCGTCGAGCAGGATGTCATCGACCGGCACCCCGCGAGCCACCAGCGAGTCGCGCATACACTCCACTTCATTCACGCCGTCCAAGCTGTTCTCGTCGCCACTGATGAGGATGGTTTTGATTTTTCCCGACTTGTAGAGGCGTTCGGTGGCATCGATGCGGTTTTTGAAGAAAAAGTTGCGCCGTCGCCCAATACGTGTCTGAGGCGTGGTGCCCAGCAGCAAGCCGCACGGCGCAGGGCGGATACTGTCGAGTTCCGAGTATACCTTGTCTTTGGCGTTGTTCTCGATAATCTGGTTGCAGAGCAACATCATGGCGGCACACACCGTCAAAATGGCCAGCGTCGCCCAAAGCAGTTTTTTGAAAATCTTTTTCATGGAATGATAGATTGTTATTTGTGTTTTGATGTATCGGGCTCATGTGCCGAGTCCGCTACTCTCTTATAGGATGCACCATCATGTCAATCAGTGCGTTTAAATCATCAATGTCAATAAGGTCATCGGGAGTAAGATGGCATCGCAGCGAAGGATCGTGATATTTCAAAATAACGTTGATTAGTTCGTTAACGTCGTCGATGTCAACGATGCCATCTCCGTTAACGTCACCGCGCACGCCGTCGATGCACCGCACCGTGAACATCTTTAGCAGATTGGTTTCAGAGCCGAATTGGATGGTGTAATCGGAACTGTCGCTATACTTGCAATAGTATGTGACAACTCGCTCGCCAGGGGTGAATTCTTGGTCGGTGCATACCACGGGAAGATAATAGAAACTGCAGGGGTTCTTGTAGATGGGTTCTCTTTTCATGTTGGCCCCAACAATATAATATTGACCTGATTCAGAGTAGTCGTGGAAATTATCTGTGAACATGAGGGGATGATTCCCGTCAGCGAATATATCGAGGACGGGAAGATCGGTCTCGTAATTGTCGAAGAATTCGTCAACATCCATAGGGCGAATGCCGTCAGGGAATTGCATATTGACCACAATATTCAAGAAATCGTTCGAACTATTATACGGCGATCTGGAGCGGAACAGGGTCAATGGCAAAGCAAACGGCTGACCCAAATCCGAACTGTAAAGGTTCAGCGATGGCGCTGAGACACCTCGTCGCACGGCCAGCACGCTCACGAAGCAGGTATCACTTAAGTTGGTGCCGTCGGTAGTGGTGGCAATCACAAGCGCCTCACCAGCATGTCGGCCAGTGACAACGCCCAAACTGTCGACTAATACCGTGGTGGTGTCGGTGCTGCGCCATGACAATGGTTGATAGGCGTTCCATGGCTCGATTACTCTTCTCAATTCCAGCGACTCGTTGAGGGCAAGTATAACAGATTCTTGTATGTAAATCCTTTCGGCTGGAACCGAGCAATCAAATCCCACTTGGTTCAATACCACAGGAGCGTCAGCGCTCCCAATCTCATGTTCCATCCCTGCAGAATCGGTATACTTGACGTGAATCATGATGGGACGAGTCACATCCTTTTCACTGGAGGTAGTGTAAAACACTTTGAAAACGTAGATTTCGCATGGGTTTGCCGTCGTTGGGGTGCGTGTGTCATTCATGCCATCAATGTGCAACGTGTGACCATCCGTGTCGAGATTATCCGAGAATTCAATAACGGGATTGCCGTCAACGATTGGAACATCTTTACCAGCCCAGCCAAAACCATTTTCGGAGTACCAGTAAGAAGGCGTAAGGCCTTGAGGGAGCGTGATGTCGAAATGAATGTCAACCACATCGCCACTTTCGGGCAATGTGAGAATCACAGGAATCGGAATGCCATAGGCATCGGCAAAGTCGTGTCGGTCGATGTCGGGTGATGACACACTTTGTGCGGCTGACAAAAACACTATTGATGCCAGTACCAAAAAAGAAATGAGTTGTTTTGTTTTCAACTTGGTGAGAATATTGAGAAATGACAATAACAATCTTTTGTGGCTTTGCAAGTAGAAAATTCAGAGATTATAAAACGTCTCAGCGCATTGCGGAATTATGCATTGTGCATTAAGTCAACCCCCACAGGCGGCGGTGGCGTTCGGCCATGCGGGCTTCGGCGGGGTTGTCCTGCGGCTGCCATAGCTGCGGGTGGTGAAGTTCTTCGGGCATGTATTCCTGCCTGACGAAATGGCCGGGGAAGTCGTGGGCATACTTGTAGTCGGCTCCGTAGCCCAGCTCTTTCATCAGCTTGGTGGGTGCGTTGCGCAGGTGCAGCGGCACGGGTGCGTTGCCGGTCTGCTCCACGAGCTGCTGCGCGGCGCCGATGGCCAGGTAGGCACTGTTGCTCTTAGGCGAGGTGGCCAGGTAGATGGCGCACTCACTGAGCGGGATGCGACCTTCGGGCCAACCGATTTTGGCTATGACATCGAAGGTGGCGTTGGCCAGTAGCAGTGCGTTGGGGTTGGCAAGACCGATGTCTTCGGCGGCAAGGATGCACAGTCGGCGGGCGATGAACTTCGGGTCCTCGCCACCGGCGATGAGCCGTGCCAGCCAATAGACTGCCGCATCGGGGTCGCTGCCGCGGATGCTCTTGATAAACGCCGAGATGATGTCGTAGTGCATCTCGCCGCCCTTGTCAAACGCCAGCGGGTTCTGCTGCAGCCGGTCGGTGACCACCAGGTCGTTGATGACAAACGGCTCGTTGGCACTGAGCGACTGCATCACCAGGTCAAGGATGTTGAGCAGTTTGCGTGCGTCGCCGCCGCTGAAGCGCAGCAGGGCCTCGGTTTGCTCGATGCGCACCTCGCGGCCAACAAACATCTTGTCGGTTTTCACGGCGCGGTCGAGCAGTTGCAGCAGGTCGTCGGCCTCGAGCGGGTTGAGCACATACACCTGCGCCCGCGAGAGCAAGGGGCGGATGACCTCGAACGATGGGTTCTCGGTGGTGGCTCCGATGAGTGTGACTGTGCCGTTCTCCACCGCACCGAGCAGCGAGTCTTGCTGCGACTTGTTGAAGCGGTGAATCTCGTCGATAAACAGCACCGGACGTCCCTTGGTGAACATGCTTCGGGCATCGGCTTTGCAGCGGTCGAGCACCTCGCGCACCTCTTTCACACCGCTGGTCACGGCCGAGAGCGTGTAGAACGGTACTTGGGTCTGTGCGGCAATGATGCGCGCCAGTGTGGTCTTGCCCACACCGGGAGGACCCCACAGGATGAACGAGGAGATGTTGCCGCTCTCAATCATGCGGCGCAGCACGGCTCCATCGCCCACCAGGTGGCGTTGGCCAATATAGTCGTCAAGCGTTTTCGGGCGCAGCCGTTCGGCAAGTGGTTCGTACATAGGGGGTAGTGGGTGGAGGGGGAATGGCTGTGGCGCAGCTGCAGCATACGCCACCGACGGTGGCTTGGTTCTTGGTTCTTGGATGCTGATATGAGAGCGAGACTGCGTCTTGCCTTACGCAAACAAAGCTGCGCATTCTTCCCGTAATCAATTATCAATTATTAATTCTCCATTATCCATTCTCCCGGTGAATCACCGAGGGGCTGGCTTGGTGGGTGGCCAGGACGAGGACTTCGGCAATTTGCACATGGGGTGGGGCGCTGGCAGCGTAGAAGGCCACATCGGCGATGTCATCGCCGGTGAGGGGCTTCACGCCCTTGTACACCTTGTCGGCCCGCTCGTTGTCGCCGTGGAAGCGCACGCGGCTGAAGTTGGTCTCCACCAGCCCCGGCTTCACATTGGTGACGCGCACGGCGGTGTGGGCCACGTCGATGCGCAAGCCGTCGGTGATGGCTTTCACGGCGGCCTTGGTGGCGCAATACACATTGCCACCGGCATAGGCCGCGTCGCCAGCCACCGAGCCTATGTTGATCACATGCCCGTGGTTGCGCTCCACCATGCCCGGCACAATCAGGCGGGTCATATAGAGCAGACCCTTGATGTTGGTGTCGATCATCGTCTCCCAGTCGTCGTGGTCGCCCTCATATTCCGGCTCAAGGCCCAGGGCCAGTCCGGCGTTGTTGATGAGCACGTCGATATTGCGCCACTGCGACGGCATGCTGTCCACGGCGGCCTGGCACGCCTTGCGGTCGCGCACATCGAAGCACAGCGGCAGCACCTGCGTGCCGTCCTGTTCCAGTTCACGCTTGAGTGCATCCAGTTTGTTGCTGTTGCGCCCGGTAATAATCACATCGTAGCCTCCAGCGGCGAAACGGCGGGCACAGCCCTCGCCAATGCCGCTCGTGGCTCCAGTTATCAGTGCAATCTTTTTCATAATAGTGGGTAGTGGGTGGTGGCCGCGATGGAATCGCGGCTTACTTACAAGGAGAATCCATGGGCTTGGTTCTAGGTTCTTATTAAATAATGTGTTGTGCAATTTGCTGAGTCACTTCGCTGGCCCAGCCGGCATCGGCGCCCAAGTCGGCTTTCACCGTGGGGCGGTCGGGCAGGGTGGTGGAGAGCACTAGTTGGTAGCTCTGCAATGTGTAGGGGTTGGCGGCATTGTTGAAGGTGACAGCGGTCACCGCCTCGCGCGGCACTCGCTGGCCGTCGACCACAAAGCAGTCGTCATAGACCAGTACCACGGCGACCAACTCGTTGCTGCGTGTGGAGTCGAGCACCACCACATCGGCGGGCGTGCCGTTGGCGGCAATATAGTCGTCCACGGTTTGCGGTTTAGCCTTGTGTCCCAAATCATCGCCGCTGCGGCTGAAACGCCACATGACGAAGAAAAGCACTGTCAGCAGCACCACCACACCGGCGGCCGCAAGCCATAA
Organism: Muribaculaceae bacterium; assembly: GCA_017545095.1. The sequence continues at coordinate 18,122 of JAFYCU010000227.1, read as the reverse complement.
CGCTTTGGGCTGCATCGTTGGAATTGTTTGTAATAACAATGAAAGTGTGTTCAGAAGTACCATATCTTGAATTGTTGATGAATTGGTTTTAGATTGCAAAATTAATATATTGTCATCACATGTGCAAATCTGGATGAAGTTATCCATGAGCCTTGTCGATGTCGTTGTGATTTCAGCATGGCGATGCTGCGGCTGCCGGGTGTTGCCATGCGGTTGCTTTTGTGATGACTTTGACGTGAAAAATGATGGTTTTCGGTAGTTTTCGGGCCTCGAAAATGGCGATTTGTCGATTTCAATGTTTAAAAAAAGCTAACGAGGCTCATTTTTTTTTGCGCATTCGAAAATCGACTATACATTTGCAGCGCATTTCGAAATGCGAATTGAATGTTTTATTATTAACTCCTTAAATTTATTATTGAGATGAAAAAGTTATTGTTAGCGATTGCTGCTATTGCAGCTGTGAGCTTTGTTTCGTGCGACACCAAGACTGCCACGGACAACAACCAAGCTACCGACAGCGTCTTTACCATCGAGAAATTCACCGAGGCTATCCCCACCCTGCAGGATTCGGCCGCTGTTGCCGACCTGATGGCCAAGGCCAACGACCAGGTGCAGAAGTTCCTCGCCGCTGGCGACACCGTGCAGGCACTCGACCTCGTGGGCAAGATCAAAGAGGTGATCGAGACCAACAAGGACAAGCTGGTTGCCCTCGTTCCCACCATCACTGAGTTTGCTGGCAACGCCATCAACCTGCCCGAGGATCTGAAGGCTAAGGTCAACGAGTCGCTGGGCGACGTGGCCAAGGAGGCTGTCGATAACGTCACCGACGCCGCCGCTGCACAAGTCGACAAGGCTGTGGACCAGGCTAAGGAGAAGGCCAACGAGGCCGTGGATCAGGCCAAGGAGAAAGCTGCCGAGGGCGTGGACAAGGCTAAGGAGAAAGCTGCCGATGTGGCAAACAAGGCTGCCGAGGCTCTGAAGAAGTAAGCCTCAACAACACTTGAGCATTCACCCTGATTACCCATCAGGGCAACCTGAATAACCTTCGGGGAGGCCATCGCAACAAGCGATGAGCCTCCCCGAAGTGTTGTGTTGGCACTCAAGTTCTGGAAGTAATGTGCGCTTGCGAAATGATGCCGGTGGGGCTACTTGAAGAATTTGCTGCGGCTGATAAACGCGTAGCCCACCGCCATCAGCGCCACCGACAGGGCAACAGCCAGAGGAAACCCCATCCACCAGGTTTCCATGCCGTTGGGCACGTTCATGCCGTAGTAGCCGGCCACAATGGTGGGTATCATCAGCAGGATGGTCACCACCGTGAGCGTTTTCATGATTCGGTTCAGGTTGTTGCCGATGATCGATGAGTAGGTTTCCTGCTGCCGCTCCAGGATGTCGTTGTAGATGCTGGCTGTGTCTAAGGCCTGCTGGGTCTCAATCTCCACATCTTCGAGCAGGTCCTCGTCGTGGGGGAGGTTGCGGAGCCTTTTCTTGAGCCGTGCCAGCACTGTCATGTTGCCCTTGAGCGAGGTGATGAAATAAATCAGAAATTTTCCTATACCCATCGTGCGCATCAGCTCATCGTTGTCCATTTTCTGCTCGATGCGATGTTCGGCGGCATTCATCATCGCGTTCATCTGTTTGAGGTATTTCAGATACCACACCGATGTGGACAGCATCAGCGACAGCAGCAGGTCGAACCCCTTGCAGTTGTTCACGCGGCGCTGCCGGCTCCAGCGGATAAAGTCATCGAGCACTTCGTTGTCGTAGTATGCAACCGTGATGAACACATCGTCGCGTATCAGCACTGCCACCGGTGCAGTCGATAGCACGGTGTCGCCGTTGCCATCGATGCTCTTGCTCGGCACACGCACAAACACTATTGTCCAGTTGTTCTCGTGGTCCACACGCGGGCGTTCCTCGATGTCCTCGGCGTCGTGGGTGAAGTCGGGCACGGCAAACCGTTCCTCAAGCAGCGCCAGGTCGTCGGCTGTTGGTTTGGTGACCTTGACCCAGCACCCCGATTTCCATTGGTTGATCTCGCTGAACCCGTCCTTGCATTTCCAGTAACTAATCATAGCTGCGGCACGTTTTGATTTGAGATGGCAAAGATACAGCAAAATTCGTGAAGTGGCAATATGATGTTAGAATAAAGTCGTGCCCCACGAGAATCGCATGGCATGCGTCAGGCGTGTCGTGGATGGTATGCTTCCAACGTAGATAGTAGCAAAGACTTCCCGAACCGCCGAAGACGGCTCGGGAAGTAGTACTTGCCTCCATTGGCCAATTCATGACCCCCGATTGAGGTGGCTGTCTGGATGTTACATGTTACTTGAGCCGAAGGAAGCTGTAGCCGAAGCGTTCGCAGGCGGCGCGTTCGAGTTCCTCGCGGTCGTCGGGGTGGGCGATAGAGATCAGGGCCTTGGCGCGCTCGGCAAGGTTCTTGTTGCGCAGATACACGATGCCGTGCTCGGTGACCACATACTGCGTTTGGAACCGCGTTGTCACCACGCCGGCACCGGGCGTGAGGCGAGGCACTATCTTGCCCTTGCCCTTGGCCGTGCGCGATGGCAGGGCGATGAATGTTTTGCCGCCCTCGCTCAAGGCTCCGCCATACATGAAGTCGTGCTGGCCACCCACGCTCGAGAAGATGTAGTCGCCGATACTGTCGGCACACACCTGACCGGTGAGGTCCACCTCCAAGGCCGAGTTGATGGCAATCACCTTGGGATTCTGGCGGATGACCTGCGGGTCGTTGGTCCAAGCCACATCATAGAACTCCACGTCGCTGTTGTGGTCGAGGAACTCATACATGTGCTTGGAGCCGAGGGCCAGGCTGGCCACGCTCTTGCCGGGTTTGATTTTCTTGAGCGAGTTGTCGATCACGCCCTCCTCGATGAGCCGCACCACACCGTCGGTCATCGCCTCGGTGTGCAGGCCCAGATGCTTGTGGTGCTTGATGCCGTTGAGCACGGCGTTGGGGATGCCGCCCACGCCAATCTGCAGCGTGGCACCGTCCTCAATCTCGGCAGCGATGGCCGCACCAATGGCAGCCTCGACCGGGGTGGGCGCTCCGAACTCCAGTGCCACGGGAGCATCATCGCAAGCCACGGCAGCAGTGATCTTCGACTCGTGGATGAGTGCTCCGCCGCACAGATAGGGCATGCTCTTGTTGATTTGCGCGATGATGATGCGCGACGATTCCACGGCCGAGACGGCCAGGTCGGCCGACATGCCGTAGCTGCAATAGCCGTCCTCGTCGGGCGGCGAGCAATTGATGAACGCGATGTCGAGGGGAATCTGACGGCTGCGGAACAGGAAGGGAATCTCGCCCAGGAAGGCGGGAATCATCGAGCCGTAGCCCTCGCGCACCCAGCGACGCTGGTCGTAGCACAGGAAGAGGCTGTTGGTGAGGAAAGCATCTTTGTATTCGGGCTGGCAGAATGGGGCTTCCTCCTTGGTGATGTTGAAGGCCGAATAGATTTTCACCCCTTGCAGCTCGTTGCCTCGCCGTGCCAAAGCCTGCTCGAGCACGTTGGGCACCGAGGTGCTGCCTTGGATGTAGATGGAGTCACCGTTGTTGACCAGGCGCATCGCCTCGTCGGCTGTCATGTAGTTCATTGGCGGTCTTTGAAGTATTCGTTAAACATTTTCAGTCGTTGGTCGAGGACCTCAAACTGCTCGTCGTGCGAGAGTGCCGACACGCACACGCGCACGCCGTTCTGCTCGCTGTAGGCCGTGCGCAGCGAGATGGTGGCCACGCCGCAGCGCATCAGGTTGGTGATGATTTCCTGGTTGTTCATGTTGCCGTAGCCCACGGTGAAGAAGAAACCGTCGCCAATGGGCTGGTCGTTGTCGCGGTCGTAGATGATGCGGAAGCCGTTGCGCAGAAACAGCTCCTTGACGATGTTGGCGCGACGGCCATATTCCTTGAGCTCGTCCACAAAGTCGAGCGTGCCGTCGGCCGCTGCCCCGAGCATGGCGGCCACGCCATGCTGTGCCGAGTGCGATGTGCCCGACGAAGCCACATACAGGAAGGTGAGGATGTAGTTGTCGCCCATGCGCCCCAGACCGTAGAGCTCGCGCAGACGTGGGTACTCGCGGTTGAACAGCGTGGGCGAGAACACCACGATGCCCAGTCGCTCACCGGCATAGCTGAATATCTTCGAGGCCGACATCATCATCACGTAGTTGTCGGTGTAGTGCGACACCGAGGCCTGATAGGGCGGCTGATAGGGGTGGGAGAGGTCCTGTCGGAAGTCCATGCACATATAAGCCAGGTCCTCGAGCACAATCACATCGTATTTCGTGGCCAGTTCGCCAATGGTGCGCAGCTCGTCGTCGGTGAGGCACACCCAGGCGGGGTTGTTGGGGTTGGAATAGAGGATGGCCACAATGTTGCCCTTGCTGAGGTATTCCTCCAGTTTGGGGCCGAATTTCTCGGCGCGGTACTGGAAGAGGTCGAAGCTCTCGGTGGGAATGCCGAGCACATTGGCTTGGGCGTGCTGGGCAGGGAAGCCCGGGTCCACATAGAGGATGGTGTTCTTGACCGGGTCGAGTTTCGAACACTCAAGCAATAGGTTGAAGCACCCCTGCATGCTGCCCACGGTGGGCACCACGCATTCGGGCGTGACCTTGGTGCCGATGAATGCCTCGACAAATCGAGCGGCGTTCTCCTTGAGCGGTGCGATGCCGCCGATGGGCGGGTAGATGGATGACACATGGGCGTCGAGGGCGGCCTTTTGCGCGTCGATGCCCACCTGGCACGGGGGCAGCCCGGGCACGCCAATTTCGAGGTGTGAGAACTTTTCGCCCGTCATTTTCTCCAGGGCATTGGTCACGGCCACCGACTGGCGGATTGTTGCACGCGAAAGGTCTCGAGCGTCTAATCGCGACAACAGGTCGTCGATGTCTTTCTGCGGAATGGGTTGAGTCATTATTGTTTACAAGGTTAATGTTATGGTTGCAAAATTAGGTCAACAAAATTACACAAAAATATGCATTCGCGCAACTATTTATGGAATTTTAATAGTTGTGTGAGGCGAGATTCCACGCTCATGACCTCCCCAAACCTAGTAGGGCCTCCCCAAACCCCTCCTGGAGGGGCTTTATTTTGCCGAGTCATGTAGAGCGGCACCCTGGTGCGGCTGGTGGCCGAAGCCGGGTGCGGCATGAACAATGCAGCCCGTTACTAGTTTCCCTAGTACACCAATCTCCCCTCACTCAACCTTGCTTCTCGCTCAGTTCGAGCCAGCGCATTTCCAAGGTGTCGAGCCGGTCGGTCACGGCTTGGTAGCGTTCGGCTTGTTGGGCAGCATCGTCGATGGTGTTGCCGCTGGCAAACAGCGCATCGAGTGACTCTTTTTCGGCGGTTAGTTGTTCCAATTCGGCGGTGATGGCTTCCAGCTCTTTCCTTTCCTTGTAGGTGAGTCGGTTGTCGCTGTCGCGGTTGTTGCGTGGCTGCGCTGCGGCGGGTTTGGCTGCCTCGCGAGCCTGTGCCGCCGCTTCGCGGTCGTGGGTTTCGCGCCAGGCACGATACTCGCTGTAGTTGCCAGGGAAGTCCTTGATCACGCCTTCGCCCAGAAACACCCAGGTGTGGTCCACGGTGCGGTCCATGAAGTAGCGGTCGTGGCTCACCACAATCACGCACCCCTTGAAACGTGTCAGGTAGTCTTCGAGCACGGCCAGTGTTTGGATGTCGAGGTCGTTGGTGGGCTCGTCGAGGATGAGGAAGTTGGGTTTGCGCATGAGCACGGTGGCCAGGTAGAGCCGCCGTCGCTCGCCACCACTGAGCTTGGCGATGAGTTTTTGCTGGTCGCGGGCCGTGAACAGGAACATGTTCAAGAATTGCGAAGCGGTGTAGCTGTTGCGTTCGTCAAAGGTGATGACCTCGGCGATGTCGCGTGCGGCGTCGATCACGCGCTGGTCGTCACGGAATGTGATGCCCTCCTGGCTGTAGTAGCCAAAGCGCACCGTCTCGCCCAGCTCGAAGTGGCCGCTGTCGGGGGGCACGAGTCCTTGCAGCAGCTTGATAAAGGTGGACTTTCCCACGCCGTTGTCGCCCACGATGCCGAGTTTCTCATAGCGGGCGAAGGTGTAGTTCAGGCCGTCGAGAATCACCTTGTTGCCGTAACGCTTGCACACATCATGGGCGGTGAAGATTTTGTTGCCGATATAGGTGGCTCCCACGTCGAGCCGCACGTCGCGTTCCACGGCCGGTCGTTGGGCGCGTTGTTTGAGGTCGTAGAAGGCATCGATGCGGTATTGCGCCTTGTGTGCCCGCGCCTGCGGCTGACGGCGCATCCAGTCCAGCTCGGTGCGTAGCAGGTTGCGTGCCCGCTCCACGGCAGCCGACTCGGCCTCCAAGCGCTCGGCGCGGCGGCGCAGGTAGTAGTTGTAGTTGCCATCGTAGGCATAGATGCTCTGGCGGTCGAGCTCCAGGATTTTGTTGCAGATGTTGTCGAGGAAATAGCGGTCGTGTGTCACCATGAGCAGGGTCATGAACCCGCGCTTGAGGTAATTCTCTATCCACTCAATCATGTCGATGTCGAGGTGGTTGGTAGGCTCGTCAAGGATGAGCATCTGCGGCTCGTTGATGAGCAGCTTGGCCAAAGCCACGCGCTTGATTTGTCCACCCGAGAGCTGGTCGATGAGTTGCCCGAAGTCCTCGATTTTGAGCATGGTCAGGATTTGCTTGAAGCGGTCCTCATAGTCCCAAGCAGCGGCATTGTCCATGGCCTGAATGGCCAGTGTGGTGGCCTGACTGTCGCCGCTGGCGAGGGCTTGCTCGTAATCGCGCACGGCGGCCGAATGCTTGTCGTTGCCCGCCAGACACACGTCCATCACGCTTTGTGCGCCGGGAAACACGGGCATTTGCGGCAGGTAGCCCACACGCAGGTTGTTGCGGTAGGTCACGGTGCCGGTGTCGGGGGTGTCGATACCGGCAAGGATGTTGAGCAGTGTGCTTTTGCCCGTGCCGTTCTTGGCGATGAGGCCGATTTTGTCGCCCTCGGCAATGCCAAAGGTGAGGTCGGTGAACAGTACATCGGCACCGAACGACTTGGATAGGTTCTCCACTTGCAGAAAACTGGCCATAGCAGTATCATTTGTTTTTTCAGCGCAAAATTAGTGCAAACCGAGCACAAAGCAAGCTGCTTGCTTGTTTGCCGAGGTGAAGCCTGATTTCGCGATTTCAGCGCAAAATTAGTGCAAGTTGAGCGAAAAACCAAAACTTGCTTTGGTTTTTCCGAAACGCCGCCTAATTTCGACCGCGAGCGGTCAACATAGTGCAAGTTGAGCGAAAAACCAAAACTTGCTTTGGTTTTTGGATAAAATTGGCTGCACCTCAGCAATCAAAGCAAGCTTCATTGCATTCGGTTTGCGCAATTTTTCCGAAACACCGCCTAATTTCGACTACGAATGCGGCAGGTATGGCTCTTTCTTTTTCATGGTTGACCTGTGATTCAAAAATAATGTGTAAATTTGCAGCCGCAATTGAATTTCACACACTCACCCTATGTCGCAACAAGGACAACAACAGCACTCGGGCGCCCGTCCGCAAAAGGAATACAGCCCTAAACAGCCCCAGCACTACGAGGTGGTTTTCCACAACGATGATGTGACCACGATGGATTTTGTGGTGATGCTGCTGGTGACGGTGTTTGGCCGTCGCCAGGAGGAGGCCATCTATCTCATGCTCAAGGTGCATCACGAGGGCAGTGCCGTGGTGGGTACCTACACGCTCGACATTGCACGCAGCAAGACCGATAAAGCCACGCGCATGGCACGCGATGCGGGTTTCCCATTGCGCATAACCTTTCGGCCTGCCGGGTTGCCCTTTTGATGGGTGGTGTGGTTGCCTTTAGGGAAATGAACGGTGAGATCTGGCATTTCACACATATTATCATTAAACATCGACAATGATTGAAATCAAGAATAACCCCGAAGTGGAACAAGCCGTTGACGAGGCTCGTGCGCAGGCCCAGGGCATGCATCATGAGTTTGTGACCCCCGAGCACTTGCTGCTGGCGTTCCTGTCGCAAGATGCTTTTGTGAACGCACTGCTCCACGCACCCGAGGTGGATGAGCAGCATATGCGCAACCTGCGTGCGCGGCTCATGACGGCATTGCTGTGCATGCCCACCGACGGCGACGGCGAGCACGCCGACCCCTCGGCGCAGTTCACCGACCTGATGATGGCTGCCGAGGAAGAGGCGAAGTCGCAGCAGCGCGACTCACTCACGGTGTGCGATGTGATGTGGTGCTACGATGTGCTGCAGGACTCGATGGCCGATGATAGCTTGGCCGAAGCCATCGACGACCATTACTTTGGCAATTTCCTCGAGAATCTGGCACGTGCCTACCACATTGATTGGCATCCTAAGCGCGACGACCGCCCGGCAGGCGACGGCTACGACTCGTTCGACCCGTTCCGTTCCGACGGCTTAGACCCGTTCGACAGTGCGCGCAAGGCTTCGGGGATGCGCTATGTGCGCGACATGAGCAAGATGCTCGAAGGTCGCAACCCGCTTGTGGGGCGCGAGGCTGAGCTGGAACGCATCATGCAAGTGCTGTGCCGAAAGGGGAAAAACAACCCCTTGCTCATTGGCGAGAGCGGGGTGGGGAAGACCGCCATCGTGTTCGGCCTCGCGGCGCGTATGGCCGCCGGCGACGTGCCCGACCGACTCAAAAATGCCAAGCTCTACATGCTCGACATGGGGCAGATGATTGCCGGTTCGCAATATCGCGGTGAGATGGAGGACCGCCTCACCAAGGTGATTGAGAGTCTGAAATCGGATGCCGACCGCCCCATCCTGTTCATCGACGAGATGCATGGGCTGATGTCGAGTGGCACGGGCGATGGCGTGGATGCCGCAGGGGTGTTGCTGCCCTATCTCGATGGCGGCTTAGTGCAGGTGATAGGCACCACTACCTATGAGGACTTCAACCGTCGGCTCAGCCGCAGCAAGGGGCTGGTGCGCCGGTGCCAAAACATCGACATTGCCGAACCCTCACACGACGAGACGGTGCGCATACTCACGGCCTTGAAACCGCACTACGAGGCATTTCACCAGGTGCATTATGCCGACGATGTGCTCGACTTTGCCGTCCGATCCAGCTCACGCTACATCCAGGACCGTTATCAACCCGATAAATCAATCGACCTGATCGACGAGGCCGGTGCTCACTTGCAGCTGCATCCCGTGCCCGATGGCTTGGTGGACAAAGCCCTTGTGGCGCAGGTGCTCGCACGCATGGCCAAGGTGGATGCACTGTCGGTGAATACCGAGGATGCGCAGCGCCTGGAATCGCTGGAGCCGCGTATCAAAGGGGCCATCTATGGTCAGGACGAGGCTGTGCGCCATGTGGTGGAGGCGGTACAGATGGCCAAGGCCGGACTGGTGGATGAGGGCAAGCCGCTGGCGAGTCTGCTCTTTGTGGGACCCACCGGAGTGGGCAAGACCGAGGTGGCGCGTGTGCTAGCCCGCGAAATGGGCGTGCAGCTGGTGCGATTCGACATGAGCGAGTTTGCCGAGAAACACACCGTGGCCAAGTTCATCGGTTCGCCGGCAGGATATGTGGGCTATGACGACGGCGGACAGCTCACCGATGCCGTGCGCAAGAACCCCGACTGTGTGCTGCTGTTCGACGAGATAGAGAAGGCACACAGCGACATCTTCGACATCCTGCTTCAGGTGATGGACTATGGCGTGCTCACCGACAACAAAGGCCGAAAGGCGCACTTCCAGAATGTGGTGATCATCATGACCAGCAACGCTGGAGCGCAGTGGGCGCGGCAGGCCGGGGTGGGGTTTGCCTCGAACGTCACCACGGGCAGCGCCATGCTGGGCGAGGTGAAGAAGACGTTCAAGCCCGAGTTTATCAACCGCCTGAGCGGCATTGTGGTGTTCCGTGACATGGATCACGAGATGGCCAACTTGATTCTCGACAAGAAGTTGCGCGAGTTGCAGGCCAAGCTCACCACGCGCCAGGTGTCGCTCACGGTGTCGGAGCCTGCCCGTGAGCAGCTGCTCAAGCAGGGCTATTCGCAGCAATACGGAGCACGCGAGATGGACCGCGTGATCACCCAGCATGTGAAGTCGCTGCTCATGCGCGAAATCCTGTTCGGCAAGCTCAAGCAAGGCGGCGAGGCCACGCTCGTCCTCGATGGCGACAAACTGGCACTGGAGGCCTCCCCAAACCCCTCCTAAATGAGGCGCTTATCAAGAACCAAGAACCGAGAACCAAGAAGCAAGAACAAAAGAATCACTAGTCATGCTAGTCAATCTAGTTAATCTAGTCAACCTAGTCAAATCCTGTGTTCTACCGCATTCCCAACGACGAGATAGTGTTTCCCGACCCGCATGAGGCCGAGCCTGATGGAGCCTTGTGTATCGGGGGTGACCTGAGTGTGGAGCGACTGTTGCTGGCCTACAGTCACGGCATTTTTCCCTGGTTCTCGTTTCGCGACTACGACGAGCCGTTGTGGTATTGTCCGCATGAGCGTTTCGTGATTTTCCCCAGCGAAATTCATGTGTCGCACTCGATGCGCTCGCTCATCAATAAGGACCTCTATCGCGTGAGCATCAATGCCGACTTCGATGGTGTGATTCGCGGCTGCTCCACCGCGCAGAACCGCATAGCACACGAAGGTGCGTGGCTGGGCGACGAAATCATTGCGGCCTACACCCGTCTGCACGAACTGGACCGTGCCGCCAGTGTGGAGGTGTGGGACAGCGACGACCATCTGGTGGGCGGCCTCTATGGCGTGACGGTGAACGGCTGTTTCATCGGCGAGAGCATGTTCTCGCTGGTGCCCAACGCGTCGAAACTTGCGCTCATCGCTCTGGCGCGGCATTTAGAGAGACTTGAATGGAAGATGATTGACTGCCAGCTCGAGACCCCACACCTGCGTTCGATGGGTGCGCGGTTCATTCCCTACGACGAGTATATGGAAATCCTGCGGCGTTGATCGCTGTGGGCTATCCGTCGAGTACCACGAATGCGGCCCAGTTGTGCGGGTCGGGGAAGTCGCGGCGCACGTCGCGCTGCGCCCGCCGCATGGCTTCGTGTGGGGTGACCTTCTCGGTGAGCAGGTGGTCGTAGAACCGGGTCATGAGCAGTGCGGTCACATCGTCGCGCACACGCCACAGGCTCATCACGATGGTCTGTACGCCGGCGAGCTTGAACGCCCGTTGCAGTCCCAGCACGCCCTCGTAGTCGGTGGCGTCGCCCAGTCCCGTTTCGCAGGCGCTGAGCACCACCATGCGGCATCCGCTCAAGTCTAGGGCGGCAATCTCCTCGGCGGTGAGGATGCCGTCGTCCTGCCCCGGCTCGCTCTGCCCCGTTGTCCACGCACGGTTGGCACCCGCCAGCAGCAGCCCGCAGCGCCGCATGGGATTGTCGAGGTCGGCATTCTCCTTGATGTAGAAACCATGGGTTGAGATATGGAGGATGGCCGGGGCGTTTCCGCTCAGCTTTCTGATGGCTGTCTCACTAGCTTCGGTGGTTTCAAGCACGATAGGGCGGATGTTGTTGGATAAGAGCAACTCTGATATGTTGGTGACTTCAAGATGGCTGTTATCAAGCGGGGATAGGCCAAATCGCTCAGTAGCTTTAGGTGTGGGCGAGCGGTACTGAAGCTTGGGAGAGGCTTCTTCGTCGGTGGTGCGTTGGTCATAAGTCACGTTGCCGCACAACAGCACATCATTGTTGATGGCCTCGTTGGTTGAATGTGATGTGTTGAAAATGGTGGATGTGGTCGAAACTAAATGCAGGTCGTGCAGGTCGCCCAGTCGCGACCCGCTCGATGTGGGCAAGGCGTCGTGGTTGACCAGATGAAGGAGACCGGCGGGGCTGTAGTAGATGGTGTAGCTGCCATCGTCCAGCAGGTCGGTGATGGGTTTCCAGGCTGCCTCGTAGAGTTGGCTGCTCTGGTAGGTCGAGCTGTCAGAAAAAGCGATGTTGCTGAGCTGTGGCAGCATAACGACTTTGGGCTTTTGCTCCTCGACCATCACGATGGCCATGTATTGAACGGAGTCGGTGACTTGATAGTTGAAGTGGTGGAAGCACGCAAATTCCACTGCGGCTTGGTGGGGCGGCAGGGAGTGTGGTGTGGGAATATGGCGCATGGAATGGCTGTAGGCTGGTGGCAGCCCCAACTCAAGCATGAGGTCGTTCCAGAGCTTCGTGCGCTCTTGCAGATCGTCGAAATATTGATCTGTGAGGATGAGTGGTGCGTTGGTAATTTCCTGGATTCGGTCGAAAGCCTGCTTTTGGGAGGATGTTTTCAGTAATGAGCGGATGGGTTTGTGGTCGATGGGTGACAGCTGCCACGACAGTTGGTGGAATACTTTTTTCTCCAAGCTGTCGGATTGTAGAAACAGCCTGTATTTCTCGGTGGCATCGTCGTTGTGATTGGCCGCCAATAACAGCTGTTTCGCTTCGATGAAATCTTTTATGGCATCATGGTCCATCGAGTTATAAACTTCGTGGTTGAGTCGCGAAATGATTTGTTGTGACTGCAATTTCGACCGCACCACACTCAAGTAGGCTATCGTGCCCATGTTGATGTGTTGGGCCGAATTTGCTATATAGCTCAGTATCAAGTCGAAGTCATCGTGATGCTGGTCAACTTCAGCTTCGATTTGCCTCAAACTTTTGCTCAGCAGCAATTCCGGGCAGATGTCATGGGGGTTGTAGATGCATTGCGATAATTCATCGATGGTGTTCGCGTCATAGTCGCCGGTGGCATATTGTATACAAGCTTTGGCACGCAACATGTTTTCTTTGTTATACAGCTGTTCTTCGCTTGCGGCTTGATTGTAGCAGTAGATGGATTGTTGCAGATTTCCGCTGCGATACTCAGCATTGAATTTGTCGAAAAGTAGATGCTGATTCACAGTCTTGAATGGCACCTCGGAACTGTTGTTGATGCGTTGGCAATGGTTGATGAGGCTCAGTGCCTGTTCGGTGGAGCGGTCGCGCAGAAACACCGACAGGTTCTCATGATGAATATCTCCTTTCAGGAAGCTGACGATGGCATTGGCTGTGGCGTTTTTCAGGCTGGCGGTGGTGCCGATGAAATACAAATCGACAAGTGCCTCCAAATACCAATGCCCGTAATCGGGATTGTCGGTGAACTCATTAAAGCATACCGAAACTGCCGATTCGAGCATGTCTCTCATCAGCTCGAATCCCGATTCCACACCTGAGTCGGTGAATCGCCCGTAGTTGGTCTTTTTCAGTTGGCGGGTGTTGGGGTTGTTCTGCAATGCACATATCCGATTGAAGCATGATTGCAGCTGAGCTGCCGAGTGGGCATGCTCGGCTATGTGGTTGACCGTTTCTTGCGCACGGCACAAGAGCGATTTATCGGCTGTGGTGTCGTATTGTGTCAACGCATTGGCGATGATGGTTTCGGCTTGTGCGTCGTCTGCCGTGTCCTGGGCCGTGGCGAGGGGCTGTGCGAACAGCCAAAACGACAACAGCAGGAGAAAGAATTTATTCCTCATACAAATGCGGGTTCTGGTACTTGCGCATGTAGAAGCTCTCGTATCGCATCACCCAGTGTGCGATGTCGGCCAGACGGGGGTGTTGCTTGGTGCGTGAGAGTGCTTCCCACAGGGTGTAGCTCAGTGCGCCGTAGCTGCGCCGGCTGCTGGGATGCGTATACTCGTAGTTGCACTCATCGGGTTGGCAGGCTCCGAGCACGGCCACGGCGGCGTAGCCGTCGCTGCGCTTCAGGGGGGTGATGCGCATGGGGGTGGAGGGTTGACGGCGCACGTAGGGTTGATTTTTTGTCAGCACGTTGCTGGCACCCCGTCGTGTGCCCACCACGGTGTCGGTTACCACGGCTTCGTCGGAATCACGGTAACTGTCGCCGCTGTGGCAGGCATCGATAGTCACCAGCACTTCGCCGCGTGGACCCACCTGCTTGCGCAGGGTTACCAACAATGGGTTCAGGTCATCGTCGGTGAAGTGGTTCTGGCCGTGGTAGGTCTTGCTCAGGTAGCGCATGGCATCGTAGGGCACAAACGCCTCGTCCAGACCGTCGTTTTCATCGCCGTTACTGTCTTCCACCTGTTGCCCATGTCCCGAGAAGTGCAGCCACACCCGGTCGCCGGGGCGGCTCTGGCGGGTAAGATGCTTGATGGCTTTCACGATGCCCGCTTTGGTGGCCTGCGCGTCGAGCAGGGTGGTGACCTCAATGCCATGCTGTTGCATTTCGGGCTCGAGCAATGCGATGTCGTTGGCCGAGTTGAGACGTGGCCAGCCCGAGTTTGGTGGATAGTTGCCCACGCCCACCAGCAAGGCGCGGTGGGTGGCTCCCACGGGCAGCAGCATGAGCGTGAGCTGCAACAGAACAAGTAATCGCTTGGGCATGGTCAGTCGGTATAGGCTTTGGAGAGTGCCTCCACTTCGGGGTCGTTGGCGTAGCGCTGGTTCAGGACGTGCAGCACCTGTTGAGCCTTGTCGCTTTCCTGTGCCTTGACGTAGGCCGTGGCGAGCAGCAGTCCCACCTCGCGCAGTTCGCCGCTCTCTTTGTAGAGCGGTTCGAGCAGCTTGATGGCTTCCTCGTAATGCCCGTTTTTGAGCAATCCGCTGGCCTGTGCCATAATCAGCTCCACGTCGTCGAATTGTGGAGCCACTTCGGTCAGGCACACGGTGTCGGTGCTCCAGTCTTTGGCTTTTGGACCCAGTGGCTCGTCGCTGCCGCGTGCTATCCCGTGTTCGGGTTTGGCGGTGCTGGTGGTGGCGATGTAGGTGTCGGCCGATTGTTGCGCACCTTGACTCTTGTAGAATGTGCGTGCGCCAAACCACACACCGCACACCAGCGCGGCAGCCGAGAGCGTGTTCCACAGCAGGCGGTGCTTGGGCTTTGCGTCGCTTGGGGCACTTGCGGCAGGGACAGCCGAGGCGGCTGGGGTTTCAGCCGAGGTGCTGGCTGCGGAGGCGGCAGCACGCGATTGGCGCAGGCTGTTCAGAGCCTGTTCCAGCTCGGTGCGCGACACCTGCTGCATGGCCTGGGTGAAAGCCTCGTTGTCGCGTTGCCCCCGTTCGCGCAGGGCGGCAATCGACAGCCGGTGGGCCTCCACTTCGCGACGCAATTCTGGCTCCTCGTTTAAGCGACTCTCAAGCCAGTCCTTCGTTCCCGCAGGAAGCGTGCCGGCAAAGTAACCATCGAGAAGCATCGTGGTCAAGTCGTTCATTTTTGGACTTAATTTGTAAGACATATCTGTGTCGGTTTTGAGTCAAGTTCTTAGTCAAGGCACAATGTGCATAATCGATTTTAAGGGACAAGTGCTGAGAGGTAATAAGTAGCGCAATGCGGCTATCGCATCTTGCATCTTGCATCTTATAGGGTACTTCTATTGGCTATCAGCGAGACTGCGTCTCGCCTTACACCAACAAAGCTGCGCCTTATCATTGTCCATTGTTAATTATCCATTATCCATTGTCATTTGTCCATAATCCATTGTCCAATGCTTCCATCACTGCTTGTTTGAGGCGTTGGAAGCATCTGTAGCGTTTTGTCTTCACCACGTCGGTGTTGCTGTAACCCATCTCGTCGCGTATCTCGGCCAGCGACATGTCGTTGTAGTAGAAGTCGCGTAGCAATGTGCTGCATGGGTCCTTCAGGCGGTCGAGGATGTCGTTGAGCTTGGTGATGTGTTGTTCGAGCTCGGCCGGGTCGTCGGTGGTTTCGGACAAGATGTCGAGCAGCGAGGCAAATTGCTCAAACAACGTCGAGGGTCGTTCGTCATCATCATCGTTGGCATCGAGCGAGACAATGTTTTTCCGGCTTTTTGCCAGCGTAGTGGCCTGGTTCATACCGATGCGCAGTATGTAGGCCTTCCAATTGGTGACGGGGGCCACTCTGCCTTGATGCAGGTTGTCGTGTACGGCCAGAAAGGTCTCTTGATACAGATCCTCGATGTCATCGTCGCTTAGGCTCGTGAACCGTTGAGCCAGAATGTTGTGGAACGGGTCGTGCAGTTCCTCATACCAGCGGGTGACGATTTGAAGATATTCGTTCATGATAATGAAAATCGTGATTGCATTCAGTTCAAACAGCGAAATTACACCTTTTTCTTCAAATGGCCAAATCAAATTTTTAAAGAACACTATTAAGATGGCCGAGAGGGCCTTCTGCTGGTATATAAAACAATTAGCAAAAAGGTAACCCGTGTGGCCGCAAAAAAAGCATTCCGACCTTGCTGATGGGCGAGGCCTGAATGCTTTGTGGGTAAGTGATGTGGCTGTTTAGAATCGGAATCCCAGCGTTGCCGTCACCCGGTTGTTGTGCTCCTTCACGTCCCAAAGCACGTTGTTGCCGTCGTTGTCGATGGGGAAGGCTTCGTAGTTGCTCTGGCGGTACTTGTGCACGTAGGCCATGTCGAAATAGACGTTCTTGTAGCGGTAGCCAAATCCGGCGGTGATGTGCTGCACCTTGCGGTCGTAGGCATAGGCCGTGCTGTTGCCGCCCACCTGCACGGGATAGATGGAGCCGTCGGGGTTGTGTGCGCCGCCGTAGTCGCGCACGTCCTGGCTGGCGTTGCTGGTCTGGTAGCTGTAGCCGGCGCGCAGACTCCAGTTGGGCGTCAGGCGCAACTCGCCGCCAACGCGCATGATGTGTGAGCCGGCAAGGAAGTCCTTGGCTTCCTGCTTTGCTCCGGCAAACTCGTTGTTGTGGTCGTCGAGCAGGAGGATGTTGGTGTTCGACACATACTCATAGTCGGCACTCAGGATGCCCGTCGTACCAATCACTGTGGCCAAGCTGCCGATGAACCGCCACGGCGTGCGCAGTTTGTACCACGAGCTGGCGGTGGGGGTGTAGTAGTCGTCGAGCACATAGCCGTCGGCCTTGTCGGGCACAAATTCCGATGCCACCACGCTCTGATAGGTGTCCTTCATGTCGTAGTAGGTGGGCGTGTGGAAGGCCAGACCAATGCGCAGGGCATTCACCGGCTTGAGGATGGCTCCAAGCTTGAAGCTGTAGCCCGTGCCCGTGGTGCGTGACCAGTCGCTGAAGCCGAAGGCGGCGTTGCCGTCGGTGAGCTTGGCGTTGGCATCGTTGGGCTTGTCATACACCATGGTGCCGTCGAGCACCTCACCGTAGTAGCGGTTGTATTCATACAGCAGGTCGGTGATGCCTACCGAGAAGCCCCAGTAGAGCGTGTTGGCCAGGTTGCCGCCCAAGGCGATGGAGAACTCGTCGCTGTGTCCGCGCTCGTTGACCTCAAACTCGGCATCGCCCACCACTCCGTCGTATCCCAGGCCGTCGAGCGTGCCGCCGGCATTGGGATTGAGCAGATAGTTCTGGTAGGCCAGCACCTGGTTCCATGCCGCACGCGTATCGAATGGTTTGCCGTCGGAAGGGTCTAAGTCCGCCAGGGTGACACCAGCACTGTTGGCCACGTCGGCGAGGTAGTTGGTGATCGAGGTGGGAATGCCAAAGGCAGCACCGCGCCAGTGGCGGTTGAAGGAGTAGTTGCGGTTGTAGCTCACACCCCAGTTCAGGTTAGGCATGGTTTCGCTGTCGAGCTTGATGGCGCCCACATAGCCCACGTTGCTAAAGTTGAACTTGGTTTCATCCACCTTGGTGCCGCCTGCCTTGGCCGAATTGAAGTCCACCCCCAGGGTGAGCCCCAGGTCGCTGCTGCGGTAGATGCCTATGCCGGCGGGGTTCTGGTTCAGGACGGAGATGTCGCCGCCCAGAGCACCGAAGGCTCCGCCCATCGACATGAAGCGCGAGGTGCCGCGCAACTCGGTCTGCGACAACTGCAGGGCATCGAAGGTGTATTGTGCGCTGGCCAGCATGGGCAACACACCCAGGGCCATGGTGATGATTGATTTTTTCATTGTCGGAATAGTGTGAATGATAGGTGAGATGAGTGGTTTGATGAGTGTAAAAGAGCCTGCGGCATGAGCCTTGTGTGGCATCAAGCCGCAGGCTTTGTGATTGCATTGCTCAGAGGGTGGTGATTAGTGTCGGCGTCCTCCACCGCCACCGCCGCCGCCACGGCTGCCACCGCCTCCGCCGCCGGAGAATCCACCTCCTCCGCCTCGGCTGCTACCACCGCTGTAGCCACCGCTGCTGTGGCTGCTGGAGCTGCTGCGCG
>JAFYCU010000226.1 GCA_017545095.1 Muribaculaceae bacterium | reverse complement strand
TTCCGGTGAGTCCGTCGGACTTCGTTATGGAGGCGTCCAGGCCGGTGCCTATGGCCACCAGGCCGCCGGGATTGAACGACTCAAGGTTGTTGTCGAACCATTCGATGATTCGTTGTGCGCCCAATTGAAGCATTTGCTGTACGCTCGGCGTACTCTTGATGCTCTGGATAGCGTTGCGCGTAGCTTGCTCAAAACTGCTGCCCGCACCCGTGATTGTCTCGCTTGCGGTGGCATATACGTCGCCTGTTGCCATATTGATGACTTCATAGCTAAGGGTGTAGTTGGCAATCATCTTCTGTGGGGCAGTTCCCGTTGCCTTTTTTTCACCGGATTGAATCTTGGCAGTCAGCGCGAATCCCGGCACGGTGTTCAACCCTCCGATGCCATTGGCAGCAATCATCTCGAGCATTCTCACGCCTATGTGCTCGCTCATGTCTTCGGTGATGTCGCCCGTAGCGGCAGGGGGCAGTACCGATAGTTTCACATTGCGGGTGTCCATCATGGCGGCGGGGTCGATGTTGAGGGCCGCTTTTTGGGCTTCAATGGCTTCTTTGCGCAGGGAGTCGCTCATCGACGATTCGCGGCGCTCAGGGTTATACTTTTTCCCCGAGGTGTTGTCGCATGCCGCCATCACGACAACAATAGCAATGATTGCGAAAAGTATTGTCTTTTTCATCATCAGTATGGCTATTTTATTCCATTAATCGTGATAAGTATCTCGCCGAGGCCTTGCGATTTGTTGGCGCAACTCACACCGAGTTGCTTGTTCATTGACTGCGACATTTCACGCGCCCAGTCATATACGCCGTATTGCGTGCCATCGTCGTTCAGCAATCGGATGCGGCAATTGACGAAATACAGTTCATTGTCGGTGTTGCGTTGCAGTTTATAAGCCCCCTTCACGGTGTGGGTCTTCACATAGTCCATGATCCAATCGGCATAGCTGTAGCCTTCGATCGACTCATCGCTCAGGTTGATGTTGCTCCCCGAAGCCACGGCAACGCGAATGGTCACGTTGCGACCGCGCTTGAGCACGTCGCTGAACGATTTTTGGACTTCCGATAGCAGCTTCGGCATCGCTTGTTTGATCGACTCGCTGATGACCGCTGTAGTGTTGCTGCCTGTCAAGTCGGCGGTGGTGGTGGATGATATCACTTGGTTGGTATATGCGTCGATGGCGTTGAGTGTGTAACTCATCTTGCGTGCCTTGTCCACTGGAGCGCGCATGTCCATCGAAGATTTGTAATCAAGCTCGACGATGATGTCGGGCTGTGCAACGGTGAGCAGTATGGTTTTGGCGTCCTTGCTCAAGTCGTCGGCCAGATCGGTGGCTTCGCTGGTGCCCAGTTGCTTTAATGTTTGCTCCAGGTCCTGCAATGGGTAGTTGGCTTGTACAAACGCATCTTGAATGGCCGAAATGATGGCCTTGTTGTCGGTGTTTGTAGTCAGGTATTTGTTGTAGTCGCGCATCGTCACATTCTGCCCCTCAACCAGCTCGGTGCGAAGGGCTTGGTATCGCTTGAGCAAGTTGTCGGACGGAATCACCATGATGGTGGGCCGTGCTTGCTCGATGGCATCGACGTTTGTGTTTTCGTAGTCGTCAAGATTACCCGATGCTTTCTCGGCTACTGATTGACCACGATTGCAGCCACATAGGCTCAAAGTGAGTAGGGCGGCAATGAGAGTCGAAAAAAAATAAAAACGTTTCATGATGAGTAGTTCTTGGACCAGATCCTAAAATGCGTTGAGTTTTGTTGCATTAATGTCTTCGGCCGAAAATCAGTCCCAGCAGCCACCGTCCCACTTTCGCTTCGCGGCCAGCCCGCGAGGTGGGAATGCCGGTGGTCCGCGACACCTTGCGCTTCAGGGCCGTGATGCCTAGAAAACGCTTCCAAGAGAATGTGAGTCCGCGAAAGATTCTCATGTTTTTTGCAATAATAGAGGGTAATGGGCAGTGATAAGCGCAACGTCAGGCAAAAGGATTGAAGACGGCTGCCAATAGCGCGATTAAATGTTTATTTTGGCACAAAGCAAACAGGTTGGCTTGCTTTGTGCCAAAATGTGCTGCAATGGTGCTTTCTCGTCACTCCTTGCCAGCGGCGGCGAGGGTGATGTTGTTGTCGCTCAGTTTGGTGTTGGCGGCATTGGCCACCTGCACACCGATTCCATAGAGTTCGGTGACTTTTTTCTCGAAATTGCCGACACGGATGTTCGAACCCACTACGATTTCACCGCCTTTTGCACCCTCTTTCTTGATGGATGCCAGCGTGGCCTCGTCATCTGCGGGCTGTTTGCAAGTTGTGGTGGTGTACACGCGCAGGCTGCAGCCAAACGCTTTCTTGAAATTGGCCTTCAAGGTCTTCACCTTCATGCGGCCGTCTACTTTGAAATCTGCCATAATTCTAATAGTAAAATGTTTGTTATTTGTTAAGTTTCTGAACTCATTTATATCAAAGATTGCCAAGTGTTGAAGATAGTAGGCATAAACCGAATGACATGTCTAAATAATCTAAACATCCATGGAATGTCGAATAAATACATCTCCATGGTCAATGCAATCACATCTGCTATTTCATTCTTTATTTGACTATCTTGTTTTTCTTTTTCGTCCAAAGGCTGTTTACCGACTTGCCAAGAGAACTGAACCTTTTTCCCGCTTCATTCATCACTGCCGATGCTCCGCTCTTGAGGGAGACAGCTGCTGTTCCCGCCGCATCGGCTACCGAACTGGCTGCTGTGTTAATGCCCTCAGAGACGGTTCCACAAACTGCGGAGGCACCTTTCGATACAGAAACTGCAGCCGAACTGATGCTTTCTTTTGCCCCATTGCTCCACGAATCCACATTATCCTTTACAGTGTCGATTAACCGTGAAGAACTGGACTTTATGGCCTCGATAATCGCATCAATCTTCTCTTTGTCGGCAAGAGTGGTTTTGATGGCATCGCCTAATTTGTTGAGTGTGATGTTGCCGTTGCCATCCACCAATGTTGAAAGTGCATTGAAATAGACATACCCAGCACTCAGTGCCATGACGTATTGTAGTGCGCTCGACATCAGAGCTCCCGTTACCTGTCCCACACCGGGAATGAATTTCAAGGAGTTTGCAACGCCTGTAGTAGCAAACCGTGCAGCAAATTGGGATAACAAGGTTGATGTGATGGTCTTGAAATCTAGATCATTGGAACCGATGCCCAGTGTGGTGTTAATGCTCTTGAACATCTTCACGGTGTTGGCTGTTCCCATCACCAAATCAGCACCGGGCACAGGCACCAAGCCTGCGCCCGCTGCTAACTTTCCATGTTTGTTCACCACGTCAACAATCTGCCCAGGCATGACTTTGCGTGCTTGAGAATCAATCAGTTTGCTGATCAGGTCCTCGGCACTAGATGTGAGCAATTCGTTGATGGTCATGGTCGTCAGTGTTTATTTGTCCAGAATCACAAACTCGGTGCGGCGGTTCACCTCGAGCGAGTCTTTCGAGATCGGCTTCGATGAGCCAAATCCCTTGGCCTGCAGTCGTTCGGTTGCGATGCCCTCTTTGTTCACCAGGAAGTCGACAGCCGCTTGCGCGCGGTCTTCGCTGAGTTTCTGATTGACGGCTTCGGTGCCTTCGCTCGAAGTGTGGCCCTCGATGCTCAGCCGCAGTTCGGGGTTGCGCGTGAGCACCTTGGCCAGGTCGTGAAGGGCGAGCTTGGCGTCGTCGTTGAGTTCGGCCTTGCCTTGCTCAAACTGGGCGGCGTTGAAGTTCTTTTCGATTTCCTCGATTTGCTCCACATACACCGTGTCGTGAACGACGACCTCTTTCACAACCTCTTTCTCGATTACTTGAGGCTCTTTCTTGTTGCCGAAAGCCAGCCAACCGATGAGGCCAAGCAAAGCGGCGCCCAGCAGTCCCCACAGCCAGATGGGAAGGCCTTTCTTCTTCTCTTCGGGCTTGGGCGGCACATAGCCGTTGAGCATCTCAAGATAGAACGAACCCTTCTTGCCAAAACCTTTCTCGGCGGGGTCGAACTGTGCAATCTCGATGTCGTAGAGCTTGGCCTGCTCGATGACGCGTTCAAACGAAGGCTTGGTCCACATCTTCACCACCGACACCTTCTGACCATCGCCCATGGTGAGCAGTTCGTCTTCGTTCTTGAAGTAGCCGTCCCAATTGGCTGTAGTTCCCTTTTCCTCGGCGGGGATGAAGATTTCGTCGGTGCCCATGTCGGGGTTGAGCGAGTTGGGGAACGCCTGACGGATGTCGCTCAACGTGGCGTGGGGAAACATCGTCATGTAGGCATGCATGATGCCTAATGCAGTACGGTTCTGCGCCTTGCCGTATACTCTGATTTTACTTGCCATAATGTACATTTATTGGTTTTCAAGCAGGAAATCCACCAGCTTGCTGCCGAAGTGGCGAGTGTTCCAATTGGGGTCATACTCGAAACCCACTTTCTCGGCAATCTCGCGCAGAGCGCCTTTGGTGTTGTCGTAGATGCGGTGTACGCTGATTGATCCCGAATCCTCGACGGTGACGATATACTCACCGCTGATTGCTGATTTCTTTGCCATAATGATAATGAATTTGTAAGTTAATGATTGATTAGTCCTCAAACGAGATTTCGAGCTCGGGCTCTTCCTTCACCATGTCGCACAGCAGCAGGACTGCTGTTGTCTGGTCCATGCCCAGGGCTTCGGCCACGACCATCAGGTTGTCGACCTCGTTGCCAGTGAGCACGCCGTCGCACAGAGCCATCTGCATCAGAGCCTCATAGACGATGGCCGTCTCCTCTTCGTCAACAACCTCGCCATGCTTCACCAGATAGTCAGTGATGGCCTCGCCATCCATGTCGGCGGTGGCTTTCTGTGCTTGTTCAATGAGCTTGTCCAGCTCCTTGCCGTCCAGTTCCAAGGCCTCGGCAATCTCCTGCGCGGTCTCACGCTCCGCATCGCTGTATTCGCCGTCGCTCCACACGATTGCAGCCGTGAGCGAGGCCAGTGTTTTGATGTCAGTCTTCATGTTGTTACTGTTTGTTTAGGGGGTTCAACCAAAAAGTCTCTTCAAGCGGTTGCTGAGACTGTTCTTCGCTTTGCGGGCCTTGGCCATGCGAGCGGCGATTTCCTTGCCCTCTTTGGTGCGTTTGTCAACCTTTCCGCTCTGCGTGCGTTTCAGGGTCGACGTTGTTTTCTTAGTTGTTTTGGCACGGGCTGCACGGGCTTTGGCCATGCGAGCGGCAATGGCCTTGCCTTCTTTGGTGCGTTTGTCCACAGTGCCGTCAGCATTCTTTTTTACTGCCATAGTTGTAGATTATTAATGAATAAAAAAACGTGTTCCAGTTTATTGAGAAACCAAATTATTTGGCATATTTCGATTTGAGTGACTCCATGTCCTTCTTGGTCGCGTTTTTGGGAATCTCAGGCAACTTCGACAGGGTCATCGCATCCAGAGCCAGCACCCAGTCATCACCCGACCCCACCTTGACCTTCAGGCCAAACTGATCGGCAAGGTCTTTGATCAGTCCGGCAACGGTCTTGCTTGAGCGGCACTCATAGGTGCCAGTGGCGGTAGCCAGGTCGGCGACCTTCTCGCTGCCTGTGCAACGCTTGTTGCCGTTGTACACGCGTAAAGTGCCACCAAATTCTTTTTTAAATCGCTCACACAGGGTCGACACCAACAGGCGTCCATCAATCTTAATCTCCATAAAAGCACTTTTTTAGTAAAGGATATAAATAAGGATTAACTATACAATTGGATGTCGGTCGTGCGCATTGAATGTGCGCCAATGCTGCAACAACAGTGAAAGGTAGGCTTCGTTTGAGCATTTGGCAAACGGGCGTTGTGCTTGTGCAAGCGCATGTAACACTTGTTTGTTGAACTGATCGCTCGGCAGCGGCTTGCTCGTCAGCGTGGCTTCCAAACCGATGTTGCGTATGAACTGGCAGTAGTCGGCGCGTCCCAACAGCAGCGACAGGTTTCCCTCGTTAAACTTCCCCATCCGCCACAGGTAGGCATCCAAGATGTCGAACTGTTGGTAGCCATGGAACCGTTCATCGTTGGCAAACAGCTCTTTGCGCAATTGATTGATGCAACGGATATATGGCTCGATGGCAGGTGTCTGCGGCAACCGTTCGACCGGTTTTAGCTTCAGCATCCTGCACACAATGGGATAAGCTTCCTTGGCCAAGCGGTCATAGATGGGGAATCCTTTGGGGTAGAGTGCTGGTTCCTGCATCAGTTCATAATAGGCATACTTGCTGAGTAGCGACATCTGCTTGCTCCCCTCGCGCAAGTCCTTTTGAATGCCGTAAGGTTCGTCGAAAATCTTTAAATCATCCTTGCCTAGGCAAGCAATGGAGTAGAAATAGTCACGTGCTTGGCGTTGTGTGCCGAGTGACAATATCTTTACGGCCATCTCCTCAATCGAGAAATAGCTGTAGGCCGCATTGGTCGAATAGAGCGAATCAACGACGGTGAGGCGCAATATCAATTGGCCCTTGTTGTAGTCACCTTGACTGAAAATCGAGTTGATGATTGCTCGCTGGTTAAGGTAGTTGGCCTGCGACAAATCAAGATTCTCCCCATTCAGTTCATCAACCGCGATATGTGACAAGATTTCTAAAATATCTGCATGCATTGCTTTTAATTTTAAGTTTCTAAAGTAAAAAAGCATAGTTGAGATTTTGCAAAGTCGTTGATTTTTAGTAACTTTGCAGTGTAAAACAATAAAAGGAATCACAACTATGCACTGCAAAGGTAAGAAAATTTTCTCAGAGTTGAGCAGTTTT
>JAFYCU010000225.1 GCA_017545095.1 Muribaculaceae bacterium | reverse complement strand
GGCGGTCTGACTTTCGCCGGTATGAGCGCACTCACGCAGATACGCATCGACGGCTGTCCTCTGCTTGACGGAGCGCAGCTGCTCACCGATGCGGTGACTGCCGGTGCAACACTCACACGTCTGCGTCTTGCTGGCGTGAATGTGACTGGAGCAAGTTCTACGCTCGTTGCTCTCATTAACATGGGTGTGCGTGGTCTTGATGCCAACGGCGATGCTATCAGCGAGACTAACCAGTGTTCGGGTTTGACCGGTGTATGGACTTGCAGCGACGTGGTAGCCTCCGCAACGCTTACAAGCATACAGAACTACTTCCCGTTGCTGACTGTCTATAACGCCCAGTACACGGTCGTACAACTCGATGACAGCAAGACTGCACCAGCAGAGGACAGCGTGAAGAACCTGGACAATGGCACCTATGCCAACGACGGTGCAATGGGTTACATCCCTAGCGGTCACATTTCTCGCATCAAGTCAATGCTACACGTCTATAAAGCCGTGTACGACGAGAGCAATCACAAGATGAAGTGCTATCAGATTGATGACAACGACATCGAGAAGCTCGCTGACGGCACTTCATTCGACCGCACCGATGCAGGTGGCGAGGGCTACGATGTGATGCTTGGTCTGCCTCACTTCTGGTACAAGGGCATCAATGACTCCTTGAACAAGAAGAAGTACCTGGTACTCTCGAGTGAGACCAGCACGCCGAGAAGTTCAGCTTCAACGATCCGCCGCGTGTCGCTTGCTTCGACGATCAACGGAGCTGCCAACCCTGCACTCGTTGCAGATCTTGTGGCAGTCTATCTGTCAGCCTTTGATGAGGGCGACGTGTTCGACGCTGCAAACCTCGGTCAATCGTCAACCACGAGAGTCTATCAGATGAATGTGGAGGGCATGAAGCAGGTGCGCTGGCCGACAATGACCAGCTCGACTACTGGTGTCCTGTTCCTCGATAAGGATGATAAGGTTATAAGCAAGTTTGCGCCAGCTATCTCCGACAGCTTGACCGATTTCCTCGCTGGTGATTATGTGTTCCAGAACGTGCCTGCAAATGCAGTGAAGTTCATCTTCACTGTACCACTCACGTTCAACAACACCTTAACGCTGGACGAGAGCGAGGCGATTGCGGTTGATAGCAGTGCCATCGAAGCCATTGAGCCTGATTGGGTAGAGCACAACTTTGAGCTTATCGGCACTTACAAGTGCTACAAGGATGCCTTGCAGCGTCTGCGCTCAATCAGCGGTGTGACACCTACTCGTGGCACTGGTACATCAACGACATCGAGTTATTGGCAGTACGACACCAACGGCAACTGTGTGTCTGCATTGCCCGACAGCTCACGCACCTTCAACATGACCTACCTCGACTTCCGCAATCTCTCGCGTTGCCGTGGAGCAGGATATCAGCTCGTGGACTACGAAATGCACAAGTGCGTCGATATCTTATTCCTCGCATTCTATGGCAGCAGAAACTCGCAGTCACTGTTCGGCAATGGACAGAACGGTGCGCAGACAGGCGGTAGTGATATCGTAATCACCAACCTTGAACGTGATGCGTCACCGTTGCGTGAGGCAAGTCGACCACGCTTCATGGGGCTTGAAGACTGGTGGGGCAGCGCAAGCGAGTGGATGGATTTCGTGGCCGTCAATGTATCGAGTTATTCTGCTTATTACAAGAACAAGTGCGAGGTTCCGACTGGCAGCGCAGCTGACAGAACTTGGAAGATTCGCATGCCCGACGGCAGCGACCGAGCCATCAAGGGCGACCCCAACACCAACACTGGCGAAATTGTACGCCTACGCTGGGGACGCTACTGTGATGTTGTGCCGAGCAAGCTGCACACCAACACCAACTACAACCAGTATTATTGTGACTCGCAAGAGTTGACAAACTCCACTGGCCGTGTTGTTTTGCGGTCCGGCAGCAACAACAATGCGTACTTCGGCTTCGCGTACGTCTACGCGAGTTTCGCATCGTCGAACTCGTTCGCCTACTACGGCTCTCGGCTTGCCTTCAGGGGCGTGTGCGAAATCGTTGAGTAGTATTCGTAATCGACAAAGCGCAGAGTGAGAACCGCGAAAGCGGTTGCTCACTCTCCTTTTTTTTGCCGCGTTAGCGGCTCGATTTTTTTTTGCAAAAATGCGTTTGCTTATAAAAAATGATTAATTTTGCAGCGATTTAGGCGGATGACCCCAAGGCGGCCGTGTTGTTTTGCGGTCCGGCAACAACAACAATGCGAACTACGGCTTCGTGTACGTGAACCCGAACAACGCTTCCTCGAACTCGAACAGCAACAACGGCTCGCGGCTTAAATTCAAGGTACACCGCCCATGTTTCAGCGTGGGTTTGGTCTTAATCGTTCCTCTACCACGGCGACGTGTCGCCACTGGCAAGGGCGAGGGGTCTGAGCCTCGGCAATCCTCGTAAGAGAAGACCGAAACAAAAGAACTGTGGCATGTTGCTGGTAGCTGCAAGTGAACGTGACGAGCCACAAGGACCTGAAGGCAATGAAGCGATATGGCAACATCATAGACGCTATCATCGAGCAGGGTAACATGAGCGCCAGCTTTGATGATGTGCTCGGCGACTTAAAAAACGAGAGCCGAAAGGCTTTCCTGCGTGAAAGAAAGCAGCTCATCATCGACCGATTAGCAGCCGCCATCCGTGACGGCTCTTTTCGTATCACACACGTCCATGAGATGGTGGTCACTGACGGGCCAAAACGCAGAGTCGTACAAGCACCGCCTGTCATCCAGCGCATCGGTTGCCATGCCATCATGCGCATCGTGGACCAGTTCTGCTACAAGTCAATCATTCCAACCTCGGCGGCGAGCATCAAGGGCAGAGGTATGCACTACCTGCACAAGATTGTCTGCGATGATCTACGGCTGCACCCCGAAGACACCGCCTATTTTTACAAGTGCGACATTCACAAGTTCTACGAAAGCATTGACCAGGACATAATGTTTGAGTGTGTCTGCCGTTATATTAAAGACAAGACATTGTTGCCTATCCTTGAAAACTTCGTGCGCATAATGCCATCGGGTCTGGCAATAGGACTGCGCTCATCGCAGTGCTTCGGCAACATATTGCTTGGCCAATTGGATCACTTCATGAAAGAGGTGGTGAAAGTCCGCTATTATTACCGATACTGCGATGACATTGTTATGCTATCGGGCAGCAAGAAGCAGCTGTGGCTTTGGCGAGACATTCTGCTCGACCAACTGGCGATGCTGAAGCTGACCGTCAAGGACAATGAGGTGGTTCGCCCTGTGTCCGATGGTTTAGACTTCCTCGGTTATGTACACTTCGGCACTCACTCGCTGGTGCGGAAGCGCACGAAGAAGAAATTTGCCAGGCACATGGCGAAAGTCAAAAGCCGGAAACGCCGCATCGCACTAATGGGTGCGTTCAAAGGCATGGCAGCACATGGCGACTGCAACCACTTATATGAAACTATAACAGCACGTAAAATGAAAAAGTTCAGCGAAATGGGCGTGACATACACGCCAGCCGATGGAAAGAAAAGATTCCCAGGCAAGATGATGAGACTCGGTGCAATAGTCAACAAGACTATTGAGGTACACGATTACGAAAGCGGCATAAAAACCAGCCAAGGTGAAGACCGCTATGTGGTCAGCTTCTTCGACCCTGCCACAAAGGAATGGGGCAAGTTCTTTACTGCCAGCGAGGAAATGAAGAACATCCTCGACCAAATCAGCGACATTGAAGACGGCTTCCCATTCGAGACAACCATTATCAGCGAGGTTTTTGACGGCAACAAAATCAAGTATAAGTTCTCATAAGACTTGATTTTTCCACTCCACAACACCCAGGGCAATGCCTTGGGTGTTGTCTTTTTGTGTTGCCTCTGATAGAGGTAATTTTGCCAAAAAAAAGAGACTATGGACAAAATTTATGGCGCAATAGAACGCATGGATGGCATCCAGCGCATCGGCGAGGAAACCTTTGAGGTTTTCTATGGCTTTGGCGAAGATGAGAATGGCAAATTCCAATATCGCCAAGTCCTGAACTTTATACCACCACTTGACTTCGTGAAAAGTATGATCATTGCACAAATCAATGCCAACATTCACGAAAAAATAACCTGCGGTTTCAAGTGGAAAGGTAATCTTGTTTGGCTCGACGAGAGCAATCAGCGTAACTATGCCCGTGACTTTGCAGTGGGCAATATACCCACCTACAAATTTGGCACGGACACAGAACCAGTTTTCTACACTTTTGAAGACTTCAAAGAGTTTGAAGATTTCTCAAAAGCTTGGGCCAAACACATCAGCGACACGGTTGCTGATGGCTGGGAGGAAAAAGCCAATATCGATTGGCAAGTGTATGAATCTAAAAATGTGATACAATCATGAAAAGATCTTGCGACATCGACAAAGATGGCCACATCGGCTGGAAGGAACTAGACTTCCGCGATAAGGTCGCATACACCATGGCGATAATTCTCATCGCCAGTGGTATCGTTATGGCATTCCTCTGCTTCTTCTTAACCGGCGACTACAGCATCACCGATGGTGTGTTGTTCTACGTCAGTGAAGCATTCGTTACGGGTGGTGCGTTGCTCGGCATCGCCACATATATCAAAGGC
>JAFYCU010000224.1 GCA_017545095.1 Muribaculaceae bacterium | reverse complement strand
GAACCAAGAGCCGCATTGCGGCATTGTGCATTGTGCGTTGTGCGTTGTGCATTATTCTGATGTTGGCCGGGTGTCGCGAGGATGAGCCGCTCTACATCCCCGATGCGGTGCCCGTGACCATGCCAGAATACACGAGCGTGAAGGGGTTTTACCTGCTCAACGAGGGGAATATGAACAGCAACAAAGCTTCAATCGACTTCTACAACTACGAGACGGGCAAGTATTACAACTACATCTACCGCGCCCAGAACTACGGCGTGGTGATGGAGCTGGGCGATGTGGGCAATGACATCGGCATCTATGGCAGCAAACTGTGGGCAGTGATCAACTGCTCCAACAAGGTGGAAGTCATGGACAAGAACACGGTGGTGCGTCTGGGGCAGGTCGATATCCCCAACTGCCGCTACATCAAGTTCCATGGCGGCTATGCCTATGTGACCAGTTATGCCGGTCCTGTGGCCACCGTACTCGATGGTAGCCAGTCGCAGATTGGCTACGTGGCCAAGGTCGACACCACCACGCTGCAAGTGGTGGACCGCTGCCTCGTGGGTTATCAACCCGATGAGCTGGAGATAGTGGGCAACCGCATCTATGTGGCTAATTCCGGTGGATACAATCCCAATAACTACGAGAACACCATTTCGGTGATTGACATAGAAACTTTTCAAGAGGTGGAACGCATCCCCATCGCCATCAACCTGCAATACGTCAAGGCCGACCATCGAGGGGTGCTATGGATTTCGTCGCGCGGCGACTACTACACCGCTGGCAGCAACATCTATGCTTATGACACCCGCAAGCAGCGACTGGTGGCACAACTCAACTGCCCCGTGGGCAATATGTGGATGGACGGCGACTCACTCTATGTGATTAGCAGCGAATACAGTAAAGTCAACGAAAGTTACCGAACGGCGACCTACCAAATCATCAACACCCGCGAGATGCGTGTGGTGAACGAGCATTTCATCACCGATGGCACCGAGCAGGCCATCGTGCAGCCCTACGGCATTGCCGTGAACCCGATTACCAAGGATATCATGGTCACCGATGCCAAGAACTACGTCACTCCTGGTCGGCTCTACTGCTTTGGTCCCGACGGCCGCCGCAAGTGGGACTTACTCACCGGCGACATCCCCGCACATTTCGTTTTCTTGGGTGAAAATGTGAATGAGAAATGAGACGCAAGATGCAAGATGCAAGATGCGAGATGCGAGATGCAAGAAGATACAAAACTTGAAATAAAAACATTAGATACAATGAAGAAACTGATTATCGCTTTAGCCCTACTGGCGGCACTGGCCGTGCATGGCCAGAACAAGCCTTACATCACGCGGGTGTATGATTTCATGCCCGCTCCGGGACAGTTTGTTAATGCCTCACCCTCGTTCACTGCGGGCGAGAGCCGCGATGCTGTGATGGCTCGTGTGGAGAAAGCCATCTGCGGTCTCGACAGCGTTCGCCGCATGGAGAAGCTTGATGGCACCGTCATCATCGATACCATCACGGTGGTCAAGCCCGGATTGATTAGTCTGGGCAGTTATGGTGGCTATGTGGTGTTCGGCTTCGACCACCCTGTGGTGAACGTAGCCGATGCACTGGACTTTCAGGTGTTTGGCAACGCCTTCGGCTCCGACAGTCTGAAGGTGAGCGGTGGCAGCTGCGAGCCGGGCATTGTGATGGTGAGCCGTGATGCGAATGGCAACGGCCTGCCTGATGACCCCTGGTATGAACTGGCGGGCAGCGACTACAACAATCCGCGCACACAGAAGCATTTTACCATCACCTACTACAAACCCTATGAAGGCAAGACCCCAGTGCCCGACCCCAACAACATGTTCGTCACCGATACCGAGTATGTGCGTTGGACGTGCAACAGCGTGGGCAGTTTGCAAGAGGGTTATGTGTTCCGCAATTCGTTCCACACGCAGAGTTACTGGCCCGGCTGGGCCGAGGGCGAGACACTCACCTTTACTGGCACCAAATTGCCTGGCAATGCAGTGAACGAGGGTACAACAACGGAGTATTGGGTGCAGTACTTCTTGGGCTGGGGCTATGTGGACAACCGCCCCGACTATGGCTATGGTTACGTGAGCGGTACACAGCAGAACAACCAGAATCGGGGCTTCGACATCGAATGGGCCGTGGATGACGAGGGCGACCCCGTGCACCTAAAGCAAGTCGATTTTATCAAAGTCTATAGCGGAATGCTTCAGCAGTGCGGTTGGCTGGGCGAGACCAGCACCGAGGTGTGCGGCGGCATTGACCTGCATCCCGACGCCGTGGCAGAACCCGACCCCGCTGTGCGTGGCGACCTGAACAGCGATGGCGTGGTGGACGTGGGAGATCTGAACATCATCATCAACGTTATCCTGCACAAGCTTCAAGACGCAAGTACCGAGGCACAAGCCGACTTGAATGGCGACACTGTGGTGGACGTGGAAGACATGAACACCATCATCAACATTATCCTGCACAAAGAATAACCCAAATATTATAACTCATTAAAATTCATTTTATGAAGAAATTTTTTACTTTTGCAACTGCCACTCTGTTGGTGGCCAGTATGAACGCGCAGGAAGTGATTACCCTCGACCTCACTAACCCTGCCAATCCTGAGACTATTTCCTACAACGATGATGGCTCGTGGACCGAGACCTACAACGATGAGATTCCCTACATCGAGTTCACCCCGTTTGCCTTCTCGCACGTGCTGGGTGGCTCGTGGGGCGGTTACTACTGGGACGGCTTCACCCTCGCCAAGAGCGGTGACAACACCGACTGGTACAGCGTGGACGCCAACTGGATTGCCCACCAGTGGTACAGCATCACTGGCGGCGGTGTGAAGACCGAGAACGGAGAGATTGTGGCAGCCAATGGCGTGGCCGAAGCCGATGCCGAAGCACCTTTCTTGGTGGGTTACTATGGCAGCGACTATGTCGGAGCCGGGTATGAGGCCTGCAACGTGATGTTCAACGACGGCCAGCAGTATGAGGCTCAGGGTGTGTATGTGACCAACCACACTTGGCCCTACTACAGCTACACCAACGGCGACGGCTTCGCTCGTGCTTTCGACCAGGAAGGCGACTACTTCAAGCTCATCGCCCATGGTATCGATGCCAACGGCAACGAGACTGGCACGGCCGAGTTTATGCTTGCTACTTTCAACAACGGCCAACTACAGGCCGTGAATCAGTGGACATGGTGGGATCTGAGCAGCCTGGGGCTGGTGGATCAGATTAACTTCACCATGGACTCGAGCGACAAAGGTGACTGGGGCATCAACACTGCCAAGTACTTCTGTATGGACAAGTTGCAAGTGCTGAACCCCAATCCCACCGCCATTGAGGAGGTTAACGTGAATAAGACAGTGGCCGATGTGCACTATGTGAACATGGCTGGTCAGGAGAGCCAGCAGCCCTTCGAGGGTGTGAACGTGGTGGTGACCCGCTATGCCGATGGCACCACCAGCACCACTAAGGTGGTGCGCTGACGCACGGCAGAAGCTGACGCGGAAAAAAGCAGGAATCTAAGGCTCTTGAGGATTCAAAGTGGCGCATGGCGACCCCACAGAACCCTTAGGAGCCTTAGATTCTTTGATTATACCTTTTGCCTAAATTTCTTGAAAAATTTTGTGTTCTTGCAAATTATTGAGTATATTTGCGGTGTTTTATTAACCATCATAAATCAATGGCATATGAAAAAACTTTACATTGTTTTGAGTGTGATGGCTTTTGCAGCCATCAATGCGCGAGGCGGCATGCTTATTGAGCATCTGTTGACGCTCGACTTGAGCAACCCCACCGTTCCCAGTGAAATCACCTACGCAGGTAATGAGTGGTATGGCGAAGGCTATGGTTACTGGGATGGCACCTATAGCGAGGACGTGAAGTGGATGCAGTTTGGCGAGTTCCTGGTGTCGCACACGCTGGGCAGCTCGTGGGGCGGCACCTACTGGGACGGCTTCACCGTGGCCCGCAACAGCGACACCATGGATCACAGCTTGACCAAAGACGGCGGATGGCTCACACACCAATGGAGCAACATCGCCGGCGGAGGTATCAAGAGTGTGGAAGCCCCCGATGCGTGGTGGGGCTACAAGCAGGGAGCTGACCCTGTGGTTGATGACGAGGGGTATGGCGTGGTGGACCGCGACGCACCTTTCCTGGTGGCCAACTGGGGCTTTTACGATGGTGCTCCGCAGCAGACCAACCAAATCAAGCTGGTGGATGGCAGCGGGTTCTATGTGCTTGATGCCTTTGTGACCAACAGCACTTGGGTTTATTATGCCGTGGAGAATGGCGAATGCCCACCCGCTCGTGCATTCACCGAGGGCGACAGCTTCAAGCTGATTGCCCACGGCGAGGACTATGGAGGTCGTGAGAAAACAGCCGAGATTGAGCTGGCTTGGCACGATGGCAAGCTGCACCGACTCAACAAGTGGACCTACTGGAATCTTTCCAGCCTTGGTTGGGTTAAAAGCCTCTACTTCACTGTGGAATCGACCGACACGGGCGACTGGGGCATGAACACACCTGCATACTTCTGCATTGACAAACTGCGTGTTGAATACTACATCGACACGCCTGTCGAGGATGTGGAAGGCAGCAAGACGGTGGCCGACGTGCGCTATGTGAACATGGCCGGTCAGGAGAGCCAGCAGCCCTTCGAGGGCGTGAACGTGGTGGTGACCCGCTACACCGACGGCTCCACCAGCACAACCAAGGTGGTGCGCTGACGCACCGCAGAGGCTGGCGCGGAAAAAACAGGGAATCTAAGGCTTCGGAGGATTCAAAGTGGCGCATAACCGCCCATAGAACCCTTAGAGGCCTTAGATTCCCTAAATTTTCTCTATGTCCTTGTCCTTCTGACTTCAGATTGTGTCGGCTGCCACTTCCACGGGTTCCACAGGCTCTTCCTCTTCATCGGTGACACGCTTGTCGCGGAAGAAACGGCCATATTTGTCGTGACCCTCGTTATCGCCATCGACGGTGAATGTGGCGTAGTCGGCATCTTCGAGCAAGTCGCCCAGATACCAAATGTGTGCCTTGTCACGGCTGTAGAAACCATTCCAATTCTCTTGATAGGTCTTTGGGTCGGCCAGCGGCAGCAACACGCCAAAGCGGTACACATGATTCTTGTCCACTGCCACAAAATGTCCTTTTGTCTTGAAGGTGGCCAAGTCCACCTCGAAGCGTGTGCTGTCGTAGTAGGCATAACGCGAGTCGTGGGCATAGAAGTCGTCCTCGAACCACTTAAGTACTTTAAACGACTTCATGTCGGACACATGCAGGGCAGCAGTCTCGTAGTAATAGTCGTTTTTGTCGTGCATGAGCGGCTTGCGATCCACCTCAAGGGTTACTGGGTCGGCTCCAGGCACTAGACGTTCAAGGTAAAACACATGGTCTTTGTCCACGCCCACCCAGTTCTTCACGCTGTGGAACGTGGACGCATCGGCCTCGAAGAGTGTATCGTAGCGTTGGCCAAAGCTAAAGGTCCAGTAGGTGTAGTAGATGCGGTTATCTTTGCGCACATATTTGCCGCCATCGCCGCACGATGCAAGCATCAGCAGTCCCAACGACAGCAGCCAAAGGGTTCGGTTTCTTTTCTTCATCGCTTTGCGTTTTAAGGTTTCACAACTGCAAATGTAGATAAAATTCGGGAATTATAAGCCAGTCGAGATAAAGAAATTGCATTTTCTTTAGAGGAAAGGTAATGCAAAATTTGCGCAAGTTGAGCGTAATCCAAATTTTTTTTGAATTACAGAGTGGCAAACCAGTTCACCTAATGCGTGCTGAACGCAAAACAAATGAGGATTTTTGTCATGGTGAAGTGTTACATGATGGCTTGGCACCATGGGCTTGAAGTGGATTAACACGCTGAATTTCTCAAAAATCTTGATTATTATGGGCTAAATGTTGTGGTTTCAAAAAAACTGTCGTAAATTTGCGCTTTGAAATATCAAACACTAACCTATAAACGAAACAAAAATGAAAAAACTTTCGCTATTGCTTGCCACTGTGCTGTGCGTGCTTGCTTCGAGTGCCACCGACTACAAGGGTCGCATGACCGTGACTGGAACTACTGGCCAGGCCGTCAAGGACGACGCGCTCGTGACCATCACCCAGAATGCCAATGGTACCTACAAGGCTACCATGCACGACTTCATCATCGTCTACAACGGCGTGTCCTACCCGCTGCCCGAGTTGGAGTATGACAACCTTACCGGCACTGTCGGCACCGACGGCTACACCACCGTGCGAGGCACGCAGTACATGACCGTGAAGGATATCGAGGGATACGAGAGCTTTATCCCCGAGCAGTATCGTAGCTATCTGGGCTATGTCACCGACAAGCAGTTCCCCGTCAACTTCAACGGCAAGTTCAGCGCGTCGAATATGACTGCACACATCGACACCTACATCCTTGTTGAGGCTGAGCCGTATCCCGGCTATGTGATGACCTATTGCAACACTCCCATGGACATCGACTTCAACGGTAAGGTTGTGGAAGAGTACATCCGTGGTGATGTGAATGGCAGCGGTGTTGTGGATGTGGAAGACATGAACATCATTGTGAACATCATCCTCAAGAAAGACTCCGACACCAACTATGGCGAGCGTGCACACGTGGTGGGCGGCACATCGGTCTCGATTTCGGACCTCAACGCTGTGATCAACATCATGCTCGGCAAAGATTAATTGGCGGTTTTGGCTTTTAGGATGTCGGTGGGTAGGTGGCTGATCGACATCCAAAAATCTACTCGTTTATTGGCTTTATCGTGCTCAACGCGCAATGCCTATGAAACGCTTTGCCCTGTTTGCCGCTTTACAGCTGCTGGTGATGTGTGCAGCCTTGTCGCAGCCGCTCACCATTGGCAGCTACAATGTGCGGCTGCTCAACGATGGCGACCAAGCCAAGGGAGAGGTGTGGGACACGCGCTGCCGCGTGATGTGCGACCTGATGAACTTCATCCAGCCCGATGCCTTTGGCGCGCAGGAGGTCACTCATCCGCAGCTGGTCGACATGCTCGCCGCCCTCGACGGCTATGGGGTTACCGGGCGTGCTCGCGACGACGGCAAGCAGCAGGGGGAATATGCGTGCATCTTCTACAAAAAGAACCATCTGCACCTGTTGCGCGAGGGCACCTTCTGGCTCAGCGAAACACCCGACCAGGTGAGCATGGGCTGGGATGCCGTGTGCCGGCGCGTGTGCTCGTGGGCGAAGTTCCGGCGCGGGGCATTTGTGTTCTATCTCTTCAACCTGCACATGGATCACGTGGGCGTGGTGGCACGGCGCGAGGCTGCCAAACTGGTGGTGCAGCGCATACGCTCCATTGCGCATGGAGCCCCCGTGGTGCTCACCGGTGACTTCAACGTGGACCAGAACGACGAGGTGTATCGCATCTTTGCCGACAGTGGACTGCTCAACGACAGCTATACTCAGGCACGTCTGCGCATGGCCGAGAACGGCACATTTATGGGCTTTGACCCCGATGCCAAGACCGAGAGCCGCATCGACCACATCTTTGTATCGCCACGGTTCAAGGTGGATAACTATGGTGTGCTCACCGATGGCTACTGGACACCCACCCAGGCCAGCGACACGCTCACGGCCACCGAAGCCGGTCCGGCTCAGCTGCGTGTGGCCACGCATCGCCGCCACACGCCCAGCGACCATTATCCCGTGATTGTCAAACTCCACATCGGCCGCTGATGCGCTTGTTGCAGCACACAGCCGCCGCACTGCTGTGCACGTTGCTATTGGCAGCGTGCACAGGCAATTATGGTGGCGACCGTGTAATAGCCCACAACCCGTTGTACACGCTCACCGGCGACACGCTCACCGAGGGTGGGGTGGTGGTCACCGCGTCAACACCACACTATATCGAGTCCACGCTCACCCGCGAGCGGCTCGACTCGATTGCTTTGGCCTATGGCCGCCTGAAGGGTTTTGAGGGCAGCACGCCCACGGCCTTTGTGGGTGGTCGCCCATGGTATGCCACGGGTGATGGGAACGAGTCGCTGCGCTGCACCACCGGTGGAAGATTGCTCGATGCGGTGTGGAACATGAGTCTCGACCATGTGGCGCAAGGCAGTAGGCAAGCTACTTTCGACGCGCATGGCGACACGCTGGCATTGTATTGCGCCATGTCGCTCTCGCTGGCTTGGCTCGACCCGATGCGCACGATGCACACGTTGCGCACGATGGTGGCTCGCGGTCGCGTTGTGCCGCTCGGGCAGTGGCCCCTCGAGGCCACCCACCTGGCTTGGGCCGAGGCGGCATGGAACGTCTATCTCGCCACGGGCAACAGGCAATGGCTCGCCGAGGCACACGATGTGATTCAAGCCACCCTGAACGACGACATGCTTCTGCTGGCCGACAATGCTCTAGGTTTGCTGCACGGGGCTACGGCCTTGCGCGGCAGCGACTTCTACCCCTCGTGGATGCAGCCCGCCGATGTTGCGCAGTCGATGCCCTTGCTCAGCAGTGTGCTGGCCTACCGTGCCAGCGCCATCCTCGACGAGGCCGACGAAGAATTGGAGCAGGCACATCGCCACGGCACCGATATGCAGCGGCTCAAGGATGCCATCAATCAGCACCTGTGGAGCGAGCGGGCAGGAGGCTATGCAGCCTATCTGTATGGCCCCCTCATCTCCCTGAGGGCACCCGTAGCCGACAACCTGGCCCAAGCCCTTGCCGTGTTGGGCGGTGTGGCCGATGACGACCGCGCAGCCACGCTGCTGGCGAAAACACCCATCGGACACAAGGGGGTGACGCTCATTGGACCCGACAACACGGCCATGGAACCCTATTTCTCGCACATGGCCTGGCCCGCTGTGCAGGCACTGTGGACCATTGCCGCTGCCCGGCAGGACAACCACGAGTTGGCCCGGCGCACCATGGCCGCACTCATCAGGGCGCAGGCCCTCTACCAGTCGCGCCACATCGCTTTGCAAGGCCATCGCAATAGCGATTTGGTGACTGCCGCCAGCAGTGTGGCCGTCGCCCTACGTGTGCTGGCCGGGCTGCACTATGTGCCCGATGGCATTGAGCTGCACCCTATGCTGCCTGCCGCCCTGCCTCGCGGCATCGCTGTGGAGGGGCTGCACTACCGCAACGCCGTGCTCGACATTACCATCACCGGAACGGGCAGCAACATTGCCTCGCTCACCATCGACGGCGAGCCCGTGGAGGGCAACTTTATTCCGGCCACACTCACGGGGCACCACCGCGTGCAGGCCGTGTTGCAGGCCGGACACAGCGACAACCGCGTGACCATCGCTACCATCTATGGCGCCCTGCCCGCCACGCCCGATGTGGTGTGGACGGCCGACAGCGGATGCATCGTGAACTATGTGGCTGGGGCCACCTATCGTTACATGATCGACACCCAGATGTCGAGCACCGTGAGCGACATGGCTTTTGCGTTACCGGAGTCGTCGAGCGGAGCCACGCAGCTGGCAGTGATTATGGCTGGCCGCCGAGGCTACGGATTCATGTCGCGCCCCATGCTCATTACCGGCAGCGACAGCTATACCATCTCGCTCACACCTCCGCCGGCCGACACGCTGGCCGTGGCCGTGAACGTGTCGCGCAGCGGTTCGCACCTGTTGCAAATCGACTACCGTTCTACCGCACCGCGATGCGACGCCCTGATGGTGTATGCCAACACTCATTACCAGGGCACGCTGCTCTTGCCGCCGGTGGATACGCTCACCACATCGCCGTCTGTTACCGTGAATCTGCTGCGTGGATCCAACCACCTGTTGCTCAAACGACCAGCAACATTTGCACCAGTCAGCATCCCCGTCACCCTGCGCATCATCAAGAAGTGATGGGCAAAGATGGCCAAAGATTTGGCGAAAAATGAAAAAAACGCTGAAAATGCTTGTGGATTCAGAAAAAAGCAATACCTTTGCCATTAAAACTATAGGTGTCTTTTGTGACTTGCATTGTGAGTCTTGTCAAACAATTAATATATTACACAATGAACAATAGACTTTTTATGCTTATTGCCGTGATTTTAGCGGCAATCTCGGTTGCTGCTCAACAAGAGGACCAGTTTGTTTGCGATGGCATCAGCTATCATGTTACCGACTCTGTGGCGCACACCGTGGAGGTGGCGCCATCGGTCGCATATAGAACGCTCACAGCGATTGATATTCCCGCTATGGTGACCGATGGCGGTGGTATGGAATGGAAGGTGACTGCCATAGGCGACGAGGCGTTCTGCATGAGTGAATTGCAAAGTGTAACGCTCCCCGAAGGTCTTGCCCGCATCGGTCATGAGGCATTTTATTTTAGTAAGCTGGAGCATGTGGATTTACCCAAATCGCTGACCACCATTGGCGGTTGGGCGTTTGGCGAGACTCGGTTGAGTGGTACACTCGTTATTCCCGACAACGTGACGGCTATCGGTGGTTGTGCGTTTATCTACACACCTATCACCAAGTTGCAATTGGGTAGTTCGGTGCGCGAAATCGCTATTCAAGCGTTTGCTGGGTGCTACTGGCTCACCGATGTGGGTGAACTGCCATCTTCGCTCACTGACATCGAACATGCCGCTTTCTACAACTGTGGACTCACACGAGTGTCCATCCCGGGAAATGTGAGGTACATTGGCTCTTGTGCATTCTGCCAAAATAAAAACTTGCAGACTATAGAGCTACACGAAGGAGTGGACACCATTGATGTTGAAGCCTTTGCTTACACTTCAATCAAGAATGTCACGCTACCTGCCAGCGTTAGCTGTGTGGCTCAAGAAGCATTTGCTGGTACTGCCAATCTTGATGCCATTGATGTGGCTGCTGGAAATCCCTGTTTCTCATCGGTTGATGGAATACTATTTTCCAAGCAAGGTGACATCTTGGTGATTTGTCCGGGTGGGAAATCAGGTGAATATCGCTTGCCCGATGGTGTGGCTGCAGTAGCCAACAGTGCTTTTTCTGGCTGCACCGAACTCACGTCCATCATTCTCAACGATGCAATCAAGCAGGTTGGAATAGGTGTATTCGATAATTGCTATGCGCTTGATTCCATTTATGTCCCAAATGGAATTGAGGTTTGGCGAAGCCAATTAGTAAGCACAGCTTGGTATAAACGTCAGCCCATGGGCGTGGTGTATCTGGGGCCAGTGGCCTTTGGCAAGGGATTCGGTGACGAGTGCCTGCGCATCAAGACTGGCACGCGATGTGTTGCTGATGGTGGTTTCACGGCTTGTGGCGACTGGTGCGAGCAGGTGATTCTGCCCAAGGGATTGGTTTACATCGGTGGATCGGCATTCGACCATTTCGAGAACCTGAAAACGCTGCGTGTGCCATCCACGGTGAAATACATAAGCGATTATGCTTTCAGTAACTGCACAAGTTTGAGTATCATCAACATGCCAGAAAACCTACAAAAAATGGGGCATCTCACCATAGGCTCGTGTATTGGTCTGGAACATCTCGTATCATACTCTCCCGTTCCGCCCGAACCTCGCGACTGGAATAGATACACGTTTTTCTATAATGATGTATGCACACTCTATTGCCCTCAAGGTTCGGTTGATGCCTATAACAAAGATATTTACAGCCGAGCTTTTAATGTTAAAGAAATTGGCCCATTGGGTGATGTCAACAACGATTTCGCTGCTGATATTAATGATGTGAACCAATTCTTTAACGTGTTATTGCGTCGCTTAGACAAGCCTAAGGGGTTGGACTTCTTTCTTCATGATTTGAATGGTGACTACCAAATCGACATTGATGATGTGAATGAGTTGGTGAATATCATGCTCGGCAAATGATTTATCTGCCTAAGATTTCCGCCAAAGATTTGGCGAAAAATGAAAAAAAACGCTGAAAATGCTTGTGGATTCAGAAAAAAGCATTACCTTTGCAGCCGCAAAGCAAAATGACGCTTGCATCAGCCGCAATAGCTCAGTTGGTAGAGCATTTCATTCGTAACGAAAAGGTCGCGGGTTCGAGTCCCGCTCGCGGCTCAACAACAAGCCACCGCAGCCCAAATCGAGGACTGCGGTGGATTTTTAGCTTTAGCATAGTTATGACCGAACAATCTGCAGCCAACACGTCGTGTGTGACCGCGGTTGTTGCCGCGGTGCTGGTGATTTTGGCCACTGGTTTTTGGCCACTGGCATGGGCTGTGTTAGCCGCTGTGTTTGTGATAGCTTCAATCGTTACCTCCAAGTTTGTCAAAAAAAACAAATCCACCAAACACTCGTTGGGCCGCCGGTGAAGATGCATTATGACCCACAGAGCGGTGAATGGA
Source organism: Muribaculaceae bacterium (assembly GCA_017545095.1). The sequence goes on along the minus strand of JAFYCU010000224.1, from coordinate 7,170 downwards.
GCGAGGGTGATGGTGGCAACACGCCGCAATTGATGGGCGAGCGTGCGATGGTGGCTGCACCCGGCGCGGTTGCAGGCAGTGTTCCTTCCAACGATGTGCAGCACGAGGAAGCCACCTATGACTACGACGATGAAGATGACGATGGCGATGACCTCGACTACAACGAGCCGCCCGAGGAGGACGACCTGGACTTGAATCTCGACATCGAAAGCGACTACGACGAGCTGGATGTGGATGAGGAAATTCTGGATGAAGACGAGTATGAGGAGGAGCTTGCGCGCTACCTGAGCGGCACGCGACGCAACAAACGCCGCCTGCGCCGATTACGCCACTACCTGATGGACAACTGACGTGCCTCAGTGCGTTTCGTAGCCGTAGATGTCGACGAGCTTGATGTCGAACACAAGGGCGGTGTAGGGCAATATCACCTCACTCATTTTATAGGAGCCGTAGGCGAGAGTGTAGGGAATCACCACGCGGCAGCTGTCGCCCACATGCATGCGTGTGAGGGCCACCGACCATCCCTCGATGAGCGATGTCGCATTCAGCTGCGTGCGCAGGATGCTGTCGGCTGGCGAGGTGCGTAGATAGCTCGAGTCGAAGGGGGTGGCATCCTTGGTCATGCCGCGGTATTTCACATCGACCGTTGAGCTGAAGAGCGGGCGCGGTTGGGTGCGCGTGACCATCGTGTCGTTGAACCAGTGCATGAGCACATGGCCGTTGACGTCCCAGGGGGCTGTCACGGTGGTGTAGTAGTCGGTATTGGCTTTCTGGCGGGCAAACCATTCATCGTTGGCCTCGCGCCAGCTCTTGTATTCGTCTTCCACACTGTTGCCTAAGCAACTGGTGATGGCCATCAATGCCATGGAAACCATGATGTAAAGCAGAATCTTTTTCATCGTCGGAGTAGGATATTTGTTGCAAAATTACGAATAAAATCCATATAGCTGTTGAAATACCGATTTTTTAACGTTAGCCCTATGCTCCTTGTGCTATGGCGACTACCGCGAAGTTGCCCCCAATTAAAATAGTGTGCTTTTAGCTGCTCCCCTAATTAGGGGAGCTGTCACGAAGTGGCTGAGAGGTGTGGTGAAGCGATTGGTTATCAATGATTTGGCGAATCATACTCCCCCTAACCCCCTCTCTTAGAGCTCTTAGAGGGGGGAGCTGTTGTAACAATCATTGTGGGGGCAACTTCGCGATAGTTGCCTGTGCTATTGGGTCAATCATTGTGGTTTCACGCCGGTGTAGATGGTGCAGGTGCCCAAGGTGAGCCGCTGCTGCTGGCAGTGTTCAAAGCCGGCGGCCTGCATCAGTTCGAGCATTTCCTCGCCTTGTGGCACAGCGGCAATGGATAGTGGCAGATAGCGATAGGCACTGCTGTCGCCGCTCTTGAGTGCGCCCATGGCCGGAATGATGCGCAGCGTGTACAGGTCATAGAACCAGCGGATGAGCTTGTTGCGGGGGGTGGACAGCTCCACCACACATACTAGCCCTCCGGGCCGCAACACGCGCAGCATCTCGCGATAGCCTTGGTCGATATGCTCGAAGTTGCGCACGCCAAACGCCACCGTCACCGCGTCGAACGCGTTGCCCTCGAACGGCATGGCCAGGCAGTCGCCTTGCATGAAGTGGATGGTGTTTTGCAGCTGGCGTTGCGCCACCTTGCGTTGCGCCACCTCGAGCATCCCTTGACTCAAGTCGATGCCCGTCACCTGGCAGGGAGGCAGCGACTGGTGCAGCAGGATGGCGAAGTCGCCGGTTCCCGTGGCCACGTCGAGCACCTGCGCCGCCGCATCGCGATGTGGCGGCGACGAGGCCAAGTGCCGCTTGGCATGCCGCACGGCCACACGTCGCCACCAGCGGTCGATGCCCAGTGTCATGGCACGGTTCATGAAGTCGTAGGCAGGAGCGATGCTGTCGAACATCTGCTCCACCTGCTCATGTTTAGCCTCCTGCCCGCCGTAGGGCTTGATTTGCTCCACGGTGCGGGCAGGAGTGGCTTGATTGGTCGGGTTCACCGTTGTGCCTGATAAGGGTTGCAAGGCATGGGTTATTGGTTCTGGGCCATAAAGGCTTCAACGTCGTCGGCATGATAAGGAATGCGCTCCTCGCCCAGGAAACGGCAGCCATTGGCGGTGATGAGGATGTCGTCCTCGATGCGTATGCCGCCAAAGTCTTTGTAGGTCTCCAGCTTGTCGAAGTTGAGCCACTCGGCGCAGTGACCGCTGGCACGCCAGTCGTCGATCAAGGCCGGAATGAAGTAGATGCCCGGTTCGTCGGTAACCACGAAGCCTTCTTGCAGACGGCGGCCCATGCGCAGGCAGTTGGTGCCGAACTGGTCAAGACGGGGACGCGTTTCTTCGTCAAAGCCCACATAGATCTGGTCCAAGCCTTCCATGTCGTGCACGTCCATGCCCATCATGTGCCCCAGTCCGTGAGGCAGGAACATGGCGTGTGCGCCGGCTGCCACGGCCTCGTCCACATCGCCGCGCATCAGCCCCAGCTCCTTGAGGCGTTCGGTCATCAGGCGGCACACGCTCAGATGAACATCCATGTATTTCACCCCAGGTTTAGCGATGGCCAGGGCATGGTCGTGGCATTCCACCATAATGTCGTAGATTTCGCGTTGGCGCGTGGTGTAGTGTCCGCTCACGGGCATGGTGCGCGTGTGGTCGCTGCAGTAGAAGTTCACGGTCTCGGCTCCGGCGTCGCACAGGGCCAGACGGCCGGCCTCGAGCACGGCCATCGACGGGTTGCCGTGCATGATTTCGCCATGTTGCGAGAAAATGGTGGCAAAGCTCTCGTGGGCACCCAGGCTGTGGGCGATGCCATCAACCTGACCGCCGATGTATTTCTCGGTCACGCCGGGCTTGACCAGCCGCATGGCGGTGGTGTGCATCATGTAGCCGATGTGGGCGGCGCGTTCCAGCTCTTCGATTTCCTGCGGCTCTTTGGCGCTGCGCATCTCAATCACGGCCATGCGCAGGCGGTGGCTCACGGCGGCGCGCTGGTCGCGCGGGTGCAGGCCGAGCAGGTCCATGAGCTGAATCATGGTGTCGTGGCGATAGGGCGGCAGGAAGTGGATGGTGCGACCCTGGCGGCGAGCTTCGTCGCACATGCCGGCCAGCTCCTTCATCGGCGCGTTGTGGGACACGCCCACCTGAGCGGCAAGCTCGGCAACGGCATCCACCGAGCCATACCACACGATGTCCTCGATGTCGATGTCGTCGCCAATCAGCGTCTCGGTGCTGTTGTCGATGTCGATCACGCCCACCAGCCCATCGCGTTGCTGGCCAAAGTAATAGAGAAACGTGGAATCCTGGCGGAACGGATAATAGGCATTATTGGGATAGTTGCAAGGCGACTCATTGTTGCCGAACAGGATGATCACGCCCTCGCCCACCAGCTCCTTGAGCCGGGCGCGGCGATTGATGTAGGTTTCTTTGCTGAACATGTCTTATACGGATTGATGTTGAGGTTTAAGACTGCAAATTTACGATTTTTCCTCCGAACATTCGGCATTTAGTGGCGTGTAAAAAATAATTTGGTGGAATTAAACAAAATTAGACAAAAGGACATTAGCCTTTGGCAGCGGGGGCGTAGCCCCCGGCTAGGGTCTGTCGCCCTTTCAGGGCTCATTGGGGACAACTGCTAGATAGTTGCCTTTTATAATCAATCAATTCAAGTTTCGCTAGTTGTATGAATAATCAAGAGATGACTGTGGTTCAGGTAAATAGCTTCCCCTCTATCTTACACATGTGGTGGCCGGATGGCCGAGTGGGGTGATACCCATCGTGAACGGAGTAATTGCATCGGGGGAGCCGCATCGTGATGCGGCTCTACATGCTTCATCACTCAAAATTTCGGAAGAAGCTTTATTATCAGGTGATTGCGAATAGGACTTAGCACTTGAAGCTAAAAAGACCCCGCTATGTCGGTTAACGCACATAGCGGGGTCGGGAAAGAAAACTTGTTGCTTTTTTCTACGTTGTTGCTCGCAGCTGCAAAATGCGAGCTGCACTAGCTAAGGCCTTGCATAATGCACAATGCATAATCGTCGCGATGTGGCACCACGAGCGTCAGCTGAGCACGGCACCGTCGCCCACGAGGGTTTCCTCGTTCATGAGCAGTCCGGCCTTGGCCAGCTCGGTCTTGTTGTTGACCACGAGCGTCTGGAACTCGCGCATACCCGTACCGGCAGGAATCAGGTGACCGCAAATCACGTTCTCCTTCATGCCCTGCAAGGTGTCGACCTTGCCGCGAATGGCGGCCTCGTTGAGCACCTTGGTGGTTTCCTGGAACGATGCGGCGCTCATGAAGCTTGACGTTTGCAGTGCAGCACGGGTGATGCCCTGCAGAATCTGCTCGCTGGTGGCTGGCACGGCATCGCGCACTTTCACCAGCTTGAGGTCGCGGCGCTTGAGGGTGGAGTTCACGTCGCGCAGGCGGCGGGCGGTCACAATCTGGCCGTTTTGCAATTCGGTGCTGTCGCCACTGTCGACAACCACTTTCTTGCCCCAGATGCGGTCGTTCTCGTCCATAAACTCGCGCTTGTCGACCACTTCCTGCTCCAGGAATCGGGTGTCGCCCGGATCCAGAATGTTCACCTTGCGCATCATCTGGCGCACGATGATTTCGAAGTGCTTGTCGTTGATGGCCACACCCTGGGTGCGGTACACGCTCTGCACCTCGTTCACGATGTAGTCCTGCACAGCCGTCGGACCCATGATGCGGAGGATGTCGGCGGGCGTGATGGCACCATCGCTGAGTGCCGTACCGGCTCGCACATAGTCGTTCTCCTGCACCAGGATTTGCTTCGACATGGGCACCAGATATATCTTCTGTTCGCCGGTGCGGCTGGTGACGATGATCTCGCGGTTGCCGCGCTTCACCTTGCCAAAGTTCACCTCGCCGTCAATCTCGCTCACCACGGCGGGGTTCGACGGATTGCGGGCCTCAAACAGCTCGGTGACGCGGGGCAGACCACCGGTGATGTCGCCGGCGCCGCCCGAGGTGATGCGCGGAATCTTCACAAACACCTCACCGGGGGCGAGCACCTCGCCCTCATCCTTCATCAGGTGTGCACCCACAGGCAGTGAGTAGGTCTTAATGAGCTCGCCGTTGTCGTCATAGAGCTGAGCTTCGGGAATGCGGGTGTGGTCTTTCGACTCGGTGATGATTTTCTCGCTGTTGCCCGAGGTCTCGTCAACCTCTTGGCGGTAGGTGATGTGTTCCACTAGGTTGCTGAACTTGAGGGTACCGTTCACCTCGTTCACGATGACCGCGTTGAAGGGGTCCCACGAGCAAATCACATCGCCCTTGGTCACCATGTCGCCATGCTTGAAGTAGAGCTTGGAGCCATACTGTAGGTTGTGGGTGGTGAGCACCATGTTGGTGTTCGGGTCGATGATTTTCAGTTCGCCCATGCGGCCGAGCACGATGTCGACACCGTCGGCGTTCTTCACCGTGCGCAACTCATCAATTTCGAGTCGTCCGTCGTACTTCGAAGTGAACGTGCTCACTGTGGAGCTACCGCTGGCCACACCACCCACGTGGAAGGTGCGCAGGGTGAGCTGGGTGCCCGGTTCGCCAATCGACTGTGCGGCAATCACGCCCACGGCCTCGCCTTTCTGCACCATGCGGTGCGACGACAGGTTGCGTCCGTAGCACTTGGCGCACACGCCGTGCTTGGCTTCGCAGGTGAGCACCGAACGAATCTCCACCGACTCGATGGGTGATGCGTCGATGCGCTTGGCAGCCTCGTCGGTGATTTCCTCGCCCGACAGCACGATGGTTTCGCCAGTGGTGGGATCCACCACATCGTGCACCGACACGCGGCCCACAATGCGGTCTTTGAGCGATGCCACCACATCGTCGTTGTTGCGCACCTCGCGGCACACCAGTCCGCGCAGCGTGCCACAGTCGTCCTCGGTGATCACCACGTCGTGGGCCACGTCCACCAAGCGGCGCGTGAGGTAACCGGCATCGGCCGTCTTCAGAGCCGTGTCGGCAAGACCCTTGCGGGCACCGTGCGTGGAGATGAAGTATTCCAGCACCGACAGACCCTCCTTGAAGTTGGCCAAGATGGGGTTCTCGATGGTTTGGCGTCCACCTTCCACACCCGATTTCTGCGGCTTGGCCATCAGACCACGCATACCGGCCAGCTGACGAATCTGGTCCTTCGAACCACGAGCTCCCGAGTCGAGCATCATATACACCGAGTTAAAGCCTTGCTTGTCGTTCTTCATCTCTTCGAGCAGCGTCTCGGTGAGTTTCTTGTTCACGTTGGTCCACACGTCAATCACCTGGTTGTAGCGTTCGTTGTCGGTGATGAAGCCCATGCCGTAGTTGTTCACAATCTCCTCGATTTGAGCCTCGCCGTCGGCGATGTATTGCTCTTTTTCTTGAGGCACGAGCACATCGTCGATGTTGAACGACAAGCCGCCCTTGAAGGCCATGTAGTAACCCATGTTCTTCACGTCGTCGAGGAACTTGGCCGAGCGGGGCACACCGCAGCGGCTAATCACCTTGGTGATGATGTCGCGGAGCGACTTCTTGGAAATGAGCACGTTGACATATCCCAGCTCCTTGGGCACGCTGTTGTTGAACATGATGCGTCCCACCGAGGTCTCTTCCACCATTTTGCGTGTGAGCTTGCCGTCGTCGCCCATCACCTCGGTCTCGACCGAGATGATGGCGTGCATGGCCACCTTGCCCTCGTTGTAGGCAATCATGGCCTCTTCGGGGCCGTAGAACCGCAGTCCCTCGCCCTTGTCGCCCGCACGCAGCTTGGTGATGTAGTACAAGCCAAGCACCATGTCCTGCGAGGGGACGGTGATGGGTTGTCCGTTGGCCGGGTTCAGGATGTTGTGAGGCTCGAGCATGAGCATCTGTGCCTCCACGATGGCCTCGTTGCCCAGAGGCAGGTGCACTGCCATCTGGTCGCCATCGAAGTCGGCGTTGAATGCCGTACATGCGAGCGGGTGCAGCTGGATGGCCTTGCCCTCGATGAGCTTAGGCTGGAAGGCCTGGATGCCCAGGCGGTGCAGCGTGGGGGCACGGTTGAGCAGCACCGGATGGCCCTTCATCACATTCTCCAGAATGTCCCACACCACGGGTTCCTTGCGGTCGACAATCTTCTTGGCGCTCTTCACCGTCTTCACGATG
>JAFYCU010000223.1 GCA_017545095.1 Muribaculaceae bacterium | reverse complement strand
TGTCGGTGATGCCGTCGACCGTGCCGCGCACGACCGATGTGCCATCCTTCAGGCCGCGCAGCACGCCGCCATCGTCGATGCGCACCACGGCGGGGTCGCTCGTGGTCCACGTCAGTGCCTCGGCGGCCAACGGCATCGCTGCACCGTCCATCACGCTCTGGGCCTCCACCGTGTAGTCGCGCAGGCCGTCGGTGACGATGCTGTGGTGCACCAGCGACATGTTGTCAAGCTCCTCGCCGATGATGGTCATCGGCATCGACACACTCACCTCGCCCAGCGTGGCCGTGAGCAACGCCTCGCCCGTACCTGTGGCGAAGAACAGCGTGTCGCCCTTGATGCGACCGAAGCCCTCGGGACACGACAGCTTCACGCCTTGCACATCGGGGTCGATGAGTACGCCGTACTGGTTGTAGCCAAAGAAATGCGGCACATACACGCCGTAGCGCGGCGTGCTCAGGCGGAAGTCCTGGAAGCGCAGCTCGGCAATCACATCATCGTCGGGCACGTTGTAGACCCCAAACATTGCGTTGCCTGTTGCGCGGTCCTGACCGATGCTGGGGTTGTTGCGCGCACCGAACATGGTGGAGTAGAGAATCGACGAGCCACCGCCGTCGAGGTTCATGGCCTCGGTGGCTCCGGCATAGCGCATGATGCAGGCCAACTCTGAGGTGCGCACACCGGCCGACAATGACTGACGACCGTCCACCACGCAGAAGATGACCTTGTTGCCGCCATCGCCATATCCAATGCCCGTGCGCGGGTGACGCTGCGAGGCATCACCACGCAGGTGCTCAGTGTCGAGTACTTCGCCATTACCCAGAATGTGGGGGAAACCCGAGACCACCTGAGCGGGGTCGATGGTTTGACCGGCCACGGTGCATGCCGTTTCGAGCACCAGCTCATCGCCAGGCCTCACATTCTGCAGAAAAGCCTCGGCAGTGCCTTTTGCGTGAAGCACAAAACCATTGTTGGGAATGGCCATGTCGCCCTCGGTGTTCGGCTCGCTGGTAACCACCAGGCGTGTCTGTCCTGTGGGGCGAAACGTCTCACCAGCAGCCAGCTTGGCCGTCACCTCGCAGCCGCCCAGCTGATCGCTGCTGCCGAAGTAGAACGAGTTGAAGATGGTGATGGCATTGTTCTCCACCGACACCTGCACGGGATTCACAGCCGAGATAATGGCCTGCGAATTGTCGGCAGCGGTGATGGTGCCGCGATACTCAAAGGGGTTCACATACACCTGTCCATCCTTATCGGTGCTGAAACTGAGGTAATTGCCATTATTGTGACGGGTGAGAAACATCTGTCCGTTGCTCACCGTGGGTCCCATGGGTGATCCCCAAGTGAGTATGCCACGATGGGTTTTGTAGCCCGACACATCAAAAAAGTCTCCGTTGATGCCGATAAACTCACGATGCCCCTCGCGAGAATGCTTCTGCACCATATAGTCGAGCGTGTTGGCCGAGCGCAAGCGGTCGGCGGCCACGAGGCACTCCAGCGACAGGTAGGGATTGTTGAGGTCGAGCGTGGCATAGAACACCCGCAGGTTGAGTGAGCTGTTGTGTATCCACAGCGACGTCTGCGTGGTGCCGGGGCCTAATTGGTTATGAAACAGGGTATCGACCTGATAGGTTACGCCCAGCATCTCGATTGTGTTGCTCGCCTGTGCACCCATAAAGACCATAGCAGCGAGTAGCCCCGATACTAAAAGGGTTTTCTTCATAGTCTTGTAAAGAATATCTTGTTATTGAAAAGGGAAAAACAATGGTCGCGCATTTCGCGAACTCCGTATCTCCGCACTGCTGCGGGCGTGATTCGCGAAATCCGCGACCTTGATGTTCATTCCTTGGTTTTCAAGTCAACGACCTTGATGGTTGTCAACCAAAACCGAGGACTTTTCAGCTCAGACCTTGCCGAGCATGATGTTGATGATGGCGTTCATGTCGTCCACATCCACGTTGCCGTCGCCGGTCACGTCGCCTGCGGGGGTCTTATCGGCCTTGCCCAGCATCATGTTGATGATCAGGTTCAGGTCATCGACATCCACGTTGCCGCTGCCATCCACGTCGCCCGGCACACCAGGCTCTACGCCTCCGTGAGGTTTCACGTTCTTACCCATGCGGTAGATACCGAAACCGTTCTGGCACTTGTAGGTGAGGATGGTGACATACTCGTTGCCTTCTTCGTCCACGCCGGGGATAGCCTCAAGGCTGTGGATGCGGATACCGCTGGCGCTGGTGTGGCCAAGCGAGTCGGCGGGAATCTGCCAGTACTTCACCATCGATTCCAGTGCGAGGCTCTCGTCAAGCTCAACGATGTTGGCCTGGCAGCCGTGGCCGTCGCCCTGATACTGGCGGATGCTGTAGATCATGAAGTTCTTGCCATCGAGGTGGAACTCGGTCAGACCGTTGGTGCCGGCCTCGGGAAGGAGATCCCAGTTGGACACGTTGTTGAACGTGTCATACATCGTACCAGAAACCATGTACAGAGCGGGGGCGCTGTAGAACCCATCGATCCAGAACAGGTCGCCGTTGTAGTAGTCATCCGACTCCTCATCCTCGCCCAGACACATCTTGATGAAGGGAGCGAAGCCCCATGAGGCCACCTCCTGGTCGTTGCTCTGCGTCTCGGAGTTCCAGCCCTTGGGGAACTCCACAATCTGGATGTGGTAGTCCACGCCGTCGAAGCCCGGCTCCCACTCGGCGCCCTGGTCGGCATGCCAACGATAGATGAGGTCGCTGTTGGCACCGCAACCCATCACGTTACATTGAGCCTCCTCGCGGGTGATGTCACCCATCACGTCGATGTAGTCGATGCGAGCGCACACCTCTTCTTCGGTCTCAGCCTTGATGAGTGTACCCATTGAGGTGAGTTCGCCAGTCTCGATGTCGAGCTGATAGAGCTGGAACGAGCGGGTGGCCTCGCTGGCATACTGAGCCAGCCACAGGTGACCAAAGTGGTCCACACCGATGTTGTTGGCCAGCAGCGAAGCCTGAGCCGTGTTGCCATAGGGGGCACCGTTGAGCTTCACGGGCACGGGATCCAGCGGCGTGCCGTCCTCGACACTGTAGCGGAAAATCACGCACTGCATGCCCGTGGTGGTGTCGTTGATCTGATAGGTGTACTGCGGTGAGCAGGTCTGGGCGATGAGCACCTCGCCGTTGTAGATGGTGGCACGGCGGGCATAGTTGTTGGCAAACGGCAGGGCGTTGTAGGCCAACTCGCCAGTGTGCACACGCGAGATAATCCAGTCGTTCACAAGTTTGTAGTCACCCACTTGTTCGTAGGTCTGGCCATCGGTTCCGGCGCTCATCGAAAGCGCTGCCATGGCACTCAATGCAAGAGATAGTACTAATTTCTTCATGCAAGTAAGTATTAATGGTTTAACAAAAATTTAATTTTCGCGCAATAAATCAAGCAAAGTAACAAACAATTTTCCAAATGGCAAAATCTTTCGCGCAAATTTATCAAAAATAGCAGTGTTGAGGGGTATTGATGGGCAATTTCTGGCTGAACACAGCCTCGCGTAGCCATGGATGCTGAGCCACGAAGACAAGCCGCACGGCTCCGAACAGGATGCCGTGCGACATTGAATTCTTGATTCTATGGAGTCCGGCTCAGGCCGGTTGTCCATTCATCGCTTGAGGTGATTACTTCACGATCTTGCCAACGACCTTGCCGTTCTGGATCATGATGTTCACGCCCTCGAAGGGAACATTGCTGGTGTGGCCCATCACGTTCACATAGGTCACCTTGCCCTCAGCAACCTTCACATCGTTGATGGCGGTGGCGGGGGTGATGGTGTAGTGAGCGCTCTTGGTCACGGGATAGCTGATGGCACGACGGGGAGCATCGTCGCCATTGTCGATGACCTGGTTCAGGGTCACGGTGAGCGTACCACTCTCGGTGATGGTAATCGGGCCATACACACCCATGTTGTCGATGGTGTAGGCATCCTGCTCATCGCTGAAGAACGAGTAGGTGAGCTCGGCATCGGCGGGCATGTTGTCAACAGTCACGTTCACGGTCACGCTCTCGGCATACTCGCCACCCTCGTTGTCGAAGTTGATGACGGGCTGTGCGGGAGCCTCAACCACGGTGTAGCGGGCGCTGCCATTCACGCTGGTGGCCACATAGTCCTCCATGCTTTCGTTCCACTTCAGGATGGTGGCATAGACGTTGCCAGTCTCGGTGAGTTCGAAGGTCACGGTGGTGCCTTGCTTGGTCACGTCGTTGTAGGTGGCCTCGATGATGTAGTCATAGTCGATGCCCTCGGCGCTCACGGTCACCACGGTGCCAGCCTCGACCTCGCCAGCCTCGGGGTTGAAGACGATCTTGGGCTCAACCACGGGCTCCTGCTTGATGGTGTAGGCAGCCTCGGCCTTCATGTCGGCGGGGATGGCATACCACACGATGCCGTCGGCCTCGGTCTCCTCGGGAACAACCACAACCTGGATGGTGGCAGCCTCGTTGATGGTGTAGGTCATCACATACTGGCTCCAGCTGCCCTCACCCATGCGGCTCAGGGCTTTGTAGCCTTCGGGCTTATTGTTAACGGTCACGGTGACCTGGGTGCCGGCCTCGACCTCACCGGCGGCGGGGTTGAAGCGGATGGTCATGGGCTCGGGGATGTTGATGACATAGGTCTGAGCTGCGCTGGTGGCCAGCACGGTCTCACCATCCTCGCTACTCACCAGGCGAGCATAGAGCTCACCGCTCTCGGTGACGTTGAAGCTCTCGCCGCGCATCCAGTCAAACTCGGTGTCGCCCATAAACTTCACCTGCATGTAGCAGCCTTCGGGCTTGTTGTTGACGGTTACGTTCACCAGCTGGGCCTCGGTGTAGGTGCCAGCAGCGGGGGTGAACACGAACTCAGGCTCGGTGGGCTGCTCCTCCTCGGCGAAGGTGATGGTCATCGAGGTCAGGTCCCAGCTGCCGCCGTTGCGGTAGGGGTTGGTAAAGGTAACAGCAGTAGCCTCACCTTCCCAGGTCTTGGTCTCGCCGTTGTAGGTACCGGCATCCACGGTGACGTTGGTGCGGTTACCCTCCTCGGTGGTGGTGAACTCAATCTTGGTGATGTTCTCCTCGGCCGACACAGCCATGGTGTTGCCCTTGTAGATGCGTAAGAAACCGCCCGAATTGAAGTTGGCCTTGTTGTCGCCACTTCCCATGGCAAAGGTCAGCGTCACGCCGTCCTGCTCCATGGTGGCCACGGTGTTCCAGTTAGCATCGGTGGTGTAGGTCAGCGACTCGCCCTGGGTCAGGTCGATGGTCACAGGTTCAGCAGCCCAAGCCGAAAGACCAAGAGCTGCAATCGACAGAAGAGATAAAACTTTCTTCATAATTGATTTGTTTAGGTTTAGGTTAATAATATAAAGTGAATTTCCTCTTACAATTTATCAACTTGCTGAATAACAAGTAATTTACTCGCTCAAAACGATGTTGCAAAAGTAGGTATAAATATCGAACCCACCAAATTTTTTTCGATATTTTTATCAAAAATGGTAGGGAGATGCGAGATGCAAGCTCATGGCCTCCCCAAGCCCCTCCTAAGGAGGGCTTACAAAGACGCGAGGAGTTAAAAGATGTGAGAACAGTAGAGCCGCACCCTGGTGCGGCTGATGGCCGAAGCAAGAACCAAGAACCAAGCCGCAAAAACCAAGAACCGCATTGCGCCACTTGTAGCTTGTAGTTCGTAGCTGATAACTGAAAACCATTTCGTCGCATCTCGCGTCTTGCATCTCGCGTCTTACATCTTATTATTAAAAGTAGAGCCGCACCCTGGTGCGGCTGATGACCGAAGCAAGAACCAAGAATCAAGCCGCAAAAACCAAGAACCGCATTGCGCCACTTGTAGCTTGTAGTTCGTAGCTGATAACTGAAAACCATTTCGTCACAT
>JAFYCU010000222.1 GCA_017545095.1 Muribaculaceae bacterium | reverse complement strand
TAGCTACGAGCTACACGTGGCGCAATGCGGCTCTTGGGTCTTGGGTCTCGGTTCTTGGTTCTTATATCAGTTGCTTTATTTCGCTACGAGCTACAAGTGGCGCAATGCGGCTCTCGGTTCTTGGGTCTCGCATCTTGCATCTTAAAAATCTTGCATCTCAAACCCATTCAAACGGCAAAGGTAATAAAAAAATCCGAAACCACTGCGATTTCGGGTTTATATTTAGCATTTATCGTGAAGCTGTCCCCAGTAAGCCCTGAAAGGGCGCAAGACCCTAGCCGGGGGCAGCGTTTGATTGTCAGTTGCGCGATTCGAGCGGGAACACCTCGAACTGCACGCCGTTGACACTCCCGCACACATAGGCACTCATCCAATAGTCGCCAATCTCGATTTTGCTCAGGAACAGGGGCTCTTTCTTGATTACAAGGTAACAAGTGAAGGTGGTGCCCTTGCGCAGCCGCGTGCGCTCGCTGTAAATCACCTCGAAATGCGCCTGTCCGTGGTACATCGTCTCCATCACCCTGCCCGGATTCCAAGTGAAACGCACATGGTCGCCCACTGCCAGGTCGTCGAGCACTTCAAGTTTCGCTTCCAAGATGGGATTGCTTTGCGGGTCACCGTGGTGCAAGAATTGAACCATAAACGTGCGCCAGTCGGCATATCCGCAGAATTGCGCCAGCGTGTTGAGCGTGATGAGCCGCGGCTGCTTGGGCTCGTTGATATATCCCCACAGGCGCATGAGCATGGTGCGGCTCAGCCTGATGCCTGTGCGCTCCGATATCGTCTCGCTCGCGTTCACAAATGCCTTGGGCGTGGTGAGGTGGTAACCCAACGTTTCTTCCACCTGACCCATGAGGGCCGCATATAGTTCATGGTTGTCTTCGTTCATGGATGGTGACTGCGTTTTATGATTTCGTCCATTCGTTTGTCTATCATTTCGCTCAGCGTGTAGTTGATGTAGTAGAGGCTGTTGGATATCGTCGCCAGTTCGGTGTCGCTGAATCGCGGCTTAATCTCCTCGATGTAGACACTGACGAAGTGCAAGCCGTCGAGGGTCATGTCGACGTTGAGATACCGCACATCGGTGAGGGTGTCGAGGTGATGGATGAGCTGTTTGCTTGGATAGCAGGCTTTCAGTCGCCGTGTGCCCTCGTCGATGGCCTCGCGCACGGCACGGTCGCGGTCGTCCTGCTCGTGCCGGTCGGGGGTTGTGGCGGCCGCGGATTGTTCCGCGGGTTGCGGTGCTGTCGGTGTCTGGGTCACTGCCGGCGCAGCACTCGTGGCGGTGTCGGTGACGGCTGTGGCAACCACCGTGCTATCTGTCGGCGAATCAGCAACGGATGCCACGCCCTTCGACCCGTAAAGCAACACCCCAGCCGCCATCACGGCCAGCGCAAGGACTGCGGGAACCAGCACGCGCAGCCATTGCCGCCGCTTGTCGGCCCGCACAACAGCCTGTCGCAAGTGGGCCACGTCGGCATACCGCTCGCCGATAGGCCGCTTGCAGCGGTTCACCACCGTGCGGTAGCGTGAGCCCAGCAGCGGCGCCATGCGCTCAATCATCACGCCCAGGCTGTAGATGTCGTTGCGCACGTCGGGCGGCCCTCCCGCTGCCTGTTCGGGCGAGATGTAGCCCTCGGTGCCCGCCGCGTGCTTGAAAATCGCGTTTCTGTCGGCATCGGCCAGTCCGAAGTCGATGATTTTCACCTGGCTGCCCACCCGTGTCACCATCACATTCGACAGTTTGAGGTCGCGGTGCACGATGCCGACCTGGTGAATTGCCTCCACGGCGTCGAGCAGCTGCATGAGCAGGGCGCAGCAAGCGGCTGCATCGTGCTCCTGGGCCAGCCACTGCTCCAGCGTGCATCCCTCGACGTATTCCATCACGATGCACGGCCCCCTCTCCGGCACTTCCTCGATGCCGTAGGCCTGCACGATGCCCGGATGCTGCACACGCATCATGCTCTCGAACTCCTTGGCGAGCATCTGGCGGTGCGCCTCGTCGGCAACATAGCGCGGAGCGATGCACTTGAGGACATACCAGCGGCCATAGCGCATCGCCTTGCACAGCACGCTGTGTTGGCGTGTCGCAAGCTCCTGCACGTTGGTGAACGCGTTGCTCACCCCGCGATACCTCACTTCGCCTATCGGGCCTGATTCGCTGTCCTGAGTCATTCTCAATGTTATTTAATGTAGACTATAAGAACAAAAGGGTCATATATTATGAATATTGTGATATTGTGCTTGCCATCTTCATGTCGCACATAACTATGTTTATTATGTCCTTTTAGTCTAATAAACCATCAATTAGTCAAACTAATCATCTGCTCTCGCTTGCGGTAGGCCGCATCGCTTTCGTTTTGCAAAGTTACTGCTATTAATTGAGTTCAATGGAATTATTGGTCGAAAAACTGCAATTTCCAGCAAAAAGGAACAGAGTGGAACAAAATATGGAACAGAGTGGAACGAAAAAGGAACAAAGTGGAACTGCAAAAGGAACAGAGTGGAACAATTGTGTTCGGTGTGGTTGTTATAATTTTGCGGTCGAATAGTTATCCTGTAAGAAAACAGGCTCAAAATCATCATCATTTTTACTGCACCAAAGGCCGCTTTTTACATGTAAATACAAATTAAAATTTAAGTTTCTGAAGTAGATTATGCGACTCTATGGTCTTTGATCGAAGAATAAATGGCGGCAATTTTCTTGTTTCCGTTAACGATTGCTTCGACCATCTGTTCGGTGTCGATTTCGACGAACTCGCTGATGGTGTCGGCT
>JAFYCU010000018.1 GCA_017545095.1 Muribaculaceae bacterium | reverse complement strand
GCTGACCTCCCGCCTGATGACACCGAAAGAAGCCGCCGCTGTTCCTGTCACGAGTCTGATTGCCCGCATCGAATCCTTTGGCGATGTGGCCAACGTGACCGGCCGCAGCCTCATCACCAACGGTATGAACCACCTCTACGACAAATACCGCAACCGCGAAATCGTGTTCAAGGGCGTGCAGGCCGTAACCGGTGCCGATGGCACCACCACCTATGTGCCCAACACCACCCCCGTGGTGCTCGACCAGAACTTCATCAACACCTACTATCAGGTGTCGAGCAACTTCATCGAGGACGGCTCCTACGTCCGTCTGAGCTATGTGACGCTGGGCTACGATTTCACCCCGATGTTCAAGAAGTCGTGGCCGGTCAAGGGGCTCACCGCCACCTTCACGGGCCGCAACCTGTTCCTGCTCACCAAGTACACCGGCAACGACCCCGCCATCCTGGCCAGCACGGCAGGCGGTACCGGTGGCATGGGTATCGACAACTACAACATTCCTGCCACGCGCAGCTTCAACTTTACCCTGAAAGCAACCTTCTAAATCGTGACGACTATGAACAAGATTAAAATATTCGCATTATTGTTGCTGGTGAGCCTTGTGGGCGTGAGCTGCAACGATATGCTCGACGAGAATGTGCACCCCGACAAGGCGCACGTCATCGATGCCAAGGTGGGCCTTCCCGTGGTGGTGTTCTACGCACAGCAAATTGTGTATGACCACTCGGAATACTATGCCTACTTCTCGCAGATGCTCACCACGGGCGGCAAGAGCTCGGTGGGCGCCTATTCCTACAAGTGCGAGCAGGAGATGCTCACCATGAACCGCCACCCGATGTGGCGACGTCACTTCTACGACATCGGCAAGAACTCGCTCAACCTGGTGAACAACAGCAAGGCCATCAACTCGCCCAACTACGAGCTGATTGCCCGCACCATCATGCTCATGAGCACCCAGCTCACCACCGATGCCTTTGGCGACATGCCACGCACCCAGGCCTATCTGGTCAACGCGCCCACCTACGACACCCAGGAGTCAATCTACGCCTGGATGTTCAAGGAGTGCGACGACCTGATTGCCATGTACGAGGACAAGAGCATCACCGAGAGTCCTCAGAACCAGAAACTCTCGACTGTCGAAGACCGCGTGTATGGCGGAGACCTGGAGAAGTGGAAAGGCCTAGTGTATGCCGTGAAGGCTCGCCTGCTGCTGCGCAACATCCCCAACATTGACCGCAGCCCCGCCATGTGCCAGAAAATCGTTGATGCCGCCGACCAGGCCATCAACCAGTGGCGCAAGGGCAGCCTGCTCTACGGCGCATGGTTCGGCAACGAGCCGCGTTACAACTTCGATGGCGGCACGGGCACGCAGAATGCTGTGTGGAGTGTGGCACAGCCCGTGATCAACTCTTGGGAAAGTCGTGGCAACCTGCTGAGCAGTGCCATCCCCTCGAAGTTCTTCATGGTCGACCTGCTGGGCTTGAGTGCTCCCGACAACGAGGCCAGCTGCGGTGTGTATGGCGGCGACGGCGGTCGTAACGACGGCTGGGCAACTGACCCGCGTTGCGGTCTGCTCATGATTGCACGCACCGGTCCCAACACCGCATCGAGCACCCAGGAACGCATCAAGATGCGCTATCTGGAGAACAACATCGGCATGGGTTCGAGCTACAAAATCGCCAACTATCCCAACCTCTACATGGGTGCTTATGCTGGTGCCAACGATTGCTACAACCCCATCTTCACCATGGAGGAGCTGTACTTCATCAAGGCCGAGGCCCTGTATTGGATGGGCCGCAAGGCCGAGGCTTGCGCACTGGCCAAAGAGGCCACTGAGTGGAACATCCAGCGCCACCTCGACTTCTTCCAGAAGCAGTATCCCAACAGCAGCGAAGAGATGAACTATCCCGGCAACTCCATCGCCGGCGGTAAGCCTGGCTATGTGGCACGCGATGTGTGGGAGAAGCAGGTCGACTCGTTCATGAACAACTATGAGGAGTTCAAGAGCGACACCATCCGTGGACGCGTCACGACCACCTACTATATTCACAAGGTGACCGAGCGCGGCAACAAGCACTGGTTCTTCAACCCCAGCGAGTTCAGCCTGAGCGACCTCATGCAGCAGAAATACATCGCCATGTATCTGCAGCCCGAGCAGTGGACCGATATGCGCCGCTACCACTACAGCAACAACCGCAACAAGTATGGCATCGGCGACAACAACGAGATTGTGTATCCCACGCTGCGCAGGCCCTACAACCTCTATGCCGCCTACTGGATCGACGGACTCACCGAGGCCGAGAAGGAGAACACCTGGATTCAGCGCTTGAACTACGACCCTGAGACCGAGGAGAAATACAACCGCAAGGAGCTCCAGCGCCTGGGTGCCTACAAGAACTACAAGTGGCTGCAAGAGCCCATGATTTGGGCACACGCCTACGGCGAGGTGCACTCGCTCACCGGCGAATGACTTCTCTTTAACACAAATAGAAACATCTAACATCTAATTAGGATGATTATGAAACTCAATAAATCATTGGCGATGGCGGCCGTGGCGGCATTGGCCCTCAGCTCGTGCGCGGTGCACGACCCCTTTGCCGACAACATGGAGATTGGGCAGATGCTGCCCACCGTTGACTGGGAGCAGAACTCGGTGCTCGTCAAGGCCGGCAACTTTGCTACCTTCAAGGCCAAATACTACACCACCGGCGAGGCTGCCGTCGACCACAGCGAGGTGTGGGCGCTCATCAAGCGTGAGCAGACCGCCGAGGCCACCAGCAAGCTCACCACGTCGTTGGCCTACACCAAGTCGATAGGCACCGCCGACACCGTGCGCAGCTTGCAGAAGATGGCCGTTTACGACCACAGCAAGGCCGTGTGGGACGGACATGAGTATGTGCTCACCGACTCGTTCCCCACCTCGCGCACTCTGGCTCCCCTGGCTTGGAACGCACCGGCCGACTGGGACGAGGAAAAGTTTGCCCAGTACTATCCCCCAACGTTCAAGCAGGAGTTTGTCGACCACATGGTCACCTACCTCACACGCGACAGCGTATATTACAACGACCTGCGCAACATCTACATCAAGTATGACTTCACCGCCGAGCAGTTCCAGGCATTGAATGCCAAATATGGTGTGGATTTCCCTGTCGAGACCGAGAGCGACAAGAAGAGCGACGCTTGGTTCACGACCGCCGAGGTCGACCACTACTACTACGAGACGGTGGATAACGGCGTGACCACCATCCACGAAATTGCCACGCGCGACGACGCTCCCGCAGGCATCGACCCCGCCAAGGTGTTCGAGGTCTATAAGTCCTCGCCCTGGCTCATGTGCCGTTACAGCGATGATGTGGGTGGTAAGCTCACCTATGTGCGACGTGAATACATGCCCTACTGGAAGGAACTCATCAGCTCCATCCCGTTTGAGCAGTGGATCTACAACTCGGTTGAGAAGACCTATACCGTCAACTTCAGCCGCAGCTACTCCATCATTCCCGAGTATCGCGTCTATGACAAGAACGGCAAGTATGGCCGCACAACCGATAACAAGGAAGTGACGCTTAATTAATTATTAAGAACCGAGAAGCAAGAGCCGAGAACCAAGCTCGCACCGGAATCCGAGCAATTGATTGTCAACGATGCGGCAACACGTTGCCGCACGCTGGAATGAAAAATCTTGTTTCTCAAAACAACACCGAAACTATGAAACTACTCAATAGACTTTCATTGCTGGCCGTGATGGTGCTGGCTCTGGCCGCCTGTGTGGACAAAGAGCCTGACTACGGCAACTTCCCAGGCAAGGATGTCGACTTCACCTACAACGTCGATGGCGATGAGTACACGCTCGACTTCTATGTGGTATCGACCATCCAGTTCAACAACACCTCGGCCAAGACCGGCACCCCTCGTTGGGACTTTGGCGACGGCACCACCAGCACCGAGGCCAACCCCAAGCACAAGTACAAAGAGGCTGGCGTGTACAATGTGTCGCTCACCCTTGATGGCGTGGGCACACGCACCTATCCGCTGCTCATCTACGACATCGCACCTATCGTGAGCGTCACCGAGCAGAGTGCGCCCATCGTGGTTATCAACGATGTCACCGTGCAGCTGGGCATCGAGTTGCCCAACCCCGAGAATTTGGAGTGTGCCTACGAATGGACCTTCCCCGAAGGCACGATGACTGCCGATGGCTCTGAAATCACCACCTTCAAGGGTGAGGACCCCGGGCCGCTCAAGTTCCGTAACATCGGCTCGCAGCGCATCGAGCTGAAGACCTACTTCGATGTGAATGGCGAGAACCGCCGCTTGCAGGACTCCTACATCAATGTGCAGGTGGGATCGAATGTGCCCGCTCCCACGCTCTACTACGCCGAGCTGGGCGGAAACATCAAGGCATACAAGCTCATCAACGAAGAGAATATGCCCAAAGGCTCGAAGAACATGCCATTCGACATGGGTGTGAACTCTGGCAACATGCCCACCACGCTGGTGTTTGCTGTGGAAAAGAACACGACCAGCGAGGGCGCCGCCGAACAGGACAACATCTACATCTTGGACTGCGGTCGGCAGTACTACTACGTGAACGACGAGAACGGCACGTTGGGCGACGGCAAAATCACCGTGATGAGCGCCGATGGCACCAACGTGAACGTGATGATTACCAACGTGGGCCGCCAAGCCTTCAACGACCCCTATCAGGGTGTGGCCGACAGCGTGTATCTCTACTACACCGACCGTAACACCGGCATCCGTCGCATCCCGCTGAGCACGCGTGGTGCTATCGAGACTACCGAGTTCCACAGCACGGCCGACTATTTCGTGATCAACAACCAGCTCAGCTACTATGGCCAGGGCATTGCCTACGGAGCCATCCACACGGGCATTTACATCGACAAGTCGGGTATGTTCTGGTGGGGTAAGAACTATTCGGGCTATGGCATCTACCGCTTCAACGTGAGCGACATCGGCAAGACGGCCGCTGGAACACCCGTGCCGCACCCGGTGATTCTGGCCACCACGCAGCCACGTGCCTTCACCCTCGATGAAGACCTGGGCAACCTCTACGTGTGGATGACCAAGGGCACCACGCCGGGCGTGGGATTCACCCACTACAAGATTCCCGCACTCGACAAGACCGTGGAATATCCCGACTTTGAGAAATTCATCGAGATGGATGCCGACCCCATCAACACCACCGATGCCGAGGGCGTGTACACCACGCAGATGGCCGTGGACCACAATGATGCTGACCACCGCGTGTACTTCGGTTTCCGCGCTGCCGCAAGCGAGAAAAACTACCAGACGGGTTTGAGTTTCTACAACCCGACCACAGGCAAGATTGAACGCTTCCACGGCAACAGCGACAAAATTCTGGGCGTGTGCATCAACCCGCGCCTCACCCAGCTGTTCTAAAGAACCCTGACCCGAAAATCTATCAAGCCGCGTGACTCCACATCAGGAGCCGCGCGGCTTGTTGTCGTGGGCGATTACGACTCAAGTTGCTGGAGTTTATGACCTGGTTTGCAGTGATGTAAAACCTTGGAACGGCAGGAGGAGGAAAGCATGGCGGAAAGCATGGCGGTATTGCGATTTGTTGTTAATGTCGCGCAAATGCTTGCAGATTTCGTTTTTTTGCGCTAACTTTGGCGCGAATTATCGGCGGGCATGGGCATTGTCGATTTGATGCCGATAAGTTTAAAAGGTCTTTTATTCAATTAAAAACAATGTTATCGTGAGAACTCGTTATCTTTTATCGTTTGCGTTGCTGTGGCTTGTCGCCTTTGGAGCGATGGCTCAAGATGCCGCGCTGCCCTCGTTCACGTCGGGTAAGTTCAAGTATGAAATCGTGGATGCCGCCAACCATTGGGTGCAAATTGCGCCCAAGAACGTGGACGGCGGCGGGTACGGCTCCTTGGTGACAAATGATTTCAAAAGCGAGGTGACCTACAACGGCGAGACCTACCAGGTCAAGGGCGTTGGGGCGTACGCATTCTACAACTGCTCGCTGAGCACCGGGCGCCTCGTCCTCCCCGAGGGCATGATCTATATCGACGACAATGCATTTGAGGGTGCCGAGGTGGGCACGATGCGCCTGCCCTCCACCATGCAGTACATTTCCGACTACGCCTTTATCGGCAACAAGTTCCAAGCGTTCGGCGTGGTGTCGAGCAACCCCTGGTTCGCGATTCATAACAGCGACCAGGAGGGTGTCAATGTCTCGGTGCTCACCAACAAGGCACAGACCACCCTGCTGGCCTTTCCGGGCGACAAGGCCCGCGAGTTCAGCTCCGATGGCACTGCCACCTACGTAACCTCGTTCACCGTGCCGGAGCAAATCACCGAAATCGGCAACCTGGCTTTCTCCGACAACAAGCACATCACCCGCGTCACGTTCCACAACGGCATCACACGCATCGGCATGGGGGCGTTCCATGGGTCGGTGATTGGCGGTGTGAACATCCCCAACCCCGAGACCGAGCTGGGCAACGCCTGCTTTGAGCAGTGCACCAGCCTCACCAGCGTGCGGCTGCCGCAAGGCATGAAACGGCTGGGCCGTCACGTGTTCTTCTTCTGCTCCTCGCTCACGAGTGTCACCCTGCCCGAGGGCATGGAGGAGCTGGGCATGATGTGCTTTGGCAGTTGCGGACTCACCACCGTGAACCTGCCCAGCACCATGGTCAAGCTCGACACTTGCGCCCTGCAGGACAACCCGTTCACGAGCATCGACCTGAAGAATGTACGCTGGGTGGGCTACCAGTGCTTCAGCATGTGCGACAACCTCACCACGCTCACCTGCAACGGCCAGGTGGAGCGCATCGACGGACTGACGTTCGCACGCTGCAACGGCATCACCAATCCCTGGCTTCCCGAGGGGCTGAAGACGATGGAGATGAACGTGTTTTTCCGGAGCCCCAACTTTGCCTCGCTCACCGTCCCCAGCACGGTGGAGTGCATGGAGGGCAATCCCTGCTACCTGGCCAACAAGTGTAAGGAATATCGCGTGGCCGAGGGCAACACCCACTTTGTGGCCCTCGACAGCTGCATCTATGCCACCAATGGCTACACCACGCTGCCCGAGGGCACCGCTTGGCCCGCGCTGACCGAGGCTGGCACGGCACCCACCGCCCTGGTGGGCGTGCCCACAGCGCGAGAGAACAAAGTGCTCATTGTGCCCGAGGGGGTGACCACCATCTGCAACCAGGCCGCCCGTGCCGTGGAGCTCACCCAGGTGCAGCTGCCCAGCACCATGGCCGAGCTGCGCAAGATGTGCTTCACTGGCATCAACACCATCACCCGGATGACCTGCCTGGCCGTGACCCCGCCCGTGGTGGGCGAGGGTGCCATCTCGGGGACGACCTATTCCGAGGCCACGCTCTATGTGCCGCTGGCATCGGTCGAGGCCTATCGCAACGCCGAGGGTTGGAGCAACTTCCAACACATCGAGGGCATTGACACCGGCACCGAGCCGGCACTGGCTGGCGACCTGAACGGCGACGGTGTGGTGGACGTGGAAGACGTGAACACGCTCATCAACATCGTGCTCGGCGTGCTGCCCGAAACCAGCGAGGCCGACCTGAACGGCGATGGCACCGCCGACATCGCCGACGTGAACGCGCTCATCAACACCGTGCTGAACTGAGAGGCGGGATGCAAGATGCAAGATGCGAGACCCAAGCCTCTTGGCCTCCCCAAACCCCTCCTGAAGGAGAGGCTCGCCGAGGCTAAGGATTCTAGAAAATCTGGTTAATCTAGAAGCTCTAGAAACTCTAGAGAATATAGGATTGAGGCTTAAGGATTAAGATAGCAAGGATAGCAAGGGACAGTCATTACG
>JAFYCU010000221.1 GCA_017545095.1 Muribaculaceae bacterium | reverse complement strand
TACATCCGCGAGAAGGTCGACGAGCACTTCGTCGCCGACCACTACGACGTGAAGGACGACTCGGTGTCAATCGTCACGGGCGGTCGCTTTGCCGAGGAGGGAACGATGAAGTACTATAATGAGTTTATGAGTTACGTCAGGAACCACGACCTTTCGCAGAAGGAGAATTACGAGTATGTGAAAGCCAACCTTGACCTCGTCGGGCTTATTGATTTCAAACTCGGACAAATCTACTCCTCGAACAACGACCCCGACAACGTGCGATTCACTCAGGCGCGCGACAGCAAGGGCGACCGCAAGTGGCACTTGGTGTTCTACGACCTCGACGACACGTGGCAGTTTATGATGCCGGCAGGATTCTATCTGCGCAGCGGCTGGCAGACCAACGTCGCCAGCGTGGACATCCACAATTTCCTTATCGATCGCCTGCTACGTAACAGCGAGTTCCGCGAGTTATTTATGCAACGCCTCTCGCTGCACTTGCATTCCACATTCTCAGCCAAGAATGCAACGCAGCATTTCGACAAACTCATCGCGCTCATCAAGCCCGAAATGCCGCGAAACTGCGAGCGGTGGGCAAAAGTGCTGACCTATGAAAAATGGCTGGAGCACGTCGCCGATTTCCGCGCAAAGTTCAACGAGCGTCCAGCGGTAATCCTCAACGACCTGCGCAAAGAACTAAAAATCACCCCCGAAGAAGAAAAGAAATATTTCGCCGACCTCGGCTACTAATCAAAAGCAACACCATTATCAGGCTCCATCCATAGTCACACCACCGGCACTGCCCCCATGCGTTTCCACGTAGGCCACGGCAGTGCCGCGGCTTTTAAAGCAAGAAGAAAAGCGACACGCCCACTACCGAAATCACCGCGCCCACAACGCTCTTGACGCTGATGCGCTGACCGAAAAGCCAGTGCGCCGGAGCAATGATAATTATTGGCGTGAGCGCCATCAGCGTGCTTGCGATGCCAGCGCTGCAATACTGCACTGCAAGCAGCGAGCAGCCAACGCCAACAAACGGCCCGAAGATGGTCGTCAGCGTCGCTACGCCCATGCTCACGCGGTCGGTAATGTTCTGGCGAAGCGAGCGGTAGCCCTCCTTGAAACGCATCAGCAACGCAAAGCCCAGTAGGCCCGCGATACAACGGAAGAAGTTGGCAAAAAATGGCAATATCCACGGCGCAGTGGGTGTCGATAGTGTGGCCTCGTAGTGATTCATGCCGATCTTGCTCAGCACCAAACCCACGCCCTGGCACACCGCGGCGCCGATGGCGAAAAGCACACCGTTCAGCGGCAACTCGAGCGACAGGCGGCCGTGGTGGGCATCGTCGCGGCCAAGCACCGTGATGGCGATGCCAGCAAGCGTCACCACCATGGCAAGGATGGCTCCGCCGGCTATGCGCTGACCGAGCGTGAACCACGCCATGATGGCCGCTGTAATCGGTGCAAGAGTCATAAACAGTTGGCCAAACCGCGAACCGATAATCAGGTAGCACTGAAACAGGCAATAGTCGCCTATCACATAACCCACCAAGCCCGACAGCAACATCCAGCCGTAGGCCTCATTGCTCGCACCGGCAGGAAGAGGCGAGCCAGTCATCACCAAGAACAGCACCATCGAAAACAACAGCGCGATGCCCATGCGCATCACGTTAAGCGTCAGGTTGCCCATGCGCTTGCTGCCAAACTCGCTCAGCAGCGCAGTCGCTGTCCACGAAAACGCCACCCCTATCGATATCAATTCACCAAGATACTGCACAATCTCAACTCTAAAACAAGTTCTGGGCAACAAAATTACAAAAAAATCCCACCCCAACCATCATCGCAAGCAAAAACTTCTCGCACCTCACGTCACCACAACAAAAAACTTAGCCGCGAATCCATTGCCCGATTCGCGGCTAAGTGATAAGTTAAGCAAACACCAGTCTATAACTGGAAGAAGAAAAATATGGCGGCTTTATGGCGCGACACATTCCGCGCCTCGCCCAGGTAAGTGCCGCTGCTGCTGTACACGCGGCCATCGCTGCGAACCTCGCCCAGGTAACTGCCACTGCTCGAATAGATGCGGCCGTCGCTGCGAACCTCGCCCTGATAACTGCCGCTGCTGTTGTACACACGGCCGTCGCTGCGAATCTCGCCCTTGTAACTGCCGCTGCTCGAATAGATGCGGCCATCGCTGCGAATCTCGCCCTGATAACTGCCGCTGCTCGAGTACACTCGCTGGGCATTCATCGCAGCAACACCCACCAAAACAGTCACCAAAAAAACTAAAATCCGTCTCATCACAAATAACTATTTTAAATAACTAATTACATACCAAACCCTAATCAGTTACCCAATCAGTTACCCAATCAGTTACATATTAGACTCCCCAACCCCCAAATAGTTTACTAAACTCCAATAAAAAATAACATAACTCCGTTCTAATGACCGATTTGGGTTTATTGAAACAAGTCATCCAGGGTAATCTGTTGGTTGACGTCCTTGGCGTGTTCGTTGGGCTTTACGCCTTGGGTAGTCACCATCACCAACTGAATGGAATGAGTCTTTGTGTGCTGTTTGCTGTTAAGGAATGCATAGATTTTTGCGCCCAGTTCTTTCTCGTATTGTCGGTCGATGGTGTACTCATGCTCGCTGAACTTCATCTCACACAGATAGTCGGTGCGCTCTCCCTTCCATTCCAGCACAAGGTCAATCTGGGATATGTCTCCATCAGGGGC
This sequence comes from Muribaculaceae bacterium, assembly GCA_017545095.1. The sequence goes on along the minus strand of JAFYCU010000221.1, from coordinate 8,535 downwards.
TGCACCCTTCCAGCAATAGTTGCGGTTGATGGTGGCGATGCGCAGTTTTTCCTTCATCTGCGGCAGATGTTCGATGCAGAGCATTTCAAAGGTGTTACCAGCCCAAGAATAGAATGAGGGTGTGCGTTGCAGGGTTCGCCAATTCCCCGCGTCAGTGCCCTTGCCGTTGATGAAATGCAGATAGAACATTGAGAAGAAGTCCTTCAGTTGATATACCGTTTCAACGCGCTCCTTACCATAACGTGGATATTCTCGGATGATGCCCGATTCGTGAAGGTTGTCAAGGATTTTGCTGAATGTGCCACCAAGTTCAATTCCCACAGCACTGGCCAACTCCTTGCGTGTCATGCCGTAGAACTTCGACCCAAGTGTTTTTACGATGTCCAAGTAACGCTCCGACGTGGCATAAAGCCCAGTATATACATCCTTGAACTCTTGATTGATTCTCTCATCCTTGAAAAAGAAATCATCAATGTTCTCCGACAGCGTTTTTTCGTTATCCAATCGGTCAAGATAATAGGGGATGCCGCCAAAGGCCATGTATGCCACAGCCATCTCGTAACGTGACAGATGAAATCCGTGGCTCTTGAAATACGCCTCACACTCTCCCAGCGTGAAAGGCTGAAGGCGGATGGTGCCCGTGAGTCGGCCATAAAGTCCGCCATAGTCACGAATAACATTGTCAAGCATCCAACTGGTGGCCGACCCGCACACGACCAGCACAATGTTGCGTTGGCGGTCGGCCCACGAGTTCCAGAAATAGCCCAGTTCGGCAATCATCTCCGATGACTGGGGACCAGCAAGCCAGGGTAGTTCGTCAAGAAATATGACGCGGCGTTTGGTGCGGACACCCTCCAGATACCTTCGGAGCAATCTGAAGGCCTCACGCCAGTTAGTGGGCCGTGGTGTGTCATCGGCCATGCCGCAATCCAGCAGGTTCTCGTAGAAATGGTCAAGTTGTGTTTGCTTATACGATTTCTCGTCGCTGGCCTTGATGAATGAACCGATGGCACGGAACGTGATTTTATTCTTATACACTTCCTCCACAAGATAAGACTTGCCCACACGGCGGCGGCCATAGATGGCCACAAACTCTGACTTTGAAGACCTCAATAACCGTTCAAGTTTCTTGATTTCTTCATTGCGACCTATAATGCTTTCATATGCCATATCAATGCTGTTTTTTGTTGTGCAAAGTTACAGAAAAATCTCGAAAACACACAAGAAAAATCAGCCGTTTTCAAAAAAAATCTTGAAAACGGCTGATTTTTCTGCCCGCAACGAGGCTGCCAATATTATAGGGTACTTGCCAAAGCGGGCGAAAAATCGTATCCCTCGCTGGGCGGCGCTATATTGCCCAAAGGAGGAGGCCGGCGCAGATGATGACGCCGGTGATGAGGAGGTCGATGAGGCAGTAGCCCATGATGTCTTTCGCGTTAAGGCGAGCAATGGCCAGGGCCGGAAGCGCCCAGAATGGTTGTATGAGGTTGGTCCACGCGTCGCCCCACGAGATGGCCATGCCCGTCAGGCCGGGGTCTACAGCCAGGTTAGCACCCGCGGTGAACATCACCGGCGCTTGCACAGCCCAATGACCGCCGCCACTGGGCACAAACAGGTTGAGCACGGCGGCACAAAGGAAGGTGAGCATCGGATAGGTGACGGGATTGCTGATTCGGATGCAGGCTTCGGCCATCACGCCGCCAAAACTGATGCCGCTGGCACCGATGCCGGTGACGATGCCCATGATGCCGGCATAGAAGGGAAATTGCAAGATGATTCCGGCGGCGCCGGTGGTCGCTTTGCCGAAAGCGCGCATGTAACTCACCGGGGTGGAATGCAGCACGAGGCCCAGGGCGAGGAATATCATGATTACTCCGCCAATGTCTAAACTGGCTCCTTTCACGCCGAGATGAATCACGAGATAGACCACGAGCATCAGTGCCACGAGCCACGAGAGCAACTTGCTCTGCTCGAGCCATTGTGCCGGTGTTTTGGACGTGGTGGAAACTTCGGTCTTGGCATTGTCATCGTCCTTCAGGAGCGCGGGGTCGATGGTGATGACGCCTTTCTTGGGATGCATCAGGGTGTTGGCGATGGTGATGCCGATAATCACAAACAGCACAGTCACCAGGTTGTGCCAGTCGAAGATGGTTTGCGTCAGCGGCACGGGTTTGGTCAGCGCACCATTGGTGGCCATCGCCAGCGAGTCGCCGGGCGTGGCCATCGTCAGGGGAATGGAGCCGGAGAGGCCGGCATGCCACACCACGAAGCCGCTGTAGGCCGATGCGATAAGAAGCCGATAGTCGACATCCGAACGCCGGCGGGCTATCGCCTTGGCAAACACGACGCCAACGATAAGGCCAAAGCCCCAGTTGATTAAGCAGGCTAATGCCGACACTACAGTCACAAGGGCTATTGCGGCGGGGGCACTCTGGGGCACCCGGGCCATGGCGTCGATGGCGCGTTTGACAACTGGCGCGGCCGCCAAGGTCGATCCACAAACAAGAATCAGTGACATTTGCATTGCAAACCCCAACAAATTCCATACGCCGTCACCCCAATGCTCAACCACCTCGATGGGGGTCTGGTGACACAATGGCATCGCCACAATCGCTGCCACAAAGGTGAGCAGAATGGCGAATATAAATGGTTCAGGTAACCAACGTTGTACTAATCTAACGCAAAATTTAATCATGTGAAATCATTTATTTCCACTAACAATAATAATGAGCGGCAAAGTTACCACATTTCCTTCGAACATGGGCAAATAAAGAAGAAAAAATCCCTTCGTAGCCAACATCTTGGCCGGCATGATAGCACTCCTTATGCTCAACAAGCAACGCTGAAAACTTTCAAACACAAAACTCACACCCACCAAAAATCAAGAGAGCGTGCCAAAAATCAGGCGCGCTCCCTTGTGTCATTGATTGACATATAATCAGTCGTTTAGGAAATATGTCGTGCATGCATATAGCGGAATGTTTCGCATCCATTGTTGGTCTCGGTAGTCGCTCATTGAGAATCGCAGCCCGATTAGTTCAGGGTTATCATTAACAAATGTGCGCAATGACTTTGACCTTAAGTTTTCCTCGGCTTTAATTTCTATTGGCCAGATGTTGCTTCTTTCTTGTAGGAGCATATCGATTTCTAGTGTGTGATTCTCGTTACTATAGTAACAAATGGTCACATCGCGCATCGTTATGATTTGGGAAACAACGTAGTTTTCGGTGAAAGCACCTTTAATGCCACTAAGTTCATTGTCTTTGGTCAATAGTTGTTCAGGGGGCACATTGCCTAATGCGCCCAGCATACCAGTATCAAGCATATATAGTTTGAATGCTGACAGATTCTCATAGAATTTCAGAGGCAGATTGGCCTTTGAAGCACGATTCACTCGAATAACAAGCCCTGCATCTTGCAGCCACTGTATTGCAAGTTCAAACTCGCGAGCACGTGCTCCCGACTTTATGGCTCCATATATGAATTTTTTGTTCTCTCGTGCAAGTTGAGAGGGTATCGATTGCCAAACTTGCGTTATGCGCACCACTTCTTGTGGAGAAGCATGTTTTGACATGTCGCTGCGGTAGATGGCAAGAATATTGTTCTGCACATTTCTAACCGACATCGCATCGTTAGTTTCGATATATTTGAGCACTGCTTCTGGCATTCCTCCAACAAAATAGTAAATGCGTAAATACTTGATGAATTCTAGTTTCAGCATTTGAATGGTTCTCCAGTCCTTTGATTTCAGAATCTGCAACAATCGCTCTTGACCTATTGCGAGAAGGAATTCAGTATAAGTCAAAGGGTACATATTGATTATGTCAACCTTTCCTACGGGCGCTGATGCGCCGTGATGCATTGTTATGCCAAGCAGTGAACCTGCCACGGCGACATGGTGTTGCGGTGCCAGTTCACAGAAATATTTCAATGCCGTCAAACCATGCCTCAGTTCCTGAATCTCGTCTAAGACAATTAACGTCTTTCCTGCTATGATAGGAACCTTGGTTATTGCACCTATAGCAAGCAGAATGCGTTCTATATCATAGCCCTCGGCAAATAAATTGGCAACTTGAGGATTGTTATCACAGTTGATGTAAGCCAAATGCTCATAATGATTTTTGCCAAATTGTTGTAACAGATAGGTCTTACCAACTTGCCTTGCCCCCATGACAATCAAAGGTTTGCGATGTGTGCTATTTTTCCAAGCAATGAGTTTGCTCTCAATTTCTCTTTTCATGTGGCTGTGTTTTAATTGTTTGCGCTGCAAAGTTACACTTTTCTGGGGGAACTTGCAAGCATTTTTGCCACTTTTCTAGGGGAACTTGCAAGCATTTTGCCACTTTTCTAGGGGAACTTGCAAGCATCTTTGCCACTTTTCTAGGGGAACTTGCAAGCATCTCTGCCACTTTTCTAGGGGAACTTGCAAGCATTTCTGCCACTTTTCTAGGGGAAAACATCTTAAAAAAAAAGAGCAACCCTAAGATTGCTCTTTATCGGTGCGCCTGATAGGACTCGAACCTACACAACTTACGTTACCAGATCCTAAGTCTGGCGCGTCTGCCAATTTCGCCACAGGCGCAAAATGCGGTGCAAAATTACACAAATTTTTGCGACTTTGGCTATTCAAAGTGGTTTTTTTTGTTCGGTTTCGTGTAATTGCCGGTATTTGCCGGTAACACGGGTTGTTGGACCTGGCGACAAGTTGGCTTAGTTTGGAGCAACTTTGTGACCGAAAGTCTCCTCAAACTCAATCACCACCTGGCGCAACTCGTCGGGCAACAGGCTCAGCGCATGCTCGCTCATGGTGGCCGGGACACCAAAGAAGGCCTCGGCGATGCTGCCGGTGATGCACGTCAGCGTGTCGCTGTCGCCGCCTATGGAGATGGCGTTGCGAATGCTGTCCTCAAAGTCCTTGCCGTCGAGGAAGGCGACGATGGCCTGCGGCACGGTGCCCTGGCACGACGCCTCCCAGCCGTAACTGGCGCGGATGCTGTCGCAGGTGAAGTCGAGGCGATAGCCCAGTTTTTCTACAGCGCGGCGGATGTCGCTCTTGCTCGAGCCGGTGCGGGCCATGAAGATGGCCAGCGCGGTGGCCTGGGCGCCCTTGATGCCCTCGGGGTGGTTGTGGGTGCACTCGGCGCTCTCGCGCGCTTTTGCCAGCACGTCTTCGACGGTGTTGAACGCCCAGCCTATCGGGCCCACACGCATCGCGCTGCCGTTGCCATAACTGTTGTAGGCGCTGTAGTCGCCCTGGTGCTCCGAGCGCCACAGCCACATAGCGAAATTGCCTCCGTAGCCGCCCATGGGGTGGGGAAAACGGTTTCCGTAGCGGCTGTAGTAGTGGGCCACGTCGCCGCCGTGCAGCAGCCAGTCTGCAGTGGCGATGGTGAGGATGCTGTCGTCGGTGTAACAGCACTCGGGGCCGAAAAATTCAAAGTCCTTGGTCTTGATGTTGGCAAACTCGTAGACACTGCCCACGATGTCGCCGATAATACTTCCTATCATAGATAACAGATAACAGATAACAGATTACAGATAACAGACTTGTGCACTATGCATTGATTAAAACTCCAGGCGGAATCCTTTCTCCTTCATCTCGCTGTAACTCTCGGGATTGAACTTGTAGAGGTAGGCCAACTTCCGGTTTGGCAGAGGCACTTTCTCATCGAGTTCGGTGAGTATGCCCAGTTTGAGCATCTTGTTGTAGAAGTTGCGGCGGTCGAAGGTCACGCCCAGGATGGCCTCGTAGAGGTGTTGCAACTGCTTCATCGTGAACTGCTCGGGCAACAATTCAAAGCCGATGGGCTCGAAGTGAATCTGCTTGCGCAACTCGTCGGTGGCGCGACGCAGTATCAGGTCGTGGTCGAAGGCCAGCGCCGGAACATTGTCGACTGGGAACCAGCCGGCCTGCGCAGCATCGTCGCCTCCCTGAACCTCGCTGATGCGCACCAGGGCATAGAACGCGATGGTGATTACGCGCTCGCGTGGGTCGCGCTCCGGGTCGGTGAAGGTGTGAAATTGCCTGATGTAGCCGGTCTTCAGCCCCGTCTCCTCGAAGAGTTCGCGGCGAGCGCCGGTCTCGGCCGATTCATCCATCTTCAGGAATCCGCCGGGCAGTGCCCAGCGGCCCTTATACGGCTCAACGCCACGCTCCACGAGCAGCACGTTGAGTTTCGTGCCGTCGAATCCGAAAATCACACAGTCGGTGGTCACACTCGGATGCGGATACTTGTAATGATATTTCAGTTCTTCCATTGTATTTATTTATTGTTATTGATTACACAATTCGTTAAACCTGTCGATTACATCAACTAATTGGGGCTCAAGTCGGCCAAGGCATTCGTTAAGAATATCGTCGGGAACTTCGCACACAGCAGCCGCAATGCCGCCGGCAATAGCCGCCTGGGTATCGGCATCGCCACCCAGCGAAACGGCCTCCCTGACAGTCCGCTCATAACCATTAGGAAAACCCAGATTCTTCAGCGCGCAATAAATCGCCTCAGGAACCGAACCCTTGCACGTCACGTCAAAAGAGTAATTGCGTCGTATGCTCTCCCAGTTTTTCCTTATCTGGTCCATATCATAGTGGCAATGCTTCTTCAGATAGTCCTCGATTTTATGCTGCTCGTTGTTCCTGAGAAGGAATATGCACGCAGCAACAGCCTGTGCTCCGATGATTCCCTCAGGGTGGCTGTGGGTTACTTCTGCTGAGATTTTCGCAAGTTGAAAGGCTTCCTCAAACGTCTTGGCATAAAAGCCTACCGGACTCACACGCATGGCCGAACCATTGCCAAATGAGTTGTATGGCTCAGTCAATTTGTTTTCCAACCATCTCTTGAACATGCCGCCATATCCGGAATGCGGATATTCCTCGCCATAGCGATGCATGATTTTCACCAACTCTTCATGCGAGTGTTTTGGATCATCGACCAACCACTCTGCCACAGCACAGGTCATCACGGTGTCGTCGGTAAATTTCGAATATGGAGTGAACAACTTGAAATCCATGTCCTTCGTCTTGTGAAACTCATAGACAGAGCCGATGATGTCGCCACAAACTGCTCCGATAATTCCTTTATTCTCCATAGCGTTTTATATAATGAACTTTGCTTGATTGTCGTGTCTTAAACCCAAATCTGTCATAATAAGGAATAAAAAATAACATAACTCCGTTCTAATGACCGATTTGGGTTAAAAAAATATTTCTAATATTTTGTCCAGAAAACCATTCATCCAATGCGGAAACACCCAGAAGAACAGAATGATGAAGGCAAAGCCAATCATTCCGCAATACTTGGTGAAGGTGGGCGACGGCTTTCGGCCAGTGATTATCTCGTACAGCGCAAACAAGATGGCGCCGCCATCAAGTGGGTAAATGGGCAGGATGTTCAGCAGCGCAAGAACGAGCGACAAGAAGGCTATCGAATCGCTCATGCGATGCATGTGCAATGGCAAAAACGATGGCAGGACAAAGTAAAACAGGCCGAACATTATGATATTCACCATCACTCCGGCAGCCGAAATGAATAGCCGCTGCCAGGCCGGCTTGTCGTCGAGATATGGCGAGGTGGCGGCATCACGCCAGCGGTTCACCGAGGGGCCATATTTCCGCGAGTCGGCTGCCGCGTCGGCTTGGCGGGTCTTGAACACCGTCAGGCCGCCCAGGGGCACAGCGCCCAGGCTCCACCTGATTTGGCGCCACGATTTGTCGCCGGCTCTCGACTTGGGCTTATAACTAATGAAAGCCACGAGAAACACCTGCATCTCCTTGATGTGGCAGCCGCACAATTTGCCGGCAATCACATGTCCCACCTCGTGGCACAAGATTACGATGGCAATATACAGCAGAAATGCCCAGTCGACGTTGCCGTTGAAGAAGACCAGCAGACCCGCTATGCCAATGACGAGTTTGAGCGTGCTGAATGTGAATCCATGCTCTTCCTCTTGGCGGTTGACGCTTTTGCCTTGATGCGTTTGCTTCAACGTGTAGCCAAAGGTGTCGTCATCGTGGTGGTCGCTCGTAGGGCCGCCAGTTGGCGGCTGCCCAGTTTGCGACGGGTCGTTATGGTTGAATTCGTTCATATATTGTTGTTTATGATCCCCGAATGGGGATAAAACTTGATGTTTTGTGTGAAAATTACGCAGCAAAATTACAACGTCTTTTTGTATTGGCAAAATAATATTGCGTAAATTTCACGCATTTAACCTTAATTAACCCAAATCGGTCATTAGAAATCATCTCTGTCCGGTAAAAAGTTTAAACAATCCTACAACATGTTTACTCTAAACAAGATAACGGCCAATTTCTAAAAAGGGCCTTGGGTTGATTGAGGCGGTTGCAAGTCGCAAGACTTGCAGTTGTGCGAACCTTTAGCTCACGACCGAACGGGAGTAAACACATTGTGGTGCGCACGCCGAAGGTGTGAGCGCCACTGTGTGATAGCGGTCGCATACTCAAGGAGGCACTTCGTAGATGTGCCGCAGTAGTGCAATTATGACGATGGCGCTTCTACCACTGCCGCACACTCTACG
>JAFYCU010000220.1 GCA_017545095.1 Muribaculaceae bacterium | reverse complement strand
AGTAAAGCCGATACCTTCGCCTCGCCGTCACGCCGACATGATTGGTCAGAAAGCTTACCGCACCATTAAATCGTTTGGAGTTGCAAAGGTAACTTATTTTTCGCAAACTTGCAAAGGGTCCTGTCAGATTGTCGCACGTTTTGCTCGCACAAGTCATCCACGGGGGTGTGCGGCTTGTTGCGTGCCTTAACATTTTTTGAGGGGTTTTGATTTTGTGGTGTGGCGAAAAAGTGGGAAATTTGCGGTTTGAAATGTTTTGACACAAATTAGACAAACTGACAGATATGAAGAAAACGTGTTTTTTTGCCTTGTTGTGCTTGTTGGCCTGCGGTGTGCAGGATGCAGTGGCACAGAACAATGTGGCCGAGGAGGTGGCCTGGGTGGTGGGCGATGAGCCTATCTTCAAGAGCGATATCGAGGAGCAGTACTTGAACCTGCAGCAGGAGCGCGTGTCGCTCGATGGCAACCCCTATTGTGTGATTCCCGAACAGATGGCCATCGACAAGCTGTTTCTGCACCAGGCACGCATCGACACCGTGGAAATCCAGGAAAGCCAGGTGGCCCGCGAAGTGGATGCGCGCATCAACTACTTCATCGCCAACCTGGGGTCGAAGGAAAAGGTGGAGGAGTATTTCCACAAACCCATGGGTGTGCTGCGCGAGAAGCTCACCGACATGGTGCGCGACCAAAACAGCATCCAGCAGGTACAGTACAACCTGACCAAGAAGGTGAAAGCCACCCCGGCCGAGGTGCGCAAGTTCTATAACGCGCAACCTAAAGACTCGCTGCCGTTCATTCCCAAGCAGGTGGAGGTGCAAATCATCACCATCAATCCGGTGATTCCGCAGCAAGAGGTCGACGAGGTGAAGTCGCGCCTGCGCGACTATGCCCAGCGCGTGGCCAGCGGCGAGACCGAGTTTTCCACGCTTGCCATCCTCTACAGCGAGGACCCCGGCACAGCCGTGTATGGCGGCGAGACGGGCTTTATGAGCCGCGCCATGCTGCTGCCCGAATATGCCACGGCGGCATTCAACCTGAGCGACACGAAGAAGGTGTCGAACATTGTGGAGACCGATGACGGCTACCACATCATCCAGCTGATTGAGAAACGCGGCGACCGCATCAACACGCGCCACATCCTGCTGCGCCCCAAGGTGGCCGACAAAGACCTCACCGAGGCCATTGCGCGCCTCGACAGCGTGCGCCACGACATCGAGGCTGGAAAATACACCTTCGAGCAGTCGGCACTCTACATCTCGCAAGACAAGGACTCGCGCAACAATGGCGGCGTGATGCTCAACGAGCAAACCCACAGCAACCGCTTCGAGATGGCCGACCTGCCGTCCGAGGTGGGCAAGCTGGTCGACAAGATGCAGGTGGGCGAAGTGTCGGAGCCGTTTGTGATGGTGAATCCCAAGACACGGCGCGAGCAGGTGGCCATCGTGCGGCTGCAAAAGCGCATCGAGGGGCACAAGGCCGACCTGGCCGAGGACTACCAGGTGCTCAAGGGCATCTACGAGAACCGCAAGAAGGCCGAAATCATTGAGGACTGGGTGAAGGAGAAGCAGCGCACCACCTATGTCTATATCGATGAGAACTGGCGCAACTGCGAGTTCAAGTACGAGTGGCTGAGGAAATAACGGCTCATTTTTACCGCGACCTACTGACATGAACAAGCGCGAGCGCAGCTGGGTGTGGTGTGCGGCATTGCTGATGGTGGCCTATGCCGCCGTGAGCGCGTGGGCCGCGCAGCCGCCACGCGCCGCCAAGGCCGGGGCCACGCCACGACGCTTCGACAAGGTGAAACCCCAAATCCCCAGCGCCAACCGTTACCAGAAGAATAAGGTGTTTCTCGAGAATGCCGACGAACTGAGCGCCGACGAGAACCAGTCGGCCGACTACCAGGTGCTCAGGGGCAATGTGCGGTTTCGCCGGGGCGATATGTTCATGTTCTGCGACAGTGCCTACTTCTACGACAAGACCAGCTCGCTCGACGCGTTCGGCCATGTGCGCATGACACAGGGCGACACGCTCGAGGTGAACGCCGACGTGCTGCACTACTACGGTGAGCAGCAGGTGGCCGAGCTGCGAAACAATGTGCGACTCGAAAACCGCTCCACCACATTGGTGACCGACAGCCTAGACTATGACCTGAACTCCAACACAGGCTATTACTTCAACCACGGCGTGATTGTGGACAACCGCAACAACACCGAGCTGTCGTCGCAATATGGGCGTTATGAGCTCGACACCAAGCAGGCCGAGTTCTCGACCCACGTGCACCTGATTAACGACCAATACGAGATGAACACCGAGCTGCTGCAATATAACCTACGCACCCACATCGCCACCATCGTCGACCGCACCACCATCGTGAGCGACGGCAACACCATTGAGACCACCAGTGGATGGTATAACACCAGTGCCGACGATGCCACGCTCTATGAGCGGGCACTCGTGACCGCCAACGACGGCAAGACGCTCGAGGGCGACACGGTGTACTACAACCGCAAGCGCAACTTTGGCGAGGCCCGCGGGCACGTAGTGATCACCGACCCCGAGAACAAGGTGATTCTCGACGGCGACTATGGCTACCACGACGACAACACCCACTATTCCTACGTCACCCGCCGGGCAAGGGCTCGCGAGTTCTCGCAGAAGGACACCATTTATCTGCATGCCGACACGCTGCTCACCCTGGTCGACGACGACTCGGTGCGGGTGCTCAAGGCATTCAACGGCGTGCGATTCTACCGCACCGATGTGCAGGGCATATGCGACTCGCTTCAGCTCTCCGAGGCCGACACCATCATCAACATGTATCGCGATGCCGTGGTGTGGAGCGACGAGCGGCAGGTGAGCGGACCCGAAATTAACCTGCACCTCAACGACTCCACCGCCGACTGGGCCACGCTGCCCAACACGGGTTTGATGGTGGAGCATGTGGGCGAGGACTACTACGACCAGTTGAGCGGCAAGAAGATGAAGGCTTTTTTCGACAACAAGGAGTTGCGACGACTCGACGTGGATGGCAATGTGATGGTGATTCTGTATCCGCAGGAAGACGACTCCACCTACAACAAGCAGGTGAGCGCCGAGTCGAGCTATTTGCGCGTTATGCTCAAGGAGAAACAGGAGGTGGAGCGCGTGTCGATGTGGCCCGAGGCCTCCGGGCAGGTCACCCCCCTGTTCCTGCTCAAGCGCTCGCAGCTCTACTTGCCGCAGTTTCAGTGGCAAGAAGCCCTGCGACCCAAGTCGCCCGACGAGATTTTTTTAGATAACTAATCATGAAAAACAACGATATTCAACCACTATGAGCGATGTCATCAAACTCTTGCCCGACTCGGTGGCCAACCAGATAGCCGCCGGCGAGGTGATTCAGCGCCCTGCTTCGGTGATCAAGGAGCTTGTGGAGAATGCCATCGATGCCGAGGCCACCAGCGTGCAAATTATCCTCAAAGACGCCGGCCGCACGCTCATCCAAATCATCGACAACGGCGTGGGTATGACCGACACCGATGCGCGTCTGGCCTTTGAACGCCATAGCACGTCGAAAATTCGCAAAGCCGATGACCTGTTCACCCTGCACACCATGGGATTCCGTGGCGAGGCCCTGGCATCGATAGCGGCCATCTCGCAGGTGGAGCTGCGCACACGCCGACACGAGGCTCCGCTGGGCACCAAGCTCATCATCAACGCCTCGGTGTGCGAGAGTCAGGAACCCGACATGTGCCCGGCCGGGTCCAACTTCATGATCAAGAACCTGTTTTTCAACGTGCCAGCACGACGCAAGTTCCTCAAAAGCAATCAGGTGGAACTGAGCAATATCGTCAAGGAGTTTGAGAAATTGGCGCTGGCCAACAGCCATGTGGAGTTCACGCTCATCCACAATGGCAGTGTGATGTATAAGCTACTTGCCTCCAATTTCTTGCAGCGCATCGCCGCAGTGATGGGCAAAAGCATGGAGCAACAGTTGCTGCCACTCGACATCGACACCGAGTTGGTGCGCGTGTCGGGCTATGTGGGCAAGCCCGAGAACGCCCGCAAGCGAGGGGCGCAGCAGTTTTTCTTCGTCAACGGCCGATTTATGCGGCACCCCTATTTCCACAAGGCCGTAATCACGTGCTACGACCAGCTCATCCCCGCCGATGAGCAGCCCAGCTATTTCCTCGTTCTGGATGTGGATCCCGAAACCATCGATGTGAACATCCACCCCACCAAGACCGAGATTAAATTTGAGAACGAGATGCCCATCTGGCAAATTCTGGCCGCCGGGGTCAAAGCCACGCTGGGGCGCTTCAACGAAGTGCCGTCGATCGACTTCGACCGCAGCGATGCCCCCGACATTCCCGTGCTCGACCGCCAGCAGCCGGTGAAGCCGCCCACCGTGCAGATGGACAAGACCTACAACCCCTTTAAACAAGATGGGGCGGCATCGACGCACCGCCAGCAAACCACCGACTGGGAGCAGCTCTACCGCAATTTTGAGCGCAAGCGGCAGCAGTCGCTCACGCCGACCAATGGCTCGGGCAGCCCTGGTCAGGCGGGTGGAGGCGGCGAGGAAAGCGGCAGCGAGGCGTTCCTCGACCCGCACAGCTATGAGGCCCAGGCTACGGTACCCCACCTCGAACAACACACCTCAACCCTCGACCTCGACGTGCAACAGCCCGCAACGCTCTATTTGCAAATGAAGGGGCGCTTCATCGTGGGACCCATCAAGTCGGGGCTGATGATCATCGACCAGCACCGGGCGCACATCAACGTGCTCTTCGCCAGATATATGCGGCAGATGGCCGACCAAAAGATTGTGTCGCAAACCATCCTGTTTCCCGAGGTGCTGCATCTCGACCACGCCCGCCATGTGGTGCTGTGCGGTCTGGTGCCCGAACTGGAGAAAATCGGGTTCACCATCTCGCAGCTTGGTGCCGGCGACTGGTCGGTGAGCGCGATGCCTGCCGGGCTCGAAGGTGTGGACGTGAGCGACCTGCTGCAGCAGGTGATCGACGACATGGAGCGCGGCGGGGCACCCATCAAGTCGCGTGTGATGGAGCACATCGCGCTCAAGGTGGCCAGCGCAGCGGCCATCCCCTATGGGCGGCGCATGGCACAGGAGGAGATGGATGTGCTCGTGGCCGAGCTCTTCCAGCTGGCCAACCCCAACTACACCCCCGACGGCCATGTGGTAATGAGTGTTATTCCCAACGAGCAAATCATGAAACTATTTTAAGCCATTTTCATTAGATTCCAAACACATGATCAACTTCTCGGCTATCGCCCAAGCATCATCGCAATATAATTTTCACACTCACACACAGTTTTGCGATGGCCATGCCCCAATGGAAGCCTTTGTGCGCGAGGCCATCAACCTGGGCTTCGCCCATCTGGGGTTCACCCCCCACGGCCCCGTGCATGTGGAGTCGCCGTGCAACATGAGCCGTGGCAGCGTGGCGGCCTTTCTCGACGAGGTGCAGCGCCTGCGCGCCACCTATGAACAGCGCATCACGCTCTATGCGGGCATGGAGGTGGACTACATCGACGGACAAGAACAAAGCGACCCCGAATTGAGGTCGCTGTCGCTCGACTACCGCATTGGCTCAGTGCATTTTATCCCCTCGTTCAGCAATCCCGAGCAATATGTGGATATTGACGGGCGTTTCGAGAGGTTCAAGGAGAAGATGGCCGTTCATTTCCACGGCGACATCGAGGCTGTGGTGCGCAGCTTCTTCGCCCAGTCGATGCAGATGGTTGACACAGGCGGCTTCGACGTGGTGGGCCATTTCGACAAAATCGGCTTCAATGCCAGCATGTATGCCCCCGGCATCGACAAGCAGCCGTGGTACTCCGCCCTCGTACTGGAGCTCTTCGAGGCCATCATGGACCACCACTATGTGATTGAAATCAACACCAAGGCTTGGGAGCAGCATGGACGCTTCTTTCCCCATAGCCGCTACTTCGCGCTGCTCAAGAAATACCAAGCCCCAGTGATCATCAACAGCGACGCCCACTATCCCGCTTTGCTCAACAGCGGCCGCCCCGAAGCCCTGCGCTTGCTGCAACAGGCTTAATGCTCAGTCCTTTGCCTCCTCTTGCAGATACTTTTTGATGAGCGAGGCGTGCGACAGGGGCTTGCTGGGGTCTTCCACGTTCTCGTTGGTCTCGTAGTCGAGCAGCACCAGGGTCTTGCCCTGGGCAAGCACCCGCCTAAATTGCTCCAGCTCGGCGTGGCACTTGTGCTCCAGCATCCACATATACGACGGCACGTAGATCAGCCGGCGCGCTTCGATGTAGCCCAGGAGCTCCTTGCTGCCCAACCCCTTCTGATGCCCCAGGCAGCGGCCATGGGTGCGCACCGTGCGCTTGAGGTTCTTCATCGTCTTGTTGTTGAAGCAGTCGAAGTCGATGCCTTCGTGCTCAAACACCTTGAGCCCTTGCCAAATGCCCTCGACCGACTGCGACGTCACCGTGCCCGAAAACGGAATAGGAATGCCGCCATGGGGATAGAAAGGCGAGAAAAGCTTGTAATCACCCTTGCTTGTCACATCAAACACCTGAGCATCGGGATACTCCTTCAGGATGCTCTCCATCTTGGTCCGTCGGTTCTTAATAATAATCATTTTGAGTAAGTATAGCATTAATATTCAACGTAACTTTTTTCCTTCAATCACTCTATCATCATCAGATGTGATTCTATATAGCAACAACAATGAAAGGTAACCCCTTGCATGACGCAATTTGGCAAACCCCGAATTGAGGTATTAATCTATGCTTGTTTTACATATAGAAGTGTATCATGTTTAAGT
>JAFYCU010000219.1 GCA_017545095.1 Muribaculaceae bacterium | reverse complement strand
TGATGGTGCGCAGCCATGGCAAACTGCCGTATGTCGCGCCGTTGGTGTTGCAGAACACCAACATCCAGAACTCGCAGTATGTCATCGCCAATGACGTGGTGGCGAGCCGCAGCGTGGACGCTGGCCGAACGGCGGGCGATGGCACCGTCAAGAACGGCGCGGAATACGAGATCGAGTACAAAGGCTCGGTGACGCTTGGCCCCGGCTTCAAGGTCGAGAAAGGAGCCACAGTCATCGTCAAGCCGAGTGAATACTGACGTTCATGTGCAAGGTTTCTCCAAAAGACCTTGCACATGAAATCTTTTTTCACTAACTTTGCAACACAAATCCTAAAAAATTTACGACTATGAAGAAGATGGTTTATACCGCTATGCTCGTGCTGCTGTGCTGGGCGGGCATTCAGGCGCAGGAGCATGAGTACGTTCCGATGCTGCGCGAAGACCTCACCTGGGTGGGGTGGACAAAAAGAATCGGGAACCACCCAAACGCAACGGAAATTGCCTACACCATTAAATACCGCTGCGACACCATCGTTGACGGCATCACCTACAAGGCATTTTATCGCACCATGATGGGTGATGAGCCATATGAATACTACAGCATTGGCACATCGTTGAGCAACAGCCACCCTGCCGCCTTGCTTCGTGAAGACAACGGCAGAATCTACCGCCTTTGTTCCAAAAATCAGGATGAAGAAAACCGCCTGATGTTCATGGATTTTGACTATGACGGCAGCTCGTTGTTTTATGAGTGCTATCCCCTCGTGCACGAGACCGGCACGCACTATGAGGTTCTCCTTTATGATTTCAATACCCCCAATATTTATGACGGCCTGACCCTTGAGCGTGACGACAATGTGATTGTGGAAGGAATCAGCCGACGCGTTTACACCGACAAAGACGAGAGGGTGAAACTGGTAGAGGGCATCGGCATGGTTGGCGAGTCGGTTGACGTGCTTGCCCCTCTGCCGCCAGTGATGAGCGGGGCAACCACACCGCCGCATTCGGTATTCGTTCTTGACGCGAAAGGGCGTTTGGTGTATGATGTTGTGTTTCGCGATGGGCGTAGCGATGACAACCAATGGTATTGTGATAGCGGGTATGCGGATTTCTGCCGAATCTTCGGCCGTGAGCGCTTCGACTACACTGGCGATGGCGTAGCCGATGTTGATGACTTAAACTTCACCGTCGTCTGCCTGCTTGACCACAAGAACATCGACATGATAGCTGATATTAACACCGATGGTAGGATAGACATCGCCGATGTGAACTTCATTGTCAATCGCATACTCGGCAAGCACTAGGACTTTTACGAGGACAAGAGTGCCGACATTGCCTTTGATGGATGCATCGATGTTGAGAACCTCAACCTGGTCATCAACCGTCTGCACTCGGACGTGAAGCCCGTCAAACGCACCGAACTGCTCCAATCCGAAGCCGAATAAAGAGACACTTATGCGCCAAGACCCGAACTCGATTGTGATGGTGCGCAGCCACGGCAAGTTGCCCTACGTCGCCCCGCTGGTGTTGCAGAACACCAACATCCAGAACTCGTGACGAGTGAACGAGTTGATAAGCGGCGCGATGCGGTGAAATAGTTCATCGTTAATAGTTATCGCGATGCAGCATCATGTGCGTTAGCCAGCTCGTTTCTTGCATCTTATGGTGCTTCGGCCATCAGCCGCATCATGATGCGGCTCTACATGACGCCGCCATTGTCCTGTAGAGCCGCTGCACGCAGCGGCTTGTAACTTCGTTCGCGCTGACGCAAGTGTCAGACAATGAAGGACAACGAATGACAATTAAAGACAACGGCTTGAACAGTCAACAAATTAAATACAAATTTATTACAAATTATAATAAGATGCGAGAATCAAGATGGCTGACCCTAGTATCAGACAACATCAGGAATTGACAATGGATAATTGATAATGCAGCGGATGGAATGAAAATTAGGTCAGGAATTGAGGAATTAAGGAAATTTGCTTGAGCGTGCTGAGGCGAGGATTCCTTCATTCCTTAATTCCTGATTTGAATTACGTGATTGCCCTGCTCTTGCGTTAGCCTTCTCGCATCTCGCATCTTGAATCAGACCATTCAGAATAATCTGTAGTTCAAAATCAAGGATGAAGCAAAAAAATGTCACGTCTTTGCTTCTTTGTCTGAGAAAATCATTACCTTTGCGAAAAATTGTGGGCGAGCCGCTGGCCAAGGCGATGCATTGGCACCGGTGGCGAAGCCCAGGAGAACGCTGGATAGCAACACTAAAGATAGAATATTATGAAAAAGATTTTAGCATCGCTGGCTGTGGCGGCATTGCTGCTCACCAGCTGCGGCTCGGTGCCTATCACGGGCCGCAAACAACTGAACCTCGTGAGCGACAGCGAGGTGCTGCAGTCGAGTTTGGCAAGTTATGCCTCGTTTATGAAGACGGCGCAAGTATCGACACAGAAAGTGCAGAGCGAGCAGGTGACCCGCGTGGGCAAGCGCATCGCGGCCGCCACCGAGGCCTACCTCAAGGCTGTGGGGCTGGAGAGCGAGATCCAGAACTTTGCGTGGGAGTTCAACCTGGTGAAGAGCGACGAGCTGAACGCGTGGTGCATGCCTGGCGGCAAGATTGTGGTGTATGAGGGCATCATGAAGATCATCGGCAGCGACGACGAACTGGCGGTGGTGCTCGGCCATGAGGTGGCCCACGCTGTGGCCAAGCACGCCAACGAGCGCATGAGCCAGCAGGTGGCGGCCCAGATGGGTGCCAACGTGCTCGGAGCGGTGATTGCCGGCCAGAGCTATCAGACGCAGGCCATCGCCCAACAGGTGTATGGCTTGGGCGCCCAGTATGGCGTGATGCAGCCGTTCTCGCGCAAGCACGAGAGCGAGGCCGACGAGATGGGTCTGGTGCTGATGACCATCGCGGGCTACAACCCCGACGTGGCCATCACCTTCTGGCAGAAGATGAATGCGTCGAGCCAGAGCAGCGTGCCGGAGTTCCTGAGCTCGCACCCCAGCCATGGGACGCGCATCGCCGACATCCAAAAGAAGCTGCCCGGCATCAAGAAGCAGTACGGCCAGAGCAGGTAAACCCGCACAGCAAATACCAAACGAGAGGAGCCACCGCCAATGGGTGACTCCTCTCGCCTATCATACACAATCCGCTACTTCTTCAGGTAGTCGGCATAGCGGTCGCGGAGTTCGTCGGGCGACACGCCCACGGCTCGGAGCTGGCCGAAGAAGTAGTCCATTTCGCCCTGCATGAGTTGCTCACGGCGCTGACGCACAATGATGTCCTTAGCCTCGGGGGCCACATAGTAGCCCAGGCCACGCTTGGTGTAGATGATGCCACATTGCTGCAAGTGCTCGTAGGTGCGTGCCACGGTGTTGGCGTTCACCTCGACCTGCGCGGCGAGTTCGCGCACACTGGGCACCTTGCCGTCGATGGCCAGCGTGCCGGCGAGGATGTCGTCGCCAATGCGGTCGGCAATTTGCAGATAGATGGCTTTGTTATCCTTGAAATTCATGACTCATTCACTTGACGAGGGCTGCAGCCGAAGCGGTTGCGGCGGCCGCTGCCACGATGACACTGACAATAATCATAACTCTCGGTGTTTTAAGATTAGTGAAACATACCTCTTGAAACCACATCCTTGCGGCAGAACACCACCCAAGCGAGCACCCAGTAGAGCACCAACTGCACGACGGTGGCCACCAGCATGAAGGTTGCGAACGTGCCGTCCTGGATGTTGTTGAGAATCCTCATGGCCACATCTTCGATATCGAAAACCCGCATCACCATCATGCCGATGACAAAGATGACCATCTCGATGACATAGACGGCAGCAAAGGTTTTGAGGAACGACAGCTTGGGCCACAGCACACTGCCCAGCACATACAGCCCCGGTGAAGCAATCAGCCCCACATACGTGGCAGCGCGGAACAATCCGATGTTCCCCATCACTGTCTCCATTTCTCCGTTCGAGATGAACCGTGACACCAACGGCAGGAAGTTGATGGGTCCCGGCACGATGAAATCATCGCTGCGGGCAGGCCACAGCAGGGCCACACGGGTAAGGTCGGCCAGCTGCGCAACCACAAAGAAAGCCACGATGTAGCCCACCACATAGATGAGGACATTGACGGCAAATTTTTCGGCCATCGACGACGGCGAGGTGAACAGTTCGGTGCGGCTGGTTTTGGTCATCAGCCCGCGGAACGAGAGCGAAGCCATGATGGTGCATGACACGCTGAAGCAGATAAACACCATCATATATCTGAGATGAACCGAATTAGGGTCATTGTCGCCCCCGCTTATCCAGTTGCCGAGCACCATGAGCAGTGTCAACACCGCGTAGAGGACTACCATGGCAAGCACGAGCTGCCGCCAGTTCTCCACCACTTCCTTGCGCAGAGCCAGCGTGAAGCGGCTCCAATTGAATACTTGATTTTTCATGACCGTGTTCATTTAGCGTTAAACAATTGGTTGATAGCCTCGGGTTGCTGGAGAGTGGCGTTGAAGAGCATCTCCAGGTCAACGTTGGTCTCCTCGGAGCCGTCGTTGGGCATCACCCCCAGCGCACCCATCACATTCTGCTGCACAAAGAGCGGCTTGTCGCCCTCGCGCACGGGTCGGAAGGCGAGCTTGCTGCCCACCTGACCCAAGTCGGTGTTGAGCAGCACACGGCTGTCGTCGATAATCACCACATGGTCGAGGATGGAATCGATGTCGCGCACCTGGTGGGTGCTGATCACGATGGCCTTGTCGTCGGTCATGCCCTGGGCGATGAACTTGCGGAACTGGCTCTTGCCGGGGATGTCGAGTCCGTTGGTGGGTTCATCCATGAGCAACAGGCCGGTGTTGGTGGCCAGCGCGAAACTCATGAACACCTTTTTGCGCTGTCCCATGGAGAGCGATTTCAACTGAGCGTCGCGCTCCATCTCAAACAGGTCGAGGTAGCGGTTCATGTCGTCGGCACTGAACTTGGGATAGAACGGTGCGTTAAGCTTCGCAAACTGTGCCAGCGAGAGGTTGGGCAGTTCAAACTCCTCGGGCACGAGGAACAGGTCGCTGAGCGTTCGCGGCAGTCGGCGGCGCACATCATCGCCGTTTAGGGTCACCTGGCCGGCATCGGGTGTGAGCAGGCCAGTCATCAGGGCGATGAGCGTGCTCTTGCCCGCGCCATTGCGCCCCAGCAAGCCGTAGACACCACCGGCAGCGATTTCCAGCGAGAAGTCGCGGAACAGTTCATGGTGAGGCTTGCGATAACTAAAACTCAGATTTTCAACACTTAACATAGCTATAAGGATTAGAATTGCACTTGATGATTAGTGTACCACTACAATAGTACACTGCAAAAGTAGATACAATTTTTGAACCCACCAAATTTTTTCGCAATTTTTTTTGAAAAAAAATTTGGCAACCACCGCGAAGTTGTCCCCGGTAAGCACTGTAAGGCTACAGATCATAGGCAGGAAAGGAGGCCGTAGGCGCAACCCCAGCACCTGAACACTTGAACAAAACTGAACACGCTTCCGCTGCCCTGTAGAGCCGCTGCCCTGTAGAGCCAGTGCACGCAGCGGCTTGTAACTTCGTTTGCACCAGACGTTTGCGGGTTTTTGATTCGGTTTCGACTCGGCCAACAGCCGCACAGGGTGCAGCTCTACATGACTCGGTGTTTAACTAAACGTCTCCTTGCAACACAGCGAACCCGTGTGTGATATTTTAAAATCATATGGATAATTTTCCCTTACGTCTGAACCGCCATGCACGGCGTAGCCACAAAAACGGGCGAAAAACGAGGGAAAATGAGGAATGGCTTGGGTAATTCGGCGATTATGCGTAATTTTGTAGCTTGAAACCAAAGGAACGTTCATATCAACAAACCACACTCATGACATTTGAAGAACTCGGCGTGCGCGACGACCTGCTCCGCGCCGTTGCCGACCTGGGCTATCTGGCTCCGATGCCCGTGCAGGAACTGGTGATTCCCCACCTGCTCAACGAGGAAAGCGATGTGGTGGCCCTGGCGCAGACCGGCACCGGCAAGACGGCCGCTTTCGGCCTGCCCACACTGCAGCGTGTCGATACCGGCACGCGCACCACACAAGCCCTCATCCTCGACCCCACCCGCGAACTGTGTCTGCAAACGGCCAGCGACCTGGCCGACTACTCGAAGTATATCGACGGGCTGAACATCCTGCCGGTGTACGGCGGGTCGAGCATCGAGAGCCAGATACGCGCTTTGGGCAAAGGCGTGCAGGTGATTGTGGCCACTCCCGGCCGCCTGCTCGACCTGATCAAGCGCAAAAAGGTGAAGCTGGAGAACGTGAACACCGTGATTCTCGACGAGGCCGACGAGATGCTCAACATGGGCTTCGTCGACGACATCAACGAGATACTCACCCACGTGCCCGAGCAGCGCAAGATGCTCCTGTTCTCGGCCACGATGCCCAAAGAGATTGCCGCCATCGCCCGCAACTACATGCACAACCCGCAGGAGTTTGTGGTTGGCACGCGCAACGAGGGGTCGAGCAATGTGAAGCACATCTATTATATGGTACGCGCGGACGACAAATATTTGGCGTTGAAACGCATCGTCGATGCCCGTCCGCGCATCTACGGCATCATCTTCACGCGCACACGCGCTCAGGCACAGGATATTGCCGACAACCTGATACAGGACGGTTACAATGCCGACTCGCTGCATGGCGACCTGTCGCAGGCGCAGCGCGACGCGGTGATGAAGAAATTCCGCGACCGCAACCTGCAGCTGCTCGTGGCCACCGACGTGGCCGCACGAGGACTCGATGTGGACGACCTCACGCACATCATCAGCTATGCCCTGCCCGACGACAACGACATCTACAACCACCGCAGCGGCCGCACCGGTCGCGCCGGCAAAACGGGCACCAGCATCTGCATCATCCACAGCCGCGAACGCCGCAAGCTGCAAGCCATCGAGAAGCACATTGGCAAACCCATCGAACGCCGCGAGGTGCCCAAACCTGAGGAGATTATCGAGAAACAGCTCTTCACGCTGGCCGACAAACTCGAGCGCGTGGAGGTGAAAGAAGACGAGATTGCCGCCTATCTGCCGCCGGTGCTCAAAAAGCTGTCGTGGCTGAGCGGTGTAGACCTGCTCAAGCGTCTGCTCTCGCTGGAGTGCAACCGACTGCTCGACTACTACCGCGATGCCCCCGTGCTCGACTACGTGCCCGAGAGCAAAGAGCGCAAGAAAGCCGCCAAGGGCGAGAAAGGCATGGGCAAAGTGAAACGCACGCTGGAGGAGAAAGACAGCCGCGTGGCCGAGAAAGGCTACGAGCGCGTGTACATCAACCTGGGCAAGAGCGACGGCTTCTTCGCCCCCAACCTCATCCGCCTCATCAACCAGAACACCCGCGGGCAGCATGTGGGGCTGGGCCGCATCGACCTGCTGAGCAACTACTCGCTCTTCGACGTGCGGCAGGGCGATGCGCAGCGCGTGATAGCGGCACTGAAAAACTATGACTTCTTCGGCAAGCGCCTTTATCTGGAGATTGCCAAGGAGGGCAAGGACTATGCCGCCAGCTCGTGGGAGAAAACCAGTGTGAAGCGCAACCGCGCCGAGCGGCGGCGTGCCGAGCGCGAGGCGCAAGAGGCCGAACAGGGTTTCGAGTCCCGCAAGCACGGCCGCAGCGGCAAACCGCGTCCACGCAACCGCAAGGGCGACAACGATGATGTGCCCTTCTCGAAATTCCGCAAGAAAGACAAAAAAAACAAACGATGAAACATTCACTATTCACGCTCGTGCTGTGCCTGCTGTGCACCTCGCTGTGGCTGTCTGGGCGCACAGTGCGCGACTTCTTCGCCAGCGAGCCCGACAACATCTTCCTGCTTGTGCCCCACACGGCGCGTCTCGACCTGCTCGACTACTACGACAGCGGTCAGCGTGTGGAGATGTCGAACCGCTTGGGCAACGGCACGCAGCTCATCGAGGTCGACAGCACCTACCTGAAAATCAGCACCAGCAAAAGCCGCACGGTGGAGCTGCTCATGCTCCCCTACACGCGCCACGACACCATCCTGGCCGTGATTGAGACCGTGTTCACCCCCGTGCCCGACAGCCGGCTGCGGTTTTTCAACAGCAACTGGGTGGAGCTGCAATCGATACAGCCCTTGCGGCCGATGCCCACGCTGGCCGACCTGTTCCTGCCCACCGCCAGCAAGGCCAAGCGCAAGGAACTGCTCGACAAGCTGCCATTCACCCAAATCGAGATGACCTTCACCGGCCAGCAGCACAACACCCTCGCCGTGAGGCACCACCTGCAAGACTTCCTCTCGAAGGAAGACTATGCGCTTTTCACCCCGTGGCTGAAAAAAGAAATCACCTACAGCGTAGGCAAGAAATTCAAACTAAACCGATAAACCTGTCCAATGCCATCATTATTCGACAACCAAACCGAAGAAGCGTTGACGCTGAGCGCATTCAACGCCCGCATCAAGAACACACTCAACAAACAGCTCGACCTGCAACACCAGTGGGTGCAGGCCGAGACCAGCGATGTGGCAGTGCGCCGCGGGCACTGCTACCTGGAACTCATCGAGAAAAACCCGGAAAACGGTGCCACCATCGCCCGTGCGCAAGCCGTGGTGTGGGCCAGCATATTCGGAAGCCTCAATGCCCAGTTCAAGAGCGTGACCGGCCAGGACTTTGCCAGCGGCATGAAGGTGCTGGTGTGTGTGAGCGCCACCTTTCACGAGCAATATGGCCTGAAACTCCTGGTGCACAACATCAACCCCGAATTCACGTTGGGCGACATGGCCCGCCAGCGGCGCGAAATCCTCGACCGGCTGGCCCGCGATGGGGTGATTGACATGAACAAGAACCTTCCCTGGCCCCTTGTGCCCCAGCGCATCGCCGTGATTTCGGCCGTCGGGGCAGCGGGCTATGGCGACTTCATCAACCAGCTGGAACACAACGCCTACGGGCTGCAATACTACCCCTGCCTGTTCACGGCCACGATGCAGGGCGTGAGCACGGTGCCGAGCGTGCTGGCGGCTCTGGACCGCGTCAATGCCCACATCGAGCACTTCGACTGCGTGGTGGTGATTCGCGGCGGCGGCTCGACGAGCGACTTGAACTCGTTCGACAATTACGACCTGGCCGCCGCCATCGCCCAATTCCCCATCCCGGTGATTGTGGGCATTGGCCACGAGCGCGACGTGACGGTGCTCGACTATGTGGCCGCGATGCGCGTGAAGACCCCCACCGCCGCCGCCGAATGGCTCATCCAGCGCGGCAGCGATGCCCTTGCTCACCTCACCGACCTAAGCAACACCGTTGTGAGCAACGTGCGCGACATGCTGGCGCACTCCCGCGAGCAGCTGGCCTACTATGGCAGCCTCATTCCCGCCACGGCGCGCCGCGTGGTCGACACCAGCCGTGTGCGCTTAGAGGGCTATGCCCGCGCCATTCCGCTGGCGCTTGCCGGTCGGCTCACCGCCGAGCGCACCTGCCTGCAGCACCACAGCGACCGCCTGCGCGAAGCCGCCACGCAGCACATGCTGCGCGAGCACATGCGCATCGACGCGCTGCACGACAAGGTGGAGCTGCTCTCGCCGCGCAACATCCTCAACCGGGGTTACTCCCTCACCATGTGTGCCGGCCGCTACCTCACCCGCGCCGACCAGCTCAAGCCCGGCGATGCCATCACCGTGCACCTGAGCCAAGGCAAGGCCAAAGCCACCGTGCTGAATATACAACAATGAAATTCTTACATCCACACCTCATAAAACAACCCACCATCATGGAAGAACAACAAGAACTCACCTACACGCAAGCCGTGACCGAGCTTGAAGAACTGGTCAAAAAGATGCAAGACCCCGAGTGCAGCATCGACAACCTGAGCACCTACACTAAGCGCAGCAAGGAATTGCTGGAAATTTGCCGCAAAAAGCTCACGGCCACCGACGAAGCTTTGAAGACCATCCTGAACGACATCGAAGCACAAGGCTGACGCGAGAGGCTGCGTGCAATAGGGGTATCAAAGTCTAAGGCTCCTAAGGATTCTAGGCGGGCTGCGCATTGCGCCCCCCTAGGCTCCTTAGAAGCCTTAGATTCCATTATAGGCGTCAGCCGTTCCTAATGGTGTCAGCCTTTATGAATGCCAAGCAAGATGTTCAGGATCAAGTTCAAGTCGTCCACATCCACCGAGCCGCTGCCGTTGATGTCAGGCGAAGCAGGGAAGCGGTCGGGAGCAACCTTGCCGAGCATCACATTGATGATGGCGTTCACATCGTCGATGTCCACCGAACCGTCGCCTGTCACATCACCCAGGGTGTGCACACTGCTGTAGTGGCAATAGATGGGCGTGAACTCGATGCTGCGCTCCACCGACTCCAGATTCTTGGTCGGCTCAAAACGCACCTCACGGATTTCGATGGGATAGGTGCCCACCTTGTCGGCGCCACCCAGGGCCTCGATATCGACCTTCACGGTGTGCCACACACCAGCCTCGAAGCCGCCTTCGGGAGCCGTGACCTGGTTGTTGGTCTTGGGGAAGTTGTAGTTGCGCACATCCATCTGCACGCGGTCGATGGGCACATCGCTCTTGAAGGCAAAGCCGATGGTGTCGGGCAGGCCGTAGAAAGTGGTGTTCTTGTCAAGGGCGATATAGGGCACGCGCGACGAGCCGTAGGTATAGGTGAGCTTGTTGTCGACCAGCGAGAAGTTCTTGTGTCCCGAACCCTTAACGGTCCAACCTTCCCAAGCCTCGTATTTATACGGTGTGTCGCTGATTTCGACGCGCACGGTGGTGCTGTCGTTAAGCTCGCCAATCAGGCACGAGAGTTTGGTCTGTCCATTGGCAATGCCGTGCAGCGTGCCATTGTTGATGGCGGCCACGCGGCTGTCGTCGATGGTCCACTGGAGCGACGAGGGCTCATAGAAGAACGTTTCGCCAGCCACGGTGGCGATGACCTCGACGGGATAGTCGCGGTTGTCGATCACCAGAGCCGGTTTGAGCTTGATGGCGGGCGAAGCCTCCTGGGTGATGATCTTGATGCGTGCTGTCATGCCGCCGAAGGTTGCGGTGAGCGAATCCTGCATCACGTTGCCTCCGGCAAAGAAGGTGTCGTCGCCGCAGGTACCCAGCTGCGGGTCGCACGAGAGGGTGAAGCCCTGCACATCGTGGCTCACGATCTCGCCACGGGCGTTGTAACCCCAAATCACGGGGCGGTACGACGAATAGATGGGCATCTTTTTCTGATAGTCGGCAAAGGCGATGGAGGCAATCTCGTTGTCCTCCTCGCCCATGGCACACATCATCCATCCGCAAGCCACCGAGCGAGCCGAGTACTCGGTGCTGGTGTTGGCATAGTCGCCATCGACAAACATCAGCGCCGAGCCGCCAGCATCCATGTTCACCACATCGGTGACCTCAGGACACAAACCCTTGAGCACCTGGCACATCTGTGCTGTGGTGGCGCCATTGGAACGCCCATAGTCGGGACTGAGCGACTTGTCGATCACGATGAAGTAGAGTCGCGTGCCATCGGCGTTGGTGCCGTAGGCCGTGCGGGAATACACCGAGGTGTTGTAGCTCTCGTCGTAGTTGCGCGGCGTGAGTTCGCCGTGGGTCATCACCGTGGCGTTGCCCTCGACCAGGTTCTCGACCTGCGGCACAACGGTGTTGCCCTGTGCATCAACGTAAGTCCACTGGCAGCGGATGGTGAGCGTGTCGCCCACCTGCACCGGCGACATGAGGTCCTTGGTCCATCCCGTGCAGGTGAGGATGGCATTGTAGTGCATGTTGTAGCCCGTGCGGTCCTTGCCCATGATGGTTTTCGACACCACGAAGTGCATGTCCTGACCCATGGCCCAGTCCTCGCCATCGACAAACTTGAGGAAGTAGTTGTCGCTCTGGTTGTCGCCTTTCTCGTCATAGCCCACCCAGTCGTTTTCCAGCTGTCGTCCTCCGGAGTAGCACTCGTTGAACAGAGCCATCTCGCCCGTCACGGCGCGGCGGTTGACGTTGGCAACATATTGTTGCTGGCCGTTATTCACCCCTGGGTGGCTCACGGTGGTCACATAGTTCACGGTGCCCATGTAGAGGTGTCCGTTTCGGTCGATCATCGCCGTACCCGAATTTTGCGGTCCTCCCTCCCATTCATTGGTGGGGTTCACCACGATGGTGTCGTTGCGCACCAATCCGCCCAGCGGGTGGCGCAGCTGATACTTCGCCCAGGTGGTGCTGTTGGTGGTGACCCAGAAGTTGGCGTTGCACATCACGACGGGTCGCTTGGTAGGCGTGCGCTTTTGCTCCATCGCCGTTTCGATGGGCTGCAGACGTCCCACGCGCCCCTCGAACGAGGCCTCCACGCGGGCGTGCGGATTGGTGGCATCCATCTCGGTGATATACACATTCATAGGCCACCCCGGCAGGCGGATGATGGAGTGCATCATGCCCGGTCCCACCTGGCGGTGGATGATGGTGTCGACGGCATAGCTCTTGCCATCGATGGTGACATCGGCTTGTGCCGATGCTCCAAACAAGGCCATTACGGCCATTAGCGTAAAGATTTTTTTCATACCATTAATTAGTTGTCAGTTATCAGTTGTCAGTTATCAGTTGTCAGTAAACAAGTAAACAAGTAAACGAGTAAACAAGCTTTATTTAGCCACAAGCTACAAGTGGCGCAATGCGGCTCTCGGTTCTTGGGTCTCGGTTCTTGGTTCTTATATCAGTTGCTTTATTTAGCTACGAGCTACAAGTGGCGCAATGCGGCTCTTGGGTCTTGGGTCTCGGTTCTTGGTTCTTATATCAGTTGCTTTATTTAGCTACGAGCTACAAGTGGCGCAATGCGGCTCTTGGGTCTTGGGTCTCGGTTCTTGGTTCTTATATCAGTTGCTTTATTTAG
>JAFYCU010000218.1 GCA_017545095.1 Muribaculaceae bacterium | reverse complement strand
CTTGCTGTTGTCCTCGATGGTGAGGGTGCGCACGCCGCGCATGTTGTAGAAGGCGCCGTCGTCGATGCTGTCGAGGCTTGCGGGCAGCACCAAGCTGGGCACGCGGAAGCAATTGTCGAACGCGTAGTCACGGATGTACTTCACCCCCTTGCTCATGGTGAGCGTGGTCATCATCGAGTCGTTCTGGAACGCGCGTAGTCCGATGTGGGTCACCTTGTCGGGGATGGCGATGCCGGTGAGCAGGGTGTCGTTCTGGAAGGTGTTGTCGGGGATTTCCTTGATGTTGGGGCTCAGGGTCACATTCTTGAGCAGCGAGCAGTAGTAGTATTCGCTGCTGTTCAGGCGAGTGACGTAGTCGGTCATGGTCACCTTGCCCACCTTGCTGTAGCCGAAGGGCCGGTTGGCCTCGGCCTCGCCGTAGGCCTTGAGGTTGAAGTTGCGTCCCACGGTGGCGGTGTAGCCGTCGGCAAACCAGCCGAAAGCCCCGATGGAGTAGCCCGTCCAGCCCCTGATGAGCAGCTCCTTGCTGTTGTCCTCGATGGTGAGGGTCTTCACGCCGCTCATGTTGTAGAAGGCGCCATCGTCGATGCTGTCGAGGCTCGCGGGCAGTGTGAGGGCGGTGACACTGCGGCAATCCAGGAACGCATAGTCACGGATGTACTTCACACCAGCGCCCAGATTCACCTTGTTCAGCAGGGTATCGCCACGGAAGGCGTGTTCTTCGATCACTTTCACACTGTTGGGGATGGTGATGGCGGTGAGCTTGCCGCAGTCGCGGAAGGCACTGTTGCTGATGTTGGTCACGCCCTCTTTGATGGTGACGGTGGCGAGCTTGCGCTGGCCGTTGCAGAAGTCGTTCATCATCGTCTTCATCGAGCCGGTGATGGTGAGCGTCTTCAGCGTCATGTTCTCGTCACTGCAGCCGAAGGGCCGGTTTTCCGACACGAGCGAACGCCCCACGGTGGCGGTTGCCACAGGCATGTAGCCGAACACGCCGTTGGTGTAGCCCTCCCAGCCGTCGATGGTGAGCGGCGTGGCACTGTCCTTGAGTGTGAGCGTGGTCACCCGCGGGGCCTTGCACGCGCTGCTCGACAGCCAGGTGAGCGAGGCTGGCAGCGTGAGGCTGGTGATATTGGCCAGATTGATGGCCTCATTGCCTTTGATGAACTCCAGTCCCTCGGGCAGGTTGAGCGTGGTAATCTTGCCGTTGTCGAGAATCATCTGCCGGTTGTCGAGTTTCCACAGTCCCACCACCTTGTGGCTCTTGCCGCCAATGGAGAGCGAATTGGGCACGGTGTAGGTGGCGTTGCTGCTCCAGTGCTGGTAGTTCACATAGCGGATGATGGCGATGCTCTTGGCGCTGTTGTACCACACATAGTAGTCGCACTGCGCCCAGCGCTGGTCTTCGTTGTCGATGTTCACCGACGAGCCGCTGGTGCTGATCCATGCGTACTGAAGGACGATGTCGCCATAGCCGGGCACCTCGGTGGCCCAGGCCTGCGCCGCCAGCAACACGGCCAGCAGTGTGAAGAGTAGTCGATGTTTCATAAGCTTTGAATATTTATGCGTTAATGTTTTGGTGATTCACACAAGGGTTGGCTTTGTTCATGATGCAAAAGTAGGTCAAATTTGCCGATGAGCGACTATCAAATTCGCAAAAATGATTCTCAAATTCGCAAAAATGCCGTTTTTTGTCAGTTTTTGCGAATATGAGAATTAATTTTGCGAATTTGAGAATGCATATTTGTGCGAAGAGTGTACCTTTGCATTCCGTTTCACTCCGAGACGTGGTGAGTATATGCACATTTATTAATTCATAAATAATATGCTTATGAAAAAGATTTACCTTTTAGCGGTGTTGGCCGCGATGACGGTAGTGGTAAATGCCGCCACCGAGGGACGGTGGACTTATACCACCGATGGCCATTCGGCCACTGTGACCAAGTACACCCCGCCCGTTGACCTGCTGGCGTGGGCGAAGACCCATCCGGGCGAGTGGCCCAAGATGTTTGTCGATGCCGTGCCGGCCACACTGGGTGGCAAGCCTGTGACGGCCATCGGCGACGGTGCGTTTGAGAATGTGATTGGTCTGGTGGCCCTGGACCTGCCCACAACGATTAACCGCATCGGCAAGCGCGCTTTCTACAACTGCATCCCGCTCAACGGACGCCTCGACCTGCGACAGGTGACGGAGGTGGGCGACAGCGCCTTTTGCAACACCTCGGACCCACTGCTCTACTTCCAAGCACAGCCCGGCGTGCTGAAGCTGGGCAAGGGAGCCTTCCTGAACACCAACAACCCCAACGGTCTGGACGTGGATGCCGCGAAGGCTTTGTTCAGCGTGTTCTGGGGTGATGACGACCCCTTTGAGCCGGAAGATCCCGACGACCCCGACGAGGTGAGCTGCACTGGTTCTGTACTGGTGCCGTTCCTCATGCTCGATGCCTACAAAAACGCGTTTGCCGCCAATGAGGGCGACCCCTTGTACTATCATGCACAGGAGGAGTGCATCTTCGGCGCGGAGTATGCCGCCAACAACGTGGTTTACCGGGCCGAAGGCATTTGGGAGGGCCAGCCGGGCCAGTGGAGTCTGGACAACGGCTACTGGGCCACTGGCGAGGTGACCATTCCCGATGAGCTACACAATGCGCCGGTGAACGAGATTCCCGACGACGCTTTCTTGCTCATTGACCCGGCCACGGCCGCGCTGCTGGGCTGCGGAAACGTGAGCAACACACGCCTCACGGGCATCAACCTGGGCGAGAACATCAGCATCATCTTCGACAACGCTTTCTTTGGCTGCACGGGACTAAAGAAGCTTGACCTGAAAAACACCTTCGAGGTGTGCGAGTTTGCTTTTGCCAACTGTAACAACATCGAGGAGATTCACCTGCGCCGTCCCGCCGAGGACTGCTACCTGAACAAGCTGTGCTTTGCCGACATCGACCTGGCTGCCTACTGGCTCTACATGATGAGCAGCTATATGCCCATCACCCCCGAGCCCGAGATGCCCGACATAACCAAGGTGATTCCCGCCACGGTGTATGTGCCCAAGGGCGAGCTGCAGAACTACATCGACTGGCACGCCTACGAGTCGGACTATGAGGGTGAGCCCGACGGCCCGCTCTATGCCTTCTACAAGGCCGGCCGCCTGCTCGAGGAGGGCGACACGCCGCATCCCGGAGTGCGCGGCGATCTCACTGGCGAGGGCGTGGTGGATGTGGACGACCTGAACTATGTCATCAACATCATGGTACACAAGGCCGATGCGATTCCCGCCGCCGATATCAACGGCGACGGCAGCGTGGACGTGGACGACCTGAACATCGTGATCAATATCATGGTGCACAAGGAGTGAGTAGCGGGTAGTGGCTGACGCCTATCGTCCCCCATTACACTCAATTACTCCCCATCGTAATCTTTTGATTTTCCAAGAAGCTACAAAAAAGTGCGAAGTCCCTGGCCTTGCGGTCGGGGACTTCGCATTCAACACCTTATTGCGTCACCTTCAACCTCCGATTTGCCGGAGCAGGTAGGCGCACTTGTCGGGGTTGCCCAGCGTCTTGCCCTTGTCGCACGAGAGCTTCACGCAGTCGTGCCACTCGCGCAGCTCGGTGATGCGCATGCGCGTGAGCTTGATCACGATGTTCATGGGCTTCACATCCTTGATGTCGCAGGTGAGGTGGGTGCCAATGCCGTAGCTGTCCTGCATGCGCCCGGCGGTGTAGCGGTGCAGCTCCAAGGCACGGTCGATGTTGAGGGCGTTGCTGTACACAATCTGCTTGGTGGCCGGGTCGATGCCCAGCGATTCATATTTGTCGATGATTTTCTCCAACTGGTCCTCCTCGCGGCCGCTGTCAACGCGCAACCCCTTGTACATCATAGCCATGCGCTTGCTCAGGTTGTTGAAAAACACCGTGTCGCCAAAGCAGTCGTAGAGGTAGATGCCGTTGTCGCCGTCGAACACATCGCTGAACTTGCGCATCACGTTGAAGTTGCACTCCCACAGGCCGCTCACGTTTTCCTCGAACGAGATGAGCTGGTGGCTCATGGTGCCGATGGGCGTGAGGTCGTATTTCATGGCCAGATACACGTTGCTTGTGCCGGGGAACGCGCCGGTGAGCGGTTTCTCCACGCCATCGTCGTCGATGAAGGTGCCACGCTCGGCCACTTCCTTGAACACGCGCACCACCATGTCCTGATGCGCGAAGTTGAAGCGCCGCCGGGTGCCAAAGTCGCTCACCACCAGTCCTCCGGCCAGTGCGCGAACGGCCTTGGCGCGCGTGCGCTCCTCCTCCAGGGCGGCGTCGTAGAGGGTCATGTCGCCCTGAAGCTCGTGCATGATTTCGCTGATGCACGGCAGCAGCACCATCTCCCACATGATGGTGGAGTACCACTTGCCGCAGATGCTGATGCTCAGGTAGCCCTCGTCGTCCTGGCTGATGGTTACCTCGCCGGGGGTGAAGCGGTAGCCGCGCAGAAAGGTGAAGTACCACTCGGGCAGGTAATACATCTTGCGGCGCATGAAGGAAATCTCCTCCTCGGTGATCACCACACGCGGCATATAGTCCACCTGCTCTTGCAGCAAGGCGGCGAAGCCCTTGGGGTAGCGCGTGTGGTTGCGGTCGAAAAAGGTGTATTCCACCTCGGCACGCGGGTATTTTTGAAGAATGTAGTACAGGCAACTGAACGTGTAGGCGTCGTTGTCGGTCAGATGCTGGATGATTTGTCGCATGATTGTGTTGTTTAGATTGTTTATCTCGCGGCAAAGGTAGCAAATAAAAACGACACCGCCATGCCATTCGGCAAAAAAGATGGATAATGCAGCATTGCGCACTTGTGGCTCGTTGCTGAAAAACTCATTTTCTTATGCCAACCGCAGTCAGTAAGGCTTTTCATTCTTGATACAATAGTTTAGAGCATTATCCCCATTGGGGACAACTGCTGGGTAATTGCCTTTCTGAAACGCCAGGGATGAAACCAAGTGCATTCACATATGCATCCATGAAGTATTTAGCCTGCATCTCAGCGTCTTCAGTAGATTGCATGCCATTGATGTCTTCACTGATGGTAATGCCAGTAAACAAAACGTTGGCTCGCTTAAAATACTTGGCAAGGTTGTAAACTTCCTACGCTTTTTTCCCATAAACCCTCTTGCTGCCTTTGGTGGAGATTTTCAGTTGAGGTGCATTCACTTTCACCCATGCGTAGGTGGAATCACAGGACTGTTTCATGGCAATGCAATACTCAGACTAAAGAACTAATTGACATTAATATCTTATCGTAAATGACAAACAAAAGGATAAAACCGAAAATATATACAAAAAATAGAGAAACGACTGTGGCGTTCTTAAGATGGCTAAATTCCTGAATGATTCTGTTACCTCTATTTTTTGATCTAAAGTATATGAAAACTATAATATATATCAGTAAAAATGAAGCAACATCAAGAATGAAACTTATGGAACTCGATTCGTGTATGTTTTTAGGAAAATCATACAACTTGAATATGCTCAAGAAATCCATTAGGATAAACCATAAAACCATCGTAAACCCACAGGCCGCTGAATACTCATTAGCCTCAGACGCGCGTAAATTTCCACTTTGTATTGCACGCCCACATAAATAGTACCACAACCTTATAATTCTCATCTGCCGACCAAATGAAAGGATTAGATTAGACGTTACAGCGTAATCGTGACTATGGCATTATGATATCTATGGCATAATAAATGCCGAGAACCAGAAAGATAAAAGAAATAATATAGGCTAAAAACAGTGTACAAACTTTTCTGATAGGCATATAATTGTACCTATCAATTATTTTCCGCCCTCTATCGTTATGCTTGTAATAGGCATATAGTGATACATATAAAACAATGAAAACAAACAAATGGATATAGAAGCGAGGTATCGTCATGCCAACAATGCTATTCTCAATCCAATCAAGTATTTTGATTTTTGTCAGTACTATTTCGATTACCACACAACAGGGGAGCGTTATTCCGCAAACACCAGCCCACACTTCGGCGGATCGGATTCTGGGATCGCCTGGCGGAAACAGACATCCTGAAATGAAGAACCATAAATTAATAAGTTTCATATGTGATTATTCATTGATTACCACGCCCAAAATAATCCTCCATTGCATCATATAATTTTTGGCCATAAACAGAATCAATTACTCCTGCTGCTACTGAGAGACCAGGCCGGTGACGGTGGGCGAAACCGTCACGGAGCCAATCTCATGGGAAACAGACGGCGAACGGGGCGGCGACTGCTGGGGCGGGTCGAAAACGAGGCGGCGGGCGACGCGGTTGCCGGCGGCATCGTAGTCGTAGGCCACAACGGCCTGCTGCGCCTGGCACAGACAGGCGGTGACAAGCGATGCCATGGAAAGGCAGAAGGTCTTGATTGCAGACATGGTGCTATTGGATATTGTGTTTCGTTTTGCAAAGGTAGTCTTTTTCTCGTGATTGTCAAAGAAAATCATCGGCAAAGCGCGCCTTTTGTCGAAAAACTTCCATTGGGGTGTGGCCGAACCGCAAAAAAATAGTATCTTTGCCGCCCGAAAATGGAAGATGCTAACCTATAGTTATATAGATAAGAAGATGAAGACATATCGCCAACTGACTGCAACAGAGATTGAAACGATGGAGCGTAACGGCTGCCAGGCCGAGGACTGGTGCCGGGTGACCGTGAGCGACGGCTTCGACGCGTCGCGTTGCCGGCGGGTGACGTTCTACAGCTGGGCGAAGCTGGGCAGCAGCCAGGGGTCGATTGAGGTCACCGACGGCTTTGTGAAGCTGTGCGGCCTCAACAACGCCACGCTGCGCAACGTCACCGTGGGCGACCACTGCCTGATTGAGAACATCGGCAATTTTATCAACGATGTGGCCATTGGCGACCATTGCCACATCTCGAACGTGAGCACCATCAACACCTGCGCCGGAGCCACCTATGGCCAGGGACACCTGATTTCGGTGCTGAACGAGGCTGGTAATGGCAACCTGCTCATTTTCAACGAGCTCAACAGCCAGTTGGCGGCCTTGATGGTGAAGCATGGCAGCAACCGCCAGCTCATGGACGCATTGAACGCGCTGGTGGAGCAGTCGATAACGGCGTCGCGCCCGGCGTGCAGCACCATCGGCAACGGCGTGAGCATTGGCAACACCAACGAGATCACCAATGCCGTGATTGGCGACGGATGCCGCATCACCGGGGCCTCGCGGCTATACGACTGCACCATTGCCAGC
Source organism: Muribaculaceae bacterium (assembly GCA_017545095.1). The sequence goes on along the minus strand of JAFYCU010000218.1, from coordinate 15,192 downwards.
ACCGCCGACAATCCCATCACCATCGGCACGGGCGTGATTTGTGAGAACAGCATCGTGAGCGGTGGCTCGGCCATCACGGGCAGTGTGAAGATGGTGGACTGTTTCGTGGGCGAGATGTGTGAACTCACCAATGGGTTCACCGCCGCCAGCAGCGTGTTTTTCGCCAACAGCTACATGGCCAACGGCGAGGCCTGCGCGGCCTTCTGCGGACCGTTCAGCGTGAGCCATCACAAGAGCTCGCTGCTCATTGGCGGCATGTTCTCGTTCTACAACGCCGGGTCGGCGACCAACTTCAGCAACCATGCCTACAAGATGGGCCCGATGCACTACGGTCTGCTGGAGCGCGGCAGCAAGACCGCCAGCGGCGCCTATCTGCTCATGCCGGCCAACGTGGGCGCGTTCTCGGTGCTGTTCGGCAAACTGATGTACCACCCCGACACCCGCGACCTGCCGTTCTCTTACTTGATTGCCTACAGCGACACGATGTATCTGGTGCCGGGGCGCAACTTTGCCACCGTGGGTCTGTATCGCGACATCCGCAAGTGGCCCAAGCGCGACAAGCGCGGCAAGGGCGAGCGCAAGAGCTGCGTGAACTTCGACTGGCTCAGCCCGTTCACCATCGGCGAGATTGTGCGCGGCAAGCGCATCCTGGAGAACCTGCGCGCCGCCTCGGGCGACCGCGTGAGCACCTACAACTACCACGAATACGTGATTAAAGCGGCCTCGCTGCGGCAGGGCATTGAATACTACGACCTGGCGTTGCGCATCTATATGGGGGCTGTGCTCAAGCGCCACCGCCCCGAGCGTCCCGCCAGCAACTGGGGCGAGGGCAACTGGATCGACCTGGCCGGACTGCTCATGCCCGAGAGCGAGGAGCAGCACGTGATCGACGACATCATCAGCGGTCGCCTCGACAGCACAGTGGCCATCATCGACCGCTTCAAGGCCATCAACAACAACTACAACGAGCTGCGCTGGTCGTGGAGCTACCGGCTCATCCTCGACTACTACGGCCTCGACGTGCTCGACGAGGAGGCCCTCGCACGCATCCATGCCGACTATGTGGCAGCGCGCCGCAAGTGGATTGCCCTGATCCGCGAGGATGCCATGAAGGAGTTCTCGCTTGGAGACGTGGAGCGCGAGGTGCTTAACGACTTCATCACCCAACTCGACGGCGAGGTCGACTTCGAGAACCAGCGCCTATATATGTAAGGGCGGCTGGCAGCGGCAGTGGCCCTGGAAGGCGCGGGCTACGACCGCCCCGCTCGCGTAGAGCGCGACGTGCTGGCGACCTGAACGGCGACGGCGTGGTGGATGTGCGCGATATGAACATCATGGTCAACATCATTCAGGCCATCTATACCCCAGGCCCCGACACCATCACCATGGTGAGCGGCGAAGTCACCACCTACATCGTGAGTGGTTCAGCTTCAACATGGTAGCCTTCGAGGGCGGCACGTTCACGATGGGGGCGACCGCCGTGCAAGGCCGCGATGCCTACGACAACGAGAAGCCCGCCCGTCAGGTGACGTTGGGCGGCTACAGAATAGGCAGGGCGGTTCCTCGGAGAGGAACTCCAATCCGAAAGCCCCACATTGCCGCGCCAGCGGCTATGTGGGGTGACGTAATCCCGAAAGGCGATGCAACCTCGGCGAGGTTGCCTGCCCGCGTGTGTTGGGCAACGTCTCCGACGTTGAATAGAATGTATGTTGCTCGTTGTCCCCATATACGTCGCTGCGCTCCGAATATGGGGCTTTCTGATTTGGGAACGTCTGCGACGTTCGTTGCCGTGGTGGCGGTTCCTCGGAGAGGAACCCCAATCCGAAAGCCCCACATTACCGCGTGAGCGGCTATGTGGGGTGACGTAATCCCGAAAGGCGATGCAACCTCGGCGAGGTTGCCTGCCCGCGTGTGTTGGGCAACGTCTCCGACGTTGAATGGAATGTATGTTGCTCGTTGTCCCCATGTATCACGCGCCGCAATCGTGGAGTTGTGTTCCTGTGAATTTATTTGCCCATATCAGAAAAAAAGCGTAATTTTGTGGCGAAACCAATAAATCAGAAAGATGAAACGCAGAATGTTTTGGAGCCGCCTGTTGATGGCGATGGCTTGTGGAGTGCTGCCAGTGTGCGGCTTGTCGATGTCGCAGCGTGTGATGAACGGTGTGTATGGCGACGTGAATGGCGACGGCACGGTGGATGTGGATGACCTGAACGCGGTGATTAATGTGATCCTGGACGTGCCGCATCGTGTGAACGGTGACGTGAACGGCAACGGCGCGGTGGATGTGGACGACCTGAACGAGGTGATTAACGTGATATTGGGCCTCCGGCCTGGCGAAACGATGGAGACGCGCACCTACACGGTGAATGGTGTGGACTTCACGATGGTGGCCGTGGAGGGCGGCACGTTCACGATGGGAGCCACCGCCGAGCAGGGCAGCGACGCCCGTGAAAATGAATATCCCGCGCATGAGGTCACGCTGAGCAGCTACTGCATTGGCGAGACCGAGGTGACGCAGGCTCTGTGGGTGGCTGTGATGGGGGAGAACCCCAGCAACTTCAAGGGAAACTTGAAGCGGCCAGTGGAGTGTGTGAGCCGCGACGAGTGCGAGGAGTTTATCGCTCGGCTGAATGAGCTTACAGGCAAGACATTCCGTCTGCCAACCGAGGCGGAGTGGGAATTTGCCGCCCGGGGCGGGAAAAAGAGCATGGGCTACAAGTATGCCGGTGGCAACACCATTGGCGACGTGGCCTGGTATTGCTACAACGTGCCCGGCTCAGGGAGCACGCAGCCTGTGGCTACCAAGACCCCGAACGAGCTGGGCCTGTATGACATGAGTGGCAACGTGAGCGAGTGGTGCCAGGACAATTACGGCGACTACAGCATCGAGGCGCAGACCAATCCCACCGGTCCCGAGTGGGGCTACTACTGCGTGGTGCGCGGCGGCTGCTGGTTCTTCTATGCCGAGAACTGCCGCGTGTCGTATCGCATGAACGGCTCAACGGGCATTGCTGCCGACACTCTCGGCTTCAGGCTTGCGCTGTAGGACGAAGCCGGTGGACATCCCCAAACCTTGGTGGCCGGGTGGGGTAGAGTAGAGCCGTCATACATGGCGGCTCCAATGGCCGTGGTGTGAGTCTCCATAACGGCGGTTTAGAGGCGACAGTCTTCTTCCAGTAACCATTGCCAGGCAGGGATGACTTCGATGCTTCCCCACTGGTCGCTGATGGTGTATTGCTCTTCGCAGGTGATGATTAGCCGTCGCTCGCAGGGCAGCACCTTGGGGAGTTTGGCCAAAGCTCCTGCCTCGCGTCGCAGCGTGTCGGGGTTGCGGCTCATGCTGTAACACACCTGAATGGCCAGCTTGTCATCGGGGATGTAGAAATCCACTTCCACCTTGTCGTGGTAAAAGAACACACGTTCATTGTCGGTGTCGTGGCCATATCGTTGGAGCAGAGCCAATGCCACCATGTTTTCGAGCAACATGGCTTCGCCGCCGAGCAGATACAGATTCAGGACACCGTTGTCGATAAAATAATATTTGCAATGTGTCTCTCTTGTGGCAAACGAGGCGAGCACATTTCGCACGCGGAGCAACAGCCAAGCGGCCTCGCCCAGCTCGATGTACTTGGCCACTGTGGGCATGGTGACTTTGCTTCCTGTCGACGAGAGCAAATGGGCAAGACGGTTGTAGGCGATAGGCCGCCCCACGGCTTCGGCCATCTTCTTCAGCAACAACCGCAATGTTGCTTGGCTCGACAAGCGGCTGCGAGCCGCAATGTCGCCTAAATAAATTTTCTGAAACACACTGCTTAGGTAATCACGCTTCACAGGAAGTGAAATAGATTCGGGCAAGCCACCCCAAAGCAGGTATTCGTTCCAATGCTGTTCTACCTTCGTTCGGCTTTCGAGTGCCAGCAGCGACAGGTGGTCATGCGGCACTTGCTGCGCATGGAGATACTCCTTGAAGTTGTAGGGATAGACCTCGGCAATCAGGTAACGCCCGCCCAGGGTGGTCATCATCTCCGATGAGAGCATCTTGGCATTGCTGCCCGTTATCCAAACGGAATGCTTGGCATCGGCCATGCGGCGTGCAAAACGCTCCCAGCCCGGCACAATCTGAATCTCATCGAGAAATAGCCGCGGACGGGTACCATACATCTCGGCATGCGATTCCAAAATCAAGTCGAAGTCGTGAAACGAAAACTCGGCCAAACGGTCATCCTCAAAATTCAGGTATAGCATTGATTCCCATCCAAATCCCGATGACAGCAGTTCCTGCATCTTTTGGAAAAGCATGAACGACTTGCCCGCACGGCGCACCCCAACAAAGATGCGGCAAGCAAAAGCATCATCGGGCATTCGCCGTGGAATCACACGATAACGCTCCACTTCTTTTTGGTTGGAAATAAGCACTTGTTTCAGCCTTAGTTTGTCCATTTTTCAAAATGAGATTTTGAATTAATGCCGCAAAATTAAAAATTGTATTTTGAATTTGCAAATATATGGACGAGAAATCGGCAAGGGACGATGGATTGTTTCGCAGTCGGTGTTGCACGGAGGTGGCATCGATGCGTTTTTTCGCAATGCGGTGCAGACGCGGCAGGCCTCGTTCCTGCAGGATTCGGCATCTCGGTTTTCGTCTATTATTGGTTTGTGCGGGCTGCTGGCCTAATGTTGGGCGATATTTCGCGGGATAGGGAAACTGCATCGGGGGAGCCGCACCCTGGGTGCAGCTCTACATGACATGCTATGCTCCAGCAAGTTGTTGCTTGCGATAATTCTGCATTGCGGCCATTGTGCATTGCGGCCGTTGTGCATTATGCATTGTTAAAGCATTGAGTCAGAGTCGCTCTTGCAGCTTGATGATTTCGTCGCGATACTGGGCGGCTTCGAGGAAGTCCATGCGTTTGGCGGCGTCCACCATTTGCTGCTTGAGGCGTGTGATGGCGGCCTCGATTTGCGGTCGCGACATGAAGCCCACCACGGGGTCGGCAGCCACACCGGCGGCACCATCGAACTCGGCAGCCGTCTGCTGCTCCAATGGCGAGGCAGCGGGTGTTTGCTTCACGGCGCTGTAGTCCTGCACATTGTTTTCGTAGCGTCGTACGCGCCGCTGCTTGTCGCCGGAGCGCGTCATGTCGGTATCCATGCCGATGATGGCCTGCCGCGCCTTGACGATGGCCTGCGGTGTGATGCCGTGCTCCTCATTGAATTTGAGCTGCAAGGTGCGCCGCCGCTCGGTCTCATCGATGGTGAGCTGCATCGACTCGGTGATGTGGTCGGCATACATGATCACCATACCGTTGAGGTTGCGTGCCGCGCGTCCGGCGGTCTGTGTGAGCGAGCGTCGGCTGCGCAGGAATCCCTCCTTGTCGGCGTCGAGGATAGCCACCAGGCTCACCTCGGGCAGGTCGAGGCCCTCGCGCAGCAGGTTCACGCCCACAAGCACGTCGATGGCCCCGGCGCGCAGGTCGTCGAGAATCTGGATGCGGTCCATGGTCTCCACATCGCTGTGCATATAGGCACAACGCACATCGGCGCGTGCGAGGTAGTCGGTGAGTTCCTCGGCCATGCGCTTGGTGAGCGTGGTGACCAGGGTGCGCTCGCCATGCTCCACGCGCAGCTGGATTTCCTCCATCAGGTCGTCGATTTGGTTCTGCGAGGGTCGCACCACAATCTGCGGGTCGAGCAGTCCGGTGGGTCGGATGATTTGCTCGGTGACCACGCCCTCGCTCTGCTCCAGCTCAAAGTCGGCCGGTGTGGCGCTCACATAGATGGTTTGGTGGGTCATCTGCATGAACTCCTCGAATCGCAGCGGTCGGTTGTCGAGTGCGGCCTCGAGTCGGAATCCGTAGTGCACCAGATTGGTCTTGCGCGACTGGTCGCCGCCATACATGGCGCGAATTTGCGGTATGGTGACGTGGCTCTCGTCGATGATGGTGAGGAAGTCGTCGGGGAAACAGTCGAGCAGGCAGAACGGTCTCACGCCCGGTTTGCGCCCGTCGAAGTAGCGCGAGTAGTTCTCGATGCCCGAGCAGTAGCCTATTTCGCGAATCATCTCGATGTCGTAGGTGACGCGTTCCTGCAATCGTTTGGCCTCTGCAAAGCGGTTTTCGCGTGCAAAGGCGGCCACCTGCGTCTCCATATCCATGGCGATGCTGCCCAGGGCGCGTTCCATGCGCTCCTTGGTGGTGACGAAGATGCTGGCGGGGAAGATGCGGAACGCCTGCACCGTTTCGCGCGGCAGCTGCGTGATGGGGTCGAGCAGCTGCAGCGACTCGATTTCGTTGCCCCAGAAAATCACGCGCAGCAGGATGTCCTCGTCGCTCACATACACGTCCACCGTGTCGCCCTTGACGCGGAAGTTGCCCATGCGCATGTCCACCTCGTTGCGCGAGTAGAGCGCATCGACGAGCTGTCGCAAGAAGGTGTCGCGGTCGAGCGTGTCGCCGGTGTGGAGCTGGATGGCGTTGGCGTTGATGTCGTCGGGGTTGCCCATGCCGTAGAGGCACGACACGCTCGACACCACCACGATGTCGCGCCGGCCGCTGAGCAGGGCCGTCACCGTGCTCAGGCGCAGACGCTCAATCTCGTCGTTGATGGCGAGGTCTTTCTCGATATATTTGTCGGTCGAGGGAATGTAGGCCTCGGGCTGGTAGTAGTCGTAGTAGCTCACGAAGTAGTGCACCGCGTGCTGGGGGAAAAAGCTCTTGAACTCGGCATAGAGCTGCGCGGCGAGCGTCTTGTTGTGTGAGAGCACCAGCGTGGGCCGCCCGGTGCGGGCGATGACGTTGGCCATGGTGAACGTCTTGCCGCTGCCGGTAACGCCCAGCAGCGTTTGGTAGGGTGTGCCACCCATCACGCCCTGGCTCAGTGCGTCGATGGCCTGCGGCTGGTCGCCCGTGGGCGCATAAGGGGAATGCAGTTGATATGCCATGATGATTGATTATAGCTACTTAGTGGCTGCAAAGTTACACAATAAAGCACAATGCGCAAAGCCTCTTGCGCATTTATTTCCATTGTCGATAGTTGCACTGTGCCTCGATACGGCGTTCGGTGTCGTCGGGCAGGGTGGGGAAGAAGTCAAGTCCTGTGCGCCGCTCCACTTCGTCGATGCTCACGGCATGGCTCTCGATGTTGCCTCGTGGCGGCACGTTGTCGTAGATAAAAGCGATGGCGCGTTGCTGACCGGGCGCATACACCACCTTGTAGAAAGCCTGCGGCACGGCGATGTTGTTGCGCGGGCCGATGGAGGCATGTCGGCCAGTGACGATGGGTCCTGTGAGCACGATGAGACGACTGTCGCGTTTGGCCCAGCGGTGCACATCCTCCTCGAGGTCTTTCCAGGCCCCGTTGTTGAGTTTCTGTTCCTGCGGACACATATTGGTCATGTAGAAGCACTCCGTCATGGCCTGTCGGTCCCAGCGCATGTCCATGGCCGGGGCCATGTGCCCGCGTGTGTAGCCGCTGCCTCGGTAGTCGCCCGCACCGGGGCATCCGGCCACGCGGCTGTCGACGTTGAAATTGTAGCTCTTGCGTTTCTCGGCCCCAGGGGCGTCGCTCATGGCCACCATGGTATTGGTGAGTTCATAGGCCACGCAGTTGGGGATGCGCAACGAGTTGTTGAAGTAGATGGTGAGGGCTTTGTAGTTAAGCGTCTGGCTGTTCATGCCGCGTGGTGTGGTCACCCGCAGCAGGGAATTGCCCGGCTGTGGGCTCACCAGTGCCGACGAGCCGATGAGCGGCATGGGACTGCCGGCCGCACCACTGCTCTTCGGAGTCTTCTGTTTGCGTTTGCGCGGCTGCCGCGTCTGGTGTTTTTTCGACTTCTTGTGCTTGGCCTGCGCCGTTGTCACCCAGCACACCCCAGCAGGGGAACCAAACCCGCCTCCGTCGGGAACCATCAGCCCGAACAAAAGAGTCACAACAAGGATGATACGTTTCATAGTTGGTTATAGGTTTTTCAACATGATACTCTGGTCACAGCGAGACTCGTCTCGCCATACGCCAACAAAGGCTGCGCCACAACCCATTGTCCATTATCCATTGTCCATTAATTTAGTGTAGCCATAATGGCAGGTTGCTGTTGGATTCCAGCTGCCGCTGTTCGTCATCGGGCAAGAGCGCGAAAAAGTCGATGCCTGTGAGCTGCTCCACGTTGTCGATGGTAGTGACGTAGCGGCTGAGGGGGCCATTGGCGGGGCCGTTGGGATAGACAAAAGCCAGTGCCCGCATGGGGCGTGCCCAGTGGGCCAGCACCACCTTGAAGAATCGTCGCGGAATGGGTATGCCCGTGCCGGCTATGGTGTCGAGTCCGGCCTCGATCACCGGCCCGCAGGCGATGACGAGCGCGTGGTCGCGCTTCACCCATTCGCGGCATTTCTCCTCCAGCCGTCCCCAGCCGCCCTCGTTGAGCGAGCGGTGCTGCGGACAGATGTTGGTCATCAAAAACGACTGCCGCATGGCTTTTTCGCTCCAGTGCATGTCGGCTGCTGGGGCCAGGTGTCCGCGGTGCAGACCCGTGCCTTGGTAGGCATCGGGCGGCGGACAGCCCGGTGCCGAGGGGTCGACGGCGAAGGCATCGGTGCGCTGTTCTTCGCCCGATAGTTCGCTGGCAGTAAGCTCATAGGTGACGCACAAAGGCAGATGGCGGGCGGCATTGAAATAAGACACAAATCCAAGATAGTCAACGCGTTGTGTTTCATGTACCGAGTGCTGCAGCAAGCTGTCGCACAACCCCGTGGAGGGTGCCGCATAGCCATCGCTCACCTTGTGGGTGCACTGCCGCATGGTCACCCATGCCAGCAGAGCCATCACCACGAGCCACAGCAGAGCCATGCCGAGGTGGCGTAGCTGGTCGATATCAAGCCTGCGATGCATCGGCTGCAGGGTCCTTGTCGGTGGTGGTTCCTTCGGGAAGCGCGGCCTGTCCACGTTGTTCGCGCAAGCGGGCTATGTAGGCAAGCTCACCCATCGCATAGTCGCTGTTGTCGGGGTCGTCGAGCATCTCGGTGAAAGCTTTCTCGGCCTCATCAAGGTCGTTGAAGTCGATGAGTGCATAGGCTCGACGGCGGCGCAGGAAATTCACAAACGGTGGTATCCCCTCGGGCAGCTCGTCAACATCTTTGAAATGCTCGGAAATCTCGTTCAGGCAGTCGTCGATGACCTTGAACACACGGATGTCGCGCGCATTGGCCAGACAGTTGACCCACTCGGTGGTGGTGCGCACATTGCGGTCGATATCGAAAAAGTGCAGGAAGTAGAATGCCTTTTGATACTGGTGCAACTCGTTGTAGCAAAACCCAATGCTGTAGCACACATCCATGAACGTGCTCTTGAGTTCGTCGCTGAGCTGGAAAAACTCCGGCAGCATATCGTAGTACACATTCTCGAAGTGCAGCAGGGCCTCGTAGTAGCGTTTGCTGAGCATGAGGCTCTTGCCCCAGTAGAGGTTGTAGGCGATGTTGGCCCGTGCCACATCGTAGATGAGCTGCTGCTGCTCGGTGAGTGGTTCGCCATCGCGGATTTTGATGCGAGCGTCTTTCCACATATAGTCGAACTCCTGTTGCCGTTGCGTGTCGGGCGCGCGGTCGTAGGCCATAAGCACCGACACCGATGTGGTGAGGTGCTGCGAAGCCAGCGAGTTGGAGCGTCCCACCGTGTTGGCCGACAAGCAAGCCGTGACGCGCATATACAACGACTTGTCATCGCTGCCATCGGCCATGGCGGTGATGGTGAGGATGCGTCCGCCCGGTTCCATTTCGTTTTGCTCATCGTCCCACTTGTGCATGTTAACGATGGCCACGGCGCTGTCATGTGCCATAATGGCATCTTTTCCCTCGCCCTCGATGAGCATGCGGCTCATGTCCCAGTCGCCAACCGACTCTTCGACGGGTTGCGATGCCACGCCATCGCGCACCACAACAAGCCTGCTCGGCACGAAAGCGGTGATGCCGAGGGCTTTCTCAATGAAGTCGTTCAGGCGCAGGCACTTGGTGTCGTTCGCACGCCATCCTTGATGGTTGCTGGTGGTGTCGTGGCGCATCTCCTGCATGGCCACCAGCCAGCGCTCGCGTGAGAACTCACTCACCGTGGCCTCGATGTCGTTGGTGTGATTCTGCTCCTGGTTCTCCTTGGCCTTCTTGTAGTTGTCCACAAAGTCGCGCTGGAAATAGAAGCAGCTTTTGAGCAGGAAACCCATCTGGTCGGGATACACCGTGTTGCAGTAGAACGACAGATGCACGTGCAGGCGGTTCTCCTCGTCGTTGAACGAGTACACATACTTGAGGATGGTGCTCATCTGGTTGGCGCGGTTGCACATGGTTCTCACCAGTTGCAGCTCGCTGGCGGGGACATCGAAGAAGCAGGGGAAGTTCACCTCAACACCCACGTTGGAATCCTTGATGATGGCCACGAAATGACCAGCTTGATAGTCAAACGTGACGCGGGTCTCGTTGTCGTCGGCATCCTTCTCGGTGGTGTAGTCACAGTTGCAGCTCTTCAGAAAGGCGAAGAAGTCGTCAAGCACCGATCTTGGTTGCATTTTTCGATTGAATATGTTGTCCAATAATTTCATGTCGGTCGGGTATTAAGATGTGTGTTTGTTCATACCAAGTGGTAGTTCTGCAACAATCGTGCCACATGCTCGGAGGGCTGTCAGTTGCCGAAGTAGCGCGTGTGAAGCGAGTCGCACAACGTCTGGTTGCCCTTGACGCGTGCCAGCCAGGTGTTGAGGCTGTCGCGCAGTGCCGTGCGCTGCTTGTTCAAGGCCCAGGCCTGAAACTGCGACATGCTGATGTCCACGCTGATGTCAACATCGGTGAGCCGCTGAGCTAGCACGCGGGCAATGCTCTTGTTGACCACTGCCAGCCTCACCTCGCCAGCTGCCACGAGCATCACCAGCTGCTCTGGCCCATAGGTGTCCTCGGTGACCACATGAATGGTGTCGCCAATCTCGCGGCTCAAGCTCGCAATGCGTTCCACCATGGGCGACCCTTTCACCACGTGCACGGTGTCGCGGGCAAGTCCCAGCTGCGAGTGCACATGCGCCGGCTTGCGCTGCACCAGCACCTGTTGGTCGATATACACGGGGTCGGTGAAGATGTAGCGTTCGCGGTTCTTGGCCGTGGTGGGAAACTGTGCCACCAGCACGTCGTAGGCTCCGGAAGCCAGTCCGTCGAGTCCTTTCTGCAGGGTGACGATGGGGTGGAACTTCATGGGGCGGCGGGCTTCTTGGCTCACCAAGCGCAGCAGGTCGTAGTTGTATCCGCCCAGCGTGTCGGCGTAGGTGTAGTAGGTGACCGGCGAATACTCGATGGCCACATCTATGGTGTCGCCGCCGCTGGGCTGCGGCTTGGCCACTTGCGGCACAGGCTTGTCGCAGCGGCTCAAGGCCACCATGCAAGCCACCACCACGGCCAACAGCACCACATAGAGTGCCATCTGCCATGGGCGGGTGCCAGAGGGTTGGGTGCGACGTATCATTATTGACTATTGCCAGGTAAAGGTTGCTATATTGTTATGGAAATTCTCTTTGATGATGTTGAACTCGGCGATAAGCGCGGCCTCGACGGCTCTGCCGTTGGCATCGAGGCTGATGTCGGGCGCGAGCGTGTCGGCTCCGTCGCGAGTCACGATTTGTTCAGGCACTTGTTTGATCAAGTGTCCATGGTCGAAATAGAATCGGTATTCCTGCCGCTCGCCGTCGTCGCCCAGCTGGGTGGAGGCGAGCATAAACAGCGGCTCTTCGGTCACGGCATCCAGCAAATACTCACGCGAGAACCGATACAGCCCAAAGTTCAGACTGTTTTGGCTGGTGACGAAGTAGAGCGTGGGTTTGAGCATATACATTTCGTCCTCCTCGTCGGTCCAATAAAAGGTGGTGGTGCATTCCTGCAGCCCCGTGCCGGGATAGTTGCGGCTGTAGCTGATGGTCATCTGCTCCACCTTGTGCTCCTCTCCATAGGGCTGGTTCTCCATCATTTTGAGCCGCGCCGCATAGGCTTCGCGGATGCGATTGATTTGCGCGTCAACGTTCTGTTGCGCCATCGTCGTTAGCGCAACGATGTTCAGGGCAAGCGGTAAGATAAATTTTCGTATCATAATGATTTAGTGTTTAATGGTTTTCAATTAGTTGGCGAAGTCCACGCTCACGCCCACTTGGAAGCGGCGGGGGTTGAGCGGGTAGTGCGGAATGGCGAAGTAGTCGTTGCCGCCAAACAGCTTGCCGTTGGCATGGGTGTAAGCCACATAGAACCGTGCGCGCTTGAGCTTGAAGTTGGCGTAGAGGTTCATGAACAAAAAGTTGCCGCACTCGGATTGGTTCTGGTTGTAGAATGCCATCGTGGCGGGGTTGTAGGTGGGGGCGTGATACTTGGTGTAGTAGTTGGCGTCCACACCGAGCTGCATATGCAGCACGCGGGCGATAAGCACCTTGAGGTAGACGTTGCTGTACACGGCCAGCTTGGGCAGCGGCAGCACGGCATCGTCGCTGCTGGTCTGGATGGTGATAGCGTTTTCCCAGTGGAATGCTTTCAGGTGCAGGTCCTGGTGAATCGTCGCGCTCAACACATGAATGGGTGAGCTCTGTTGTGCTGGCAGCGCCAGCGAGTCGAAAAAGACGTAGTTCTTGAGGGTCTCGTAGCCCACGTTCACGCGTGTCCACGTGTGGGGGATGGTGAGTTCGCCGCCCACGCGCAGCCGCTTGATTTTGCCGAAGTCGTTGCTCCAAATGGCATGGTTGGAGCGGAAGTTCTGCAGCAGATAGGGTACGGCGAGGTTTTTGAAATAGCCATAGGCGCGCAGGCTCACCGAGTCGCGTCCGAGCCGGAACCGGGTCACCACATCGCCCGTGACGTCGACCTCGCCGGCCGCCTCGCCCAGCACACCCAGCTGTGCCTGTGCGCTGTAGCGCAGCAGCGCACCTTGCTGCTTGGTGAGCCGGCCGCCCACCCACAGCAGGTTCTGCGTGGTGCTGCCGGGCACTGTTGCCGGAGCGGCATCAAGAGCCGCGTCGCGCTCCGCTACTGTGTCGGCCACCTGGGTGAAGCACCGCACCTCATGCGTGCTATACACCGAGAACCCGAACTTGGCATAGCGGTTGAAGCCCTCGAGCAGGGCCACACCCACAGTGTTGCGCAGCCGCCAGGCGCGGGTGCGTTCGTCGGTGCCGCCCAAGCCGAGGTAGGTGTGGGGGAAAAATGTGGTATCCTGCAAGCCGTTTTGGTTCAAAAAGCGGTGGTTGTTGTTCTTGTAGTCCAGTGTCCAGATGAAGCTGGTCACCGGCACATAGGTGCGGCTAACGATGGAGTCGGTGACACTGTCGCGCTGCGTGCGGTAGAACCCCACCTTGTAGCGGTGGTTCATGTAGAAGTGGCTGCTTTCGAGCGCGTTTTGCGCGGCCGTGAGGCGCGTGGTGATGCTCTTGTTGTCCACACTCGTCACCCCGCCCTGCACAGCGGCGGGGTCGGTGATGTAGCGGTCGTCGGTGATGCCGCCGTTTTCCAGGGTGGTGAAGCTGTAGTGGCTGTAGAACGTCTGTAACTCGTAGCGGTCGCCCATATACGACAGCATGCCGTGCCAGTCGAAGTTTTTGTCGGCCTGGTTGTCGTAGCTGCCCTTGGAGTAGATGTAGTCTAATCCAGCCCCCACCTGCAGCCTGCGGTTCACGTTGCCGCTGAACAGTCCTCGCGTGCGGTCTTGGTTGCTGTATTTGTTGCCGCCGGTGGCGTAGCTGAGCAGTGTCATGGGGATGCGCGTGTTGTAGAACCGGTGCGTGGCGGTGGTGTGCAGCCAGTGGGCGATGGCGTCTTCCATGAAAAACTCGCTTGTCGCCGGCCGCTCGAAGAAGAGCTGGTTTTGCCCTGCCGCGCCATAGTTGCCCGTGGTGGCCCATGCCGCACTCGGCAGGCTGGGCACAGCCGTGAGGTGGTAGTTCTCAAACAGCGTGTCGATGGTGGCCTCGCGGTGGTCGCCCAGCGGCTCGTCGAGGCCCCAGGCCACCGAGGGCTCGACAACAACTTTCTCTTTCTTGTTCTTGTCGTTCCCAGTGTCCTGCGCCATCGCCGGCAGCATGGCAAACAGCATACACAGGTATATCGTGATTCGCTTCATGAGCAGTCAGAATGATTGAAAGTGCAAAATTAGTGCAAGCCGAGCGAAAAACCAAAACTTGTTTTGAGTTTTTCCGAGGCGCAGCCTAATTTCGACCGCGCCAGCGGTCAACATGAGTGCAAGCCGAGCGAAAAACCAAAACTTGTTTTGAGTTTTTGGATAAAATTGGCTGCACCTCAGCAATCGAAGCAAGCTTCATTGCATTCGGTTTGCACAATTTTTCCGAGGCGCAGCCTAATTTCGACCGCGCAGCGGTCAACATTAGTGTAAGTGAAGCTGGCGTAATTTCGATGACTTACTTAAAAATTGTGCATTGTGCATTGTGCATTATTATTTATCTTTGCCTCTAAAGAAAATGCAATTTCTTTATCTCGACTGGCTTATAATTCCCGAATTTTATCTTCATTTGCAGCCTAAAACCGCTACTGCGATGAACAAGCCGCTCATTTACCCCATTGGCGAGCAGGATTTCGCCAACATCCGCAACGACGGAATGGTCTATATCGACAAGACCGACATGATTTACACGCTCGTGAAAAGCGGGAAGTACCTGTTTCTGAGCCGTCCGCGGCGGTTCGGCAAGTCACTGCTGCTATCCACACTCAAGTACTACTTCCAGGGCCGCCGCGACCTGTTCGAGGGGCTGGCCATCGACCAGCTGGAGACCGAATGGAAGCAGTACCCCGTGCTGCACCTTGATATGAGTCGCGGCAAGGCCATCTCGGTGCAGGCACTGTACGCGATGCTGAACCGTGTACTGGAGAGCAATGAATCGCAGTTTAGTGTGGAAAAGACCGAGGGTGACACCCCAGGCACACGCTTGGACCGACTGATAGAAACCGCCTACAACCAGATGGGTATGCCGGTGGTGGTGCTGCTCGACGAATACGACGCGCCGGTGCTGGAGAACCTCGACAAGCCCGCGCAGATGGAGCAGGTGCGCGACATCATGCGCGACTTCTACGCGCCGCTCAAGGGTCAGGCTGAGCGGCTGCGCTTCGTGTTCATCACTGGCATCACCAAGTTCTCGCAGCTGAGCATCTTCAGCGAGCTGAACAACCTGAACAACATCAG
>JAFYCU010000217.1 GCA_017545095.1 Muribaculaceae bacterium | reverse complement strand
CGGCTGTGCGTGTCGAGGTTGCCGGCAGCGAGTTTCACCGCTTTGCCAAGCATGACACCCAGCGTCACATTCTTGATGTCGAGTTCATGGGCTATGCTTAACGTTTCGCCAATGTAGTTGCCATATTCCACAAATGCCTGCTGCGGCAAGTCGGGATAAAGAGTCTTCACAAAGCGCTCGCTCTTGCCACCGCTGTTGATGACCACACGTTCAGCACCCGAAGCCTTGGCCACCTGCATGCACTTGCGAATACTTTCAATAAATGCCTCCTCCGAGAATGGCTTGACGATGCCCGACACGCCAATGATGCTGATGCCGCCTTCAATGCCCAGGCGTGGATTAAAGGTGCGTTGGGCAATTTCTGCCCCCTTGGGCACTGAGATGGTGATTTCAACATTTTCACGAATGTTGTCGCGCATCATCTGCCGCGGAACTTTGTTGATGGCTGGCTCGCCTGGAGGAAAATCAAATCCCGGGAAAGTGAATGTGCCTACGCCTTCACCGCCAAGTATCTCAAACTGCTCACCACGATTGACGCTGGCCCTAATTTCTATGCCATTGGTCACATCGGGGTCGTCGCCAGCCTCCTTGACAACCGCAGCATAACCATCGCCATAAGCGACGGGCACACGAATCGTTTCGCCGTTTGGCAATACCACCGAAACCTCCGATGGCGTTTTGCCGGTTGTGAGCCGTGTCGTTGCTGCGATCGCCGCGGCAGTGGCGCATGTGCCAGTGGTGAGTCCGCTGTGCAATGGATAAAACTTCGGCAACAGTTTCTCCACCGCCCGGCGCAAGCCATAAGGGCCATTGACATGCTCAATTGCCAAGCCGGGTGCCGAGGGGTAAGGTGGGCACTCTACGACAAAGGTGAGCACTCCCTTGCTTCGCGCCGCATCCACTTTCTCAACAAAACCGCCGCTCGTGCCACTCTCCTTGGTGATGATGGCTTGCGGCTGCAACTGCTCGAGCAACTGCTCGGTGCCATGAGTCTCGTAGTAAACAAGATGATCTTGCGGGAAACCAGCGCCTAACGTCGCATCACGTGACTCGTCGCGGTCGAGAATGCGGAACCAGCACTCATTGTGCTGCCAATAGTGCTTCAACTTGCCGATGGTGTTGACACCGGTTAAGGCAAGCAGGCGCTTGACATTGTGCTTATTGAGTTGGTTAATGGCATCGTCATAGTCGCGACACCACACGAGATCGGCATCGTGGGGCGGGAAAATGCGGTTCAGGCGAATGAGTGGCACCGACATCTGTTGCGCCAGGTTCACCACATTTTGATGCAAATTTTGCGCAAACGGATGTGTGGCATCGATGATGAGGGCAATGCCGTGTTCACGACAGAACGCCTCGATTTGGGCAATCCCCATGGTTCCGGTAAGGCGCACACCGTGAGCAAGTTGGATGTCTTGCATATCGCTACGGGTTGAATAGTAGTAAATGGCACCCGACTCGTCGAGCACCTTTGCCGCCATGCGTCCCTCGGTTGTGCCGCCAAATACCAGAATCATTCTTCGCCCTTTCGGAATAAGTGAGTAAAATGCTTGTTGTAGAGTTCCGACAAGCCTTTTCGGTTGTCGATAGCCTCACCCACAACAATCATTGTTGTGAGCGTAAGGTTGTTGTCACGAACAATCTTCGATAAATCCTTCAGTTGCCCGCGATAAATCTTCTGGTCGGGCCAAGTGAGGTGGTAGCAAGCCGCCACAGGAGTGTCCTCGGGATATTCCTGGAGCAACTGGCGCTGTACGTCGTCGACTATCGACGCACTCAAAAAGATGCACATCGTGCTCTGGCTGCGTGCCAGCAGATGCAACTTCTCCTTCTCGGGCATCGGCGTACGACCCTCGCCACGGGTGAGGATTATGGTCTGAGTGCGCTCGGGAATGGTGAACTGGCTGCGCAACTCGGCTGCGGCGGCCAGGAACGATGAGATGCCTGGAGTGATGTGATAGTCCATGCCGTGCTTGTCGAAGAATGCCATCTGCTCCTGAATTGCGCCGAAGATGCAGGGGTCGCCAGTGTGCAGTCGCACGATGAAATGCCCCCGGTCGTAATGCTCCTTCATGAGGGCGCATTGCTCCTCAAGATTCATGCTCGCCGAACTGCGTACCACAGCGCCAGGCTTGTGGCATGTGGTGAGTTCGCGCGGCACGAGTGAGCCGGCATAGAGTATGAGGTCGGCCTTTTCAAGCATTTTGCGGCCGCGCACCGACACCAGGTCGGGGTCGCCAGGACCGGCGCCCACAATCTCGATGTGGCCCTGCTGGTCACGCAGATGCTTGCGGTCGATGGCTACGGCGGCTGTCCAATTCTTGCCTTTTATCTTGGGAATAATCAACTTGCCATTGTCCGAGCCCAGAATCGCCGCCGCCTCACACACGCTGGGCGTGCCCACATGTCGTGCAACAGTTGCACTGGGCGTTGGCACCTCCACTGCTGAGAGTTGCTCGGCAGTGAAGAATTCCACTTCATGTCCCTCATCTTCAAGTATATCAATAAATGGCTCGTCGGCCTTGACATCAATCGTGCAATACTTTGTGGCACATGGCAGCAAGCCTCGCATGGCGATGGCCTCATCCATCTGGTCATAGATTTGCTCATAGTCATCGGGGTGATGAGCCAGTCCAAACCCAATGGTTCCCACCATTGGCACAAAGTGCAGGGTGAGCACGCCATTGATATAGGGCTTGCTAAACGGTGTGACCATGATGACGAGTTTATATTTTTGAGCTGTCACCTCGCTCAAATCATCGACGATGGTGACATGGCTTGGAAGCGTGCGCTCCAAGTACTCTGTGCCCTCATCACGCACCTCGAGAAATAGTGCGGTTGGCTTTCGGTTGACGAAGGCAAAGATGCAGGCGTTCATATCGTCTTCACTGGCAATGGGCCAATTGAAACGATTAGAAAGTGTATCTAAAGCCCACAAGCCAGCATTGTCGCTCAGGGTGGTAATGACAGGATTGGCACCAAGAACTGCTGACACAAGCCGTGTCCACTCGTTGGCACCACCCACATGGCCCGAGAGCACCGAAATCACATTCTTACCCATGCCGTCGACACACAGCACGGCAGGATCCTCATGCTTGTCTTTGATGAAAGGAGCAATGGTGCGCACACAGATTCCCATCGCCCCAACAAAGATAAAGACATCGAAATCTGTCCAGTTCTTGCCCACTTGGGAGCGACTAATGGATTTTGCACCTAAATCTGATTGCAGGAGGCGTGCAATTTTCACGCTCTCCTTGCTGATGTTTATGACAGCTATCTTCGACATTTCAGTATGACTATTGGATTGTTATCGTTGATAATAATGCGCACGGGAGGCTCTTGGGTCAACCCAAGTTCCTCGCACGCCTCATTGAAGAGCCGGTGGCTGTCGGTCTGAACAGCGGCGCTTGTAACACTGTTCATCACCATGCACCCGTCGGGAGTGAGGACCGTTAGCACTTTCTTCATGATTTCCTTAAGATGTCCGCCATGCCCGCCGATGAACACCGCATCGGGTTGAGGCAATTGACTGATATCAATATCAAGGAAATCGCCAATGTGGCAATTGATGCCTGGCGCACCAAACCGGCGGCTGTTTTCGCGCATCAGCGCCTCGCCCTCGGGCCGACATTCAAAGGCCTCGATGTGAACGTGAGGAAATTGCAGGCGTGCCTCAATCGAGACACTTCCGGTGCAAAAACCTATATCCCACATCACTCGGCGGCGGGGCAACTCAAGTGCCTGAAGCGTGAGCAGCCTGATGGGCATCTTGGTTATCATCTTCTCACGGCCATCGAGAAGGGCAAACTCACCCTCGGGAATGCCGAATCGGCGTGGCCGCAGATCGTTGCCTGTCAATATCAAGCAATTCGGATAGTCGAATGCTCGTGTAGCCGCCTCGGCGAGCGACAGCGTGGTGATGCGCTCGCTCTCGGGATTCCCCAAATGTTCACCCACGTGCATGGTGTAGCCTTCGTAGCCATAGTCAAGCATTCGCCCGGCTATGGCGGCAGGCGTGTGCTCGCGGTCGGTGAGCACACCGATCTTGGCAGTTCGCTCAATCAGAGCCGTGTCAAATTCGGGCCAAGGACGGCCGGTGAGCGACACGATGCGCATGTCGTGATAAGGCATCACAAGGCGATGAGCCAAAGTTTGCAATGAGTTAAACGCCGGATAGAGAACTATCTCAGCCTCGGGAAGGCGATGCTTGATGGTGTTGGCAAAGCCAAAGAACAAGGGGTCGCCGCTGGCAAACACCACTACGTCTTTGTTATTTTGATACTTCTCAAACACAGCATCGAGCGGCACGGTGATGTCGATCCACTGCGCCCCATCAGGCAAAAACCCAGCCACCAGTTCGTGATGTCGCTTGCCGCCCGAGAACAGTTGCCCCTGCTTGATGATTTCCAGCACCTCGGGTGGGAAATAAGGCTGTGGGGCATCGGTTATGCCAATCACAAAGAATTTCATAAGTCACGTCCGGGTTTTAGTTGAGCGGCATCGTCAAAGCACAAGATGGCATTGCACAGCGTGGCGGCAAGGTTGCTGCCACCTTTGCGACCCTCAACAATTATTTTTGGAATGTGCTTGAACGGCTTAACCATGTGTTTCGACTCGCACACATGCACAAAACCCACCGGCGCGGCAATGATGCCTGCCGGGTGAGCCTTGTCCTTGCGCACGAGGGCGCACAGTTCCATTAGTGCCGTGGGGGCGTTGCCGAAGGCGAACAGCGCATCGGGGTACTCTTCAACGGCCAGGCGGATTCCCGCCTGAGTGCGGGTTATGCCTTGGGCCGAGGCCATCGCGGCCACACGTGGGTCGTGCAGATAGCACTTCGCCTCCACGCCAAGGCGCTCGAGCGCACCCTTGCGGATGCCGCTCACCACCATGGTGACATCGGTGATTATAGTGGTCAACTTGCCACTGGCAATCTTATCATAAAGCGTTGCCACAGCCCCTGGGTCGGTGTAGAGAATGCGCTCCATATCGAAGTCGGCTGTGGTGTGGATGGCATGCAGCAAGGCCCACTTGTGGTCAAGGGGTATGTCACGATTGTTCAACTCACTCTCGATTGTGCGGAATGAGTTTATCATGATTTGCTGGCCAGGCTTCATGCTGGCATCGTTGCTCTCGCGATAATAGCCGCGAGGGGTGATGATACGATTGTCGCCGATGTAGGACTGCGAGTTGCCGATGAGCAACACCGTGAACATGTCGACGTCTTCGGGGTCAAACTCGCCAAGGGTGGTGACTTTCACCTCTTGCTCCTCACGACCTGCTTGACGCACATAGCCCACTGGTGTGGATGGTGCACGATGTTGCAGAAACAGTTCCTGCAACCTAT
>JAFYCU010000216.1 GCA_017545095.1 Muribaculaceae bacterium | reverse complement strand
TCTTCTGCTCGTCAATCTGGGTCTTCTGCTCGTCAATCTGGGTCTTCTGCTCGTCAATCTGGGTCTTCTGCTCGTCAATCCGGGTCTTCTGCTCGTCAATCCGGGTCTTCTGCTCGTTGATTTGCACTGTTTGCTCGGCGAGTTTTAAATCCTTGATTCGGATTTCGGTGTCGCGTTTCTCGATCACCGAGAAGAACTCGTCTTCCACGTTCATGCGGCGGCGGATGTCGGCATCGGCGGCGGCCATGGTGAGCTTGTGCAGGATGTGGTTCATCTCGTCGTCGCCTTTGTAGAGATTGCTGTCGATGCGCAGTGCGTGTTGGTTGTCGGTGTCGCGGTGTGATTGGTCGAAGATACTCAGCACCATGTCGAGTCGGTTGTTGATCTGGCCGTGCAGACGGGGGATTTGCACGATGATGCTGTTGTGTGTCAAGCTGTCGACGAATGCGTTTGGCAGTCCGCGGGTTACGGGATTCCCATTGTAGTCCTGCGACTGGTGGTTCACATAGAGGACGGGTTCCTCGATGTCGCCCACTTTGTGCCCCAGCAGATAGACGGCAACCAATGGCAGGGCGTAGCCGTAGGTGTCCACGTTCTTGGGACTGGAATATTGCACGCCCAGATACTGGCGGAAACGCAGTGTCTCGGTTTCGAGCCATGTCTTTTGCAGTTCAATGAGAATCACGTTTTCGTGTCCGTTCTCATCGCGCACGGTGGCTCCAAAGTCGATGCGGAACACCGAGAGTGAGTCGCGTTGGTCGTCGACATACTCATGTGGGCGCACTTTCACGGCCACCACGTTTTGCTTGAGCAGGGCCGAGAGGATGGTGCGGGCGATGCGCTCATCCTCCATCAGATACTTGAACACGGTGTCGTAGATGGGGTTGGCTATAGTCATGGCTGTGGTGATGAAGGGGTTGTTGGCGCAAATATACAACTAATTATTGAGATGGCGAAATAAATGGCCGTTTTTTGACCAATTTATCTGCCTCGCGGTCGTCTCGGTTTTGCCTGCTCAGAACAGCGACCCTTGCTGTGTGGGTCGCTCGCGGTGCAGGTGGGTGTAGGCGAGCTGTGTGGCTTCGCGGCCGCGCGGAGTGCGTTGCAGGAAACCTTCTTTGATGAGATAAGGCTCATATACCTCCTCGACGGTGCCGGGGTCTTCGCTCATGGCCGTGGCGATGGTGCTGATGCCCACCGGACCGCCGCCAAATTTGTCGATGATGGTGGTGAGGATTTTGTTGTCGATTTCGTCGAGGCCGTATTTGTCGATGTTCAATGCTTCGAGGGCATAGCGTGCAATGGTGGTGTCGATGCTGCCGCTGCCTTTCACCTGCGCAAAGTCGCGCACGCGCCGCAGCAGGCTGTTGGCAATGCGCGGTGTGCCACGGCTGCGCAGCGCAATCTCGCGGGCAGCCTCATCGGTGATGGGCACGCGCAGCAGGTGGGCCGACCGCTTGACGATGCCCTCCAGCACCTCGTGGCCGTAGTATTCCAGATGGCAGTTGATGCCGAAGCGCGCACGCAATGGCGAGGTGAGCAGGCCGCTGCGTGTGGTGGCTCCGATGAGCGTGAACGGCGACAGCGTGAGCTGAACCGAACGCGCACCGGGACCTTTGTCAATCATGATATCGATGCGATAGTCCTCCATCGCCGAGTAGAGGTATTCCTCCACGATGGGACTCAGGCGGTGAATCTCGTCGATGAACAGCACGTCGTTCTCCTCGAGCGAGGTGAGCAGGCCGGCCAGGTCGCCGGGCTTGTCGAGCACCGGGCCGCTGGTGACCTTAAAGCCCACGCCCAGCTCATTGGCAATGATGTTGCTCAATGTGGTCTTTCCCAGTCCCGGCGGGCCGTGAAACAGGATGTGGTCCAGTGCCTCGCCGCGCATGCGGGCCGCCTGCACAAATACGCGCAGGTTGTCGATGATCTTCTCCTGTCCGGCGAAGTCGTCAAACTTTTCGGGACGCAGTGCGCGTTCAAAGTCCTGGTCGGTCTTCAGTCGTTCCTGGCGTATGTCAAAGTTCTCATCCATGAGCGTTCATTGTTTTGACTTTCAGTATATTGCGCCTGCGGTTCTCATCCCTGCCGGCTGATGACCTCGTTGGTGAGGTTCTTGAGCAGGTTGTAGCGGATGATGCCGATGATGGGGTAGAAGAAGGGTACATCCTCCACCACGTTGCCCGGCTCGTAGCGCCCTTGCAGATAGGCATTGATGCCGGCAATCAGATAATTGGGCACATCGTCGCCAAGCACACGGGTAAATAGGTTGAACACCCCGTTGTCGATGCCAAACTCGTCTTTGGTGACCTTGTCGCACAGGTCGATGAAGAACTGGTTGAACGCCTTCACCTGTTCCACAAGCTGTTCCCGTCGTGCGGGGTCGTTCATGTCGGCCAGCGTGAGTTGTTCGCCCTGGTCGAGCATCGAGTAGCAGTACTTGAGCTCTCCCACGCGGCGCGGGGCATACTGCGCGGTGTCGGCCTGGCCTTCGAGTCGTTGCGTTTCCAGCTTGATGCCGCCACGGCAGGTGATTTGCTTGGGGCATTCCGTCTCGATTTTTATTTCGAAGCGCTCGGCATACTTTTGTCCGAACACGCGTTCGAAGATGGTCTGTGTGAGCTCGGTCACCTGGCTCAGGCTGCCCACGATGTTCAGAATCTTGGACCCAGTGCCGCTGAAGTAGATTTGCTTGGGCATCACCATCTGCCGGGCATGCATGGCGCGGGCGATATAGTAGATGATGGCCGAGTAGAAATACATGAACACGAGTTTGCGTTGCCCATCGTTGCGCAGCAGCTGGTTGTAGCTGTAGAGGTTGCGGTCGATTTCACGCAAGTCGCGCAGCTCTTCCACGTTCTCGATCGAGAACAGGAAAGCATTGATGTCTTCGCTGCGCTTGCCGCGCATGATGTCTTGCATGATACTCGTGAGGTACGCAATGTTGGTGGTGCGGTCGTTTTGAATCAGTTGTCCGAAGTAGCGCGTGTAGTGCTGCAGCAGGGGGTTGGTGTCGGCATCGCACTGGCCAAAGGCATCGCCAAAGATGGCGTTACCGGCAAAGCGGAACGAACTGATGGCCACCGGCACGCTGTGCATGCGGTCCTCCGAGGGCTGGTAGATGACGGTGTCGCTGGTGCCACCGCCAATGTCGATCGACACATAGCTCGACCCGGTGACGTCGGCTCCCTTGTAGTAGAAGGCCGGGGCCACCGATTCGGGGTAGGACTGCAGGTTGGGCTCTTCGCCGCCTATGTAGGTGCGGAAGAGCTCCTGCCAGGTGTCCTCCAGCTTGCGCCGGTCGCTGCCGCTCATGCTCACCGGGTAGAAATACACCACGTGCACGCGGCTCAACTCCACATTCTCGAGCAGGGCTTTGGCCTTGATGAGCAGGGTGAGCTCGCGCAGGAATTCCTTGGCCAGCTGGTTGTCGCCCATCCATTTTAGTCCCGTGGTCACATCGTAGCCATCGAAGAACTTGCGCTCATAGAGGAACGGTATGTTCACGTCGTGGAACAGCCGTTTGCCGCCGTCGCTGCCTGTGTTGTTGGCTAGGGCCGACCGCAGCGGGAAGCCGTACACATCGTCGATGTCGTGCGGCAGGAACTCGATGCGCTGCAGCTGCTCGGCGATGTCGAGGCCGCCCTGACGCAGCAGCGAGGCCACCAGCACCTGTGCTGAGCCGTGGGCAAAGGTGAGCGGCTGGCTGGTCTGCCCCCGTTCGGCCCACTCCACGTGGGTGTTGCTGGTGCCGAAATCGACGGCGAAAATCAGCTCACGGGCCGATGGCGTATAGGGTTGCCACATGGGCAGCACGATGCCTGTGAATGTGCCCAGGTCGTTCTGCACGGTGGCTTCGGCGTAGTCCCATGTGCCGTCGATGTCGTAGTATTCGGTGGTGTAGACCGTGTGTGCACGTTGCTTTTGTGTCACCTTCACCTGCGAGGCATCGGCGCCGTCGCGCAGGAAGCGCAGGCTCGCCGTGCCATCGCCCAGCATGGTGAACAGTTGCACGGTGTAGTCGTCGTTGCGGCCGGTGCGCACAAACGGGAACACCGCCGCACTCATGATGGCATCCACCACCCGGCCGGTGCCTCGACGCTCGTCGAAGGTCCAGGTGTAGTCGGTGGTGTGCACATAGCGCCGTGTAAGCTCGATGAAGCGTTTCTTGACCGGGATGCGCAATGTGACGGTGACACTGCCGTCGGCACCCTCGTCGATGTCGACCATGTTGCGTCCCGACACGTGTCCCTTGAGGTCGTCGGCATGGAACCAGCGGAAAAACTCCGGCTTGAGGGGCAGCAGGTAGCCGCGCGACGGCTCCAAATCCTTGCCGCGCAGGTTGCCGTTGAAGAAGTGGTCGCTGTCGATGGCGTTGCTCAGGCGGATAATGTTCTCGCCCAGCAGGTCGGCGGTGGTGAGGAAGGGGTATTGGATGCTGGTGTCGGGCAGCTTGCGTTGCTCGATGGGGGTGGAACCGGCGAGCACCTCGGTGGCGCTGTCCCACTCCTTGTCGATGTAGCGGTAGTGGTCCACGCTGCCGTTGAAGCCTGAACGCAGCACCAGGGGCATGGTTTTTCCGGGCTGCTGCGGCATGGTGGGCTGGATCACAAAGTCGCTGTCGGCGGCGCAGGTGCGGATGTCGACAACGCGCTTGTGGAAGAACCGCGCACCGAGCACACTCACGTCGGTGGCTCCGTCAAAGGGGTCGTAGGCATGCTCGAGCGTGTCGCGCACCACCGAGGCACGCTCCTCGTCGAGGGCGATGGGGTTGGGTATCACCTGGGTGATGCGGCGGTAAAGCTCGGGCCGCTCACGCTCAATCATGGGTAGGTTGTTGGTCATGTAGCTATACACCGTTCCCACCTTGAGCCGCAGCACGGGATAGGCGTTGAAGAGCAGAAACAGGTAATAGACAAACTCCTCGTCGCGTTGCCAAAGTGGGCGGTCGGTGGAGAATAGCGTCACGCCTTGCTCCACTTTCACGGCCTCGATGGGTGCGCTCACGGGCGCGGCAATGACCAGCGAGGCTGGCGATGTGCCGCCAATCACCTGGCTGCCGCACATCAGGATGTACCAGTCGTGCAGGTCGTCGAAGTTGTAAACCTTGTCGGAGGCCAAGAAGAGCTTGAGCGTCTCGCCGTAGAGCTTGTGGCGCGGGTTCTGCTCCAGTTGGGCCAGTTGCTCGTCGCGGTTCCACCGCACGATGCGCACGTAGTCCTTGTGGTTCTCGTAGTCGAACAGGAGCTGAGCCACATCCAGGGCGTTCGACACCAGTCGCTCGTTCATCGCAGCCCCGCGCAGGCGGGGGTTGCTCAGAGCGGCAAAGGCGTTCTTCACCAAGTCGAGCTGTGCAAACGGGCTGGGAATGGCCGTGCGCGGGTTGCGCGACAGGCCGCCATCGGGATCCTTGATTTGCTGGATTTCGTCGTCGCCATAGGGGTCGATGCCAATCCAGTCTTCATCGCCGTTGCGCGAGGTCTTGTTGTTGTATGATAGTATGTTGCTCATGTTGTCATGAATATGTGATGTTCAATTTGTTGGCTGAAATGCTCTGATCGGGTTGGTAATTGGTGGATGATGTATGTCGCAAACTTAACACTCACCACAGGCCCACAACAACGCCCAATGTCCAACGGTTCTTCATCTCGGGACCGAAATCCTTGTCAAACACCGACTTTGGAGCGTAGCGGAAATAGGCACCCAAGCCGTGCCAGGTGAGCATGCCGATGAAGTCGCACGACACCTTGCGTTGATGCAAGCCACGTGTGGTGACGTTGTAGTCGCTATTTTCGATGCGGTAGGTGTTGGTGTAGTCAGCAAAAAAGTTCCAGTTGAGAACGGCACCGGCTGTGATGTCCCAATTCTTGCCTAAACTCTGCTTGAACAGGAGTGGAAACTGCATCGACCGCAGCGACAGCGTGGCGTTGTGGTTACTGAAACTGCTTGCACCCGTTTCGGTGGTGGTCTTCAGTCCCACCACACCATTGTTGTCGCGGTCCCAGAAGTGACCTTCGTGCAGGCTGTAGTTCGACCAATTGAAGCCCATTCCAATCGACAGTCGCGAGCGGCTCTTGTTGAACACCAACCCTGCACCGATAAGGTTTAGGATACCACCTTCCGACATCGATTTCTTGATGGCATCTTGGTGTCCACTCTCAACGCTATGTCTACCCCAACCCAGGTAAATGCCACTCAAGAAAACTTCTATGTGTGGCTTGGTGTTGATGGAATCGCGTTTCTTGAAAGGGTTCTTGAACTCCACGCTTCGGCTTTCGTTCTGTTCGCTCTGGATGGTGCCGTCGGCATTACGTTTTAGGCGATATTCATATCTGTAGTTCTTGTCGCTGTCGCTGCCTTTCACGTCAAGCAGCACCTCGTTGTCGCGTTGTGTGATGGTCACGCGGTTGGGGTGATTAATCACTTTCACCGTGTCGGTGCTTGGCACGGGGTGTGCAAGGCATAAACTGGGAATGGCCAAGAGCATTGCGGCTAATTGATACAGTTTGATTCGCATACTTGTTAGCTGAGATGTTTTTTAGTCAATGAAGTTAATTAGGGATGACTTTTGTCAGTTGATGTTTTCATATCGGTCGCGCACCAGGGTGGTGGCGGCGCGATTGAAGAGGTCGAGGAGCTTGAACTCCACGGTGCGTGCGGTGTAGTTGCTGTCGCGGCTCAGGCGGTTCATCTCGCTCTTGATGGCGTTGTTGTCGAGTGTCTTGTGCCCTATGCCCATGAGTCCTTTGCGGGTGTTCACGCCGTGGATGGCGCGGCTCATGTCGCGCTCGCCCATGGTGAACAGCTGCACGCTGCGGTTGTTGTCGTGCATCTCGGTGAGCCAGTCGGCATAGGCACGCAGGAACTGGTCGGTGAGCGTGCGGTAGAATTGCGAGGTGGTGAAGTCGCTCTTGATTTTGGGCGCATCCTCGGTGAAGCCTTGGCCAATCATGCCCTTGAAGCCCGTCTGCAAGTAGAGGAACAGCAGGTGGAACTTGACCATGGGTTCGTAGATGAGTCGGCGTGTGCTGGCTCCAAAGGTGAGGAAATCGACGTTGCGCTCGTCTTTCTCGAGTGCAAACTCATAGGCCAACGTCTTGAGCGGGTTGCCGTCCTGGTCGGTGAGGCGGTTGTCGGCGATACCGGCAAACTTGAGCGGAGCCAGTGCACTCACCAGCTCGATGAGGTGTGCCTTATTGCGCTGTCCGTGCTCGCCGGGGTCGTAAGCATAGGGTTTCGACACCTCCTGGTCGCCCACATAGAAGATGGCATTCAGTTCGCTGTCGTTCTGGCTGGTGAGCGTCTCTTTGTAGTAGTAGAGTGCGCTCTGCGTCTTGACGATGAAGTCGGCCTTGTCGATGCGGTGGTCCTCGTTGTGCTCGATGTTGAAGTAGGGCAGCACGGTCACTCCGCCAATGGGGGCTCGCATGAGCACGTCGCGGTTGTTGATGTCGAGGTTCTTGGCCTGGCGGATGTTTTTCACCATGATGGGGAATCCGGCGGCCCCGGTGCCACCAAAGATGGAGCTGACGAAGAAGATGCGGTCGCCAGCCTGGAACACGTTGGCCAGGGCCTTGAACTCGTCGCTGTCCTTGATTTCGTTCAGCGCCACACTGCCAATGTTGGGCGAACCCACAAAGCCAATGTTCATCTTGTTCTCAAGCTGATAGTCGGCAAAGAGCAGCGAGGTGAGGGCCTGGTTGGCCTCGTTCATGGTGTCGTAGCCAATGAAGTCGCGGAATTTCTCGCGCTCCACAGCGTTGAGGTTGAAGATGAAGGTGTCGCTGATTTGTATGGTGCTGTCGCTCATGATTTCGCGCAGGGTGACGATGCGGTTGGCAAAGAAGCCGTCCACGTTGGTCTGGTTGCCGTAGAGCTTGTTGCGGATGGCGCGGTAGTTGGTGAGCAGGGCCTCGGTGCGTTTCAGGTCCTCGTTGCTCTTGTGCGGGTCGATGATCATGGGCACAATCTCCAAATTGGGGATGGGATGCCCGTCTTCGTCCATGGGACGCACACCGGCTGCCGAGAGCATGAGCAGCGACTTGAGCACACGCGACCCCGTGCCGCCAATAGCTAATAAAAATAGACGCATATTGTTAAGTAAATAAGTAAACGAGTGAATAAGGGTCAAGTGGCGCAATGCGCGGCCTAGGTGCTTTACCCTGTTTTCAATCGGCAAAGGTAGTCACAATTATTTAATCTGCAAATAGGTTTTGGCAGATATTCCGTCCTGCGGCTTGCTTTTCCCTCATTACTGCGGGATGGGGGTGTGGCGGCAGTTGGTGCTCCACCAGCGGATGGAGAACGAGGCCACGATGTAGAGCAGCGCGGCCCAAAGCATGTTCACCAGCTCGAAGGTGATCGACTCGGCCACATAGCTCACGCCCAGTTCATCGAATTTGTTGCTATTGACAAGATATCCTATCACGGGTGTTACCACCATCACCACTGCAAGCACCACCATCCAGTGATACCAACGGTCGAAACGCACCGAGTTGATGGCATAGTAGTAGATGGCGGCGGCCGCCCAGGGCACGGCGATGGTGATGAGCGGAATCATGTCGTAGAGGTCGGCATTGTAGAATTGGTCGCTGAACCCCTGCACCGAGTAGATGCTTTCGTAGGCCGTGACGCGGAATACAAAGAATAGCGCGGTGACCGCAATACCCCAAATGAGGTAAACTAAGTGTTGCTGTTTCATTGCAAATGTTTTATTTTGAGTGATGGGTGATGAGTGACGAGTAAAGAGCCTCAAGGCCTCCCCTAACCCCTCCTAAAGGAGGGGGATTGGTTCTCGGTTCTTGGTTCTCGGTTCTTACTTCTCCAATTTGAGGCTGATGGTGGTGTAGTTGCCGCCGTTGCCGAATGCGCTGGCAATGCCGCCCAGGAATTCCTTCAGTCCCAGCGTGGTGGTGGCGAAGTCGGGGGCCGAGGGGTTCACATCGCTGGTGGCCGACGAGCGGGCAATCCATGCCGGGAACTCGTTGGCCAGCGTCACGGTGATTTCGTCGCGTGGCCCCTCCATCTTGCCCGTGAAGGTGAGCAGGTGTGTCTTGCCTTCGAGGTATGCCTTGTTGTTGCCGGTGATCATGTCGGGGGTGATGGGTGTCACCTTGAGTTGGAATCCGCTCATCGAGCGCAGCTGGTAGTTCTGGGCATCGGCCAGGAAACGAGCGTCTTTTTGCAAGCCGCTCAGGTTGGCGGCCACGCTCAGGCACAGCACGCCGGTGGTCTTGTCGCCATCGCATTTGATTAGGTGCGACGGGTCGCGGTGGTCGATGCGGAATCGGCCGGCATTCTCCTTCCAGTCGGGCACCACGCAGTAGTCCACGCCCTGCTCGGCTTGGTTGAAGCGGTAGCTGTTCACGGCTCCGGCGGGGTGCATAAATTGTGCGAATCGCGAGTCGGCGGCCATAGCATCCATCACCTTGCTGTCGGCAATCATCACTAAGTAGAACGGCCGCTGGCCGCGGTAGTTCACCGGTTGGCCGTTGTAGGGGTAGTACTTGCCTTGATAGTCGCCCATGAGCTGGTGCACGATGATCGACTTGCCCTTGTATTGCTTGAAGATGCGCGTGGCCAGGCTGTTCTCCTCGTTGAAGATTTTGTCAAGGCTCACGTCGCGTGTGTCGGCCGGCGAGTAAATCAGGTCGCTCACCACCACGCTCACATTGCCCGGTTGCTGCGCTTTGAGGATGTCGGTGAAAATCTTCTGGAAGTCGGTGAACGAGGCGTTGCCCACGCCCTGCGTGGTGGCGTAGATGTTGCGGTCTTGCAGAAAACTGTCGATGGTGCCTTGATAGGGATAGATGCCATCGTTCACGATGTTGATGGTGGTGCGCTCGCCGTCGGGGAAGAAGTTGATCAGGTCGTTGACGGCTTTTTTGAGCTGTCCGCGTCCGCCGGGGGCGTCGTAAGGCACCATCGAGCCGCTGCGCTCGAAGTAGATGGTGAGCGACAGCTGCCGCAGGCCGTAGCGCGCCACGTTCCAGTGCATGGGCGGCCGCAGGCTGTTGCCCACCTGCTCAATAAGCTCGCCCAGGGCGGCCACGTTCACCTCGCCGCCCTCGGTGATGTAGGCTTTGTAGCGGTCGGGCGCACTGGCGATGATGCTGCACAGCGAGTCGATACGCTCCTGCGTGGTGTCTTGTTGCACCAGGGCCTGCTTGATGCTTTTTTCCAATGGCGACGTGCGGCTGCACGAGGCGATGGCCACGATGAGCACAGCAGTTAGCGCAACTATCAAAGGTAATGTCTTTTTCATCATTGTAGGGAATTTATGAAAACTATTTCATTGGTAATGAATCCTTGTTTATGTGCTTATGTCAACCGATGTCAAAGGCTTATGTCCTTATGTCTGATTGTTTTAGCACCAACAGACTTGTCCTATATATCTTCAAACTCGGCATCTATCACCTGCTGCTCGTTGGCGGTGGTGCTGGCCGGTTGTTGAGGCTCCGGCTCACGTGTGGCTCCGCTCACTTCCTCAAATTCGGCATATTCCCCCACGCCATCGTAGTCGCTCGACTGTGTGGAGCGGCCACGCGTGGCTTCCTGCTCGCCAGCGTGCCGGCGCGCTTGGTCTAAGGCCTCGCGCATGTTGTTGCGCGCACGACGCATGAGCAGCCACATCTTTACAATGGGGAAGAAGACGATGAATAGGATGATGAGTAGCAGTAACTTAAACATTGGACTCAATTATCGGTTTTGTAATCAAAAAATCAATTTAGTAAAGAGCACCACTGTACTTATCAGAGACATAATTTGAGGAGTGTCAAGAAATAAGTGTTAAGGGGTTCTGTTCATCCCTTCTTTACTTAACCCTTATAATCTTGCTTATGTTCTTATGTCAACCGCAGTCAAGGGCTTATGTTCTTATGTCTTCTCTTTATTTTACACATCATTAACGTTATTCTTGCTATCACAACTGCTGCCGCGCTCAACCAAGTTCTTTGCCGCCGAGAGCGCCACATAGGCATAGATGGTGTACTTCAGTCCCACCAGGCCGCAACTGGCTATGAGCGCAACTGCCGCTATGATTAGCAAAAACTGTGCCCAACTCTCGCGCAGGCCGAAACCATGCATCTTGAACGAGAACATCCGCCACGATGTCACCATGAGCAATGGGAACAACAGCACCATGGCCACCACCCCCCACAGTGGCGGCATAAACGATGTCAGTCCCGCCGCATAGCCTATCCAGAAGATGGCGTTGGCAGGGATGGGCATTCCCTTGAAGGTGGTCGTCTGCTCGGTGTCGACGTTGAACCGAGCCAGACGCAATGCCCCGCACAATGGAATCATCACCGTGACTAAGCACCACGGCGAGCCAGGGTAAGCGGTGTTAACCAAGTTGTAGACCACCATGGCCGGAGCCAGCCCGAAGGATACCAGGTCGCTGAGCGAGTCCAGCTCGCGGCCTATGCCGCTCGCGGCGTGCAGCGCACGCGCCACCAAGCCGTCGCAGAAGTCGGCCACAGCACCCAGCGCGATGAGCAGGAAGGCCACCTGATAGCCCTTCATTCCCCACATAAGGGTCTCTTGGCAACGGAAAGCCGCCACCACAGCCAGCGTGCCGCATATCAGGTTCAGGCAAGTGACCGCATTGGGGATATTGTTTTTGATTGATTTTAGCATGGTCGTTAAGCGTGAAATACGATATAAAACAAACGTCTTTTGGCTATTATCAACAGAATGGAGTGTTAGTTACACCTCTTGGTTTCCTTTTGTTCTTGACAAGGGTCATACTTTCATTGAATCCTGGGCTTTCACATCATCCTTGCCTCTTGCCAGACGGGCCACTTGGGTTTCGCCGCCCCAGGTTTTGTCGCCGAGTTTGACGCAGATCTCGGTGTCGAGCGGCAGGAAGATGTCGACGCGTGAGCCGAACTTGATGAAACCGATGAAGTCGCTGATGTTGACGTTCTCGCCCGGCTCGATGTAGGTGACGATGCGTCGGGCGATGGCACCGGCAATCTGGCGCACGAGAATCTCGTCGCCGCCGGGGGTGCGAATCACCACTGTCGAACGCTCGTTGTCGGTGCTCGACTTGGGCAGGTTCGCCGCCATGAACCGGCCAGAGTGGTGCTTCACATATTCCACCTTGCCGGCCACCGGCACCCAGTTGGCATGCACGTTGAACACGGTCATGAACACCGAGAGCTGGATCACGTTGCGGTGCAGGTACTCGTCCTCATACACCTCCTCGAGGGCCACCACGGTGCCATCGACGCTCGACACCACCACATGGCCGTCGTTGTTGCCCTTGAAGTGGCGTCGTGGCAGGCGGAAAAAGTTGAGCACCAGTGCAAACAGCACCACCGAGATAACAATCATCGCTATCGGGATGGGTTTGTACTCGATAAAGTAGTAGGCCATCAAGTTAATGGCCACCAGGATGAAAAGAACCACGAAAATGATGTTCTTGCCCTCGTGATGTATCTTTACTTTCATGCGAAACGATTTAGCAAAACAGTTTAATCTGCAAAGGTACAAAATAATGCACAATGCGCAATGAATAATGCACAATTTTTTTTGGCAATTACCCAGCAGTTGTCCCCCGCAAGTGTTGTATCTATAGCTCCCCCTCCAAGTTAGAGGGGGTCGGGGGGAGTATGTCCTGCCGAGTCAATTGCATTGACATCAAAAACGTGCGTAACATCATACTCCTCAGTCACTTCGTGACAGCTCCCCCATCTTAGGGGAGCAGCTAAAATGCTTCGCATTTTATGCTTGACACAACTGTTTTGAGGCTAATCTACATTGGGGACAACTTCGCGGTAGTTGCCATTTTTTTAGCTGCGAGCTAAAAGCTGCGGTGTTCACGGTGTTCACGGTGTGAACGCGTGAACACACTTCCGTCCCGCTGTGAAACCGCTGCATGCGGTGGTTTGTAACTTCGTTTGCGCCAGCGGTTTGCGTTGGTTTCGGCACTGTCTCGGCCATCAGCCGCACCAGGGTGCGGCTCTCCATGATTCGGCCT
>JAFYCU010000215.1 GCA_017545095.1 Muribaculaceae bacterium | reverse complement strand
GGCAAGCGCTGTCATTGTTCCATAGTTTTGATACACCTTCAGGTTTCAGATAATTCAAGGCCGTGGCCTTGTTGTGGTCTTCGACCACCAACGAGCACGACTGCTCTTGTGCAAAAAAATCTACTTGCGAAACTTGAATAAGTTCATTCACACAATTCGAAAACGCATCCGCAACAAAAACCACCGCAAATGCAACAAAACAAAAGCTATTACGCAATTTTATTGAGAGTTTTTGTGTGTGGTGTGTTTTTTCGAACTTCTGTCATAACGAATGCAATTGTTGACACAGTTTGAATGAACGCTCCGCACCAGCACGCTGTTATGCTCGCTGTTATGGGAAAGCCAAGCCAATTTTTCAACCAAAGACACACGCTCTTTGCCAAATATGTTGTACCTTTGCAGTGAAAATTCCCTCGGGAAAAGGAACCGACAGGGTGAAATTCCCTTGTGAAAAAGGCGAGTCACCTCATAAATTCCTATGGAAAGGTGTTTTACTCTGAAAAAACAGATTGACAATCAATTCATTAACATAAACGATAGCATGACACATGAAATCAGTGCCCAGCATCTCACCATCGAGCGCGTGGGCGAAATTATCAAGAACAACATCCATCTGGCGCTGAGTGCCGATGCGCGCGAGCGCATTGTGCGCTGCCGGCAGTATCTCGACGAGAAAATCGCATCCAGCCCGGTGCCGGTCTATGGCGTGACCACGGGCTTTGGCTCGCTGTGCCGCGTGAGCGTGAGCCAGGACCAGCTCTCGCAGCTGCAAATCAACCTGATGAAGTCGCACGCCTGCGGTGTGGGCGAGCGTGTGCCCAACGAGATTGTGCGCATCATGCTGCTCCTCAAGGTGCAGTCGCTCAGTTATGGCTACTCGGGCTGCAAACTCGACACCGTGGAACGTCTCATCGACTTCTTCAACGAGGGTGTGTGCCCGGTGGTCTATCGTCAGGGTTCGCTGGGCGCCTCGGGCGACCTGGTGCCACTGGCTCACCTGTGCCTGCCCTTGGTGGGGCTGGGCGAGGTAGAGCTGAATGGAGAGGTCATCACCGGTGCCGAACTGCTGCGCCGCAAGGGCTGGCAACCCATCCAGCTGGCCAGCAAGGAAGGTCTGGCACTGCTCAACGGCACACAAAACATGAGTGCGTTTGCCGTGTGGGCACTGCTGAAGGCTGAGCGGCTCAGCGCGTGGGCCGACACCATCGGCACGATGTCGCTCGAGGCCTATGACGGCCGCATCGAGCC
The DNA here is from genome assembly GCA_017545095.1 of Muribaculaceae bacterium. Next base: position 8,412 of record JAFYCU010000215.1, on the reverse strand, counting down.
GTTCACCGAGGCCGTGCACCGTGTGCGTCCCCACCAGGGGCAGCTCGACACCGCAGCGCGCATCAAGGAACTGCTTCAGGGCAGCGAGCTCATCAAGCAAAACAAGACCCACGTGCAGGATCCCTACTCGTTCCGCTGCATGCCGCAGGTGCATGGCGCGGTGAAGGACACCATCCGCTATGTGAAATCGGTCATCGACACTGAAATCAACAGTGCCACCGACAACCCCACTGTGTGCCCTGACGAGGACCTCATCATCAGTGCCGGCAACTTCCACGGCGAGCCCATCGCCCTGCCCATGGACTTCCTCGCCCAGGCCCTAAGCGAGTTGGCCAACATCAGCGAGCGTCGCATCTACCGCCTGGTGAGCGGCACGCGCGGCCTGCCCGATTTCCTTGTGGCCAACCCGGGTCTGAACAGCGGCTTCATGATCACACAATACACCGCCGCCAGCGTGGTGAGCCTGAACAAGAGCCTGGCCATGCCGTCGAGCACCGACAGCATCCCATCGTGCCAAGACCAGGAAGACCTCGTGAGCATGGGTGCTAACGCTGCCATCAAGCTCTATAAGGTGGTGTTCAACACCGAGCGTGTGCTGGCCATCGAGTTGTTCAATGCCGCCCAGGCACTGGAGTTCCGCCGGCCGCTCAAGTCATCGCCGGCCATTGAGCAGCTGCACAGCGAGTTCCGCAAGGTGGTGCCGTTTATCGGTGACGACGATGTGATGTATCCCCACATCGAGGCCGCCATCCAATTCCTGCGCCGATGAAACTGCTGGTCAACAACATCGCCACCCTCGCCGGCATCGACGGCGGTGGCACACTGCGCAAGGCGGGCGACGAGATGAAGCAGTTCGATGCCCTCCACGATGCCTGGCTGCTGGCCGAGGACGGGGTGTTCACCGACTTCGACACCATGGCCAACCGCCCCGCACCCACCCAGGCCGACGTGATGGTGGATGCCCGGCAAGGCACCGTGATGCCCAGCTGGTGCGACGCGCACACCCACATCGTGTATGCCGGAAGCCGCGAACAGGAGTTTGTGGACAAAATCAACGGTCTGTCCTATGCCGAGATTGCCCGCCGTGGCGGCGGCATCCTCAACAGCGCCGACCGCCTGCACGAGCTGACCGAGGATGCGCTCTATGAGCAAGCTATGGAACGTGTACGCGAAGTCATCGCCAAGGGCACCGGAGCCATCGAAATCAAGAGTGGCTACGGCCTCAACACTCAGGACGAGCTGAAGATGCTTCGCGTCATCGCACGCATTCAGGAAAGCACACGCCTGCGCGTGATGAGTACTTTTCTGGGTGCTCATGCCGTGGGACGCGAATATGCCGGCCGACAGGCCGACTATGTGGACCTGGTGGTGAACGAGATGATTCCTGCCGTGGCCGCCGAGGGTCTGGCCGACTTTGTCGATGTGTTCTGCGACCAGGGGTTCTTCACCCCCGAGGAGACCGGACGCATCCTTGAGGCCGGACTCCAACACGGCATGCGCGGCAAAATCCACGGGCAGGAACTCGCGCCGTCGGGTGGGGTAGAGGTGGCGGTGAAGCACCAAGCCCTATCGGTGGATCACCTCGAAAGCATGACCGACGACGACATCGCCCTGCTGCGCGGCACCGGCACCATGCCCACCGCACTGCCCGGCACGTCGTTCTTCCTGAACATGCCTTTCGCTCCTGGCCGTAAGATGATCGATGCCGGACTGGCCATGGCCATAGCCAGCGACTACAACCCCGGCTCCACACCCAGCGGCGACATGAAGTTTGTGGTGTCGCTGGCATGCATCAAGATGCGCCTGCTGCCCGCCGAGGCCTTCAACGCGGCCACCATCAACGGAGCCGCCGCCATGGGACTCAGTGCCGACTACGGCTCCATAGCCGTGGGCAAAGTGGCCAACTTCTTTATCACCAAGCCCATACCAAGCCTTGACTTCATCCCCTATGCCTACACCACGCCCATCATCGCCCGCACCTTTCTGGCTGGCGAAGATGTGACGTGCTGAGCGCAACGGTGAAAACGTGGTTGCGTCAAAATTAAGAAACTACGGATTGTTATAATTTATCTGATTTTTTATATAATTGCCCGGCAGGGCAATATCTGAGTAGCCCTGGGTCACCGGCGGTGGCCCAGGGGTTGGGGGGAAAACAACCGCAACGCCTCTGGAGGAGGCCACACAAGAGCCAATGGTTGTAGCCAAAGTAGCCTCTTACAGAGGCATTTCTGCCATTTGACCGCATAACCCCGGAACACCGCGGACCTGTAGAGCCGCACCCCGGTGCGGCTGATGGCCGAAGCTCAGGTTATCAGACTATGAAGGACAATGAAGGACTATCAATGGCAATTGCAACTCTTTGTCAATTAAGGAATTAAAAGTCATAAGTGCAAGGCAAATGACGAGTCATGAGTGGCGAGTTATGAGTCCACTTGCATCATTACATAAGATAACTGAGAACCAACAGATTGCGAAATTAGTTATATGGTAGGACATAGGAAACACAAGCATTGCTGTCGAAATCAAAATCTTGTGTCCTTATGTTCTTCTGCCTTAAAAAGTTCATGAAAGAGGTTTTTTTTTGCCCGAGACCCGTAGAGCCGCATCGTGATGCGGCTGATAGCCGAAACGGTGGGGCTGCATGGTGTGACAATTTTCCCTTGATTGCTTCATTCCTGACATCAATTTTGCTTTTCCATTATCAATTATCCATTGTCAATTGTCCATTATCCATTGCCCATTCATGACGTTGTTTGATTTTTTCTCTATTTCTTGCACGATTCGCGTAGATGTGCTAATTTTGCGGCCAGAATGAAAGCGATTGCAAATCTATTCTAGGTCCTTGTGCTGCTGACCATGCTGCCAGGCTGCCGCCACGAGTCCAGTGAGGGCGAGCGTGCGCTCATCGCCCTCGACTCGCTCATCGCCACGAATCCCGACAGCGCGCTGGCACAGCTGCTCGCCGTCGACACCACCGCCCTCGACGAGCCGTGCCGCGCCTACCGCGCACTGCTCGCCGCGCAGGCTCGATACAAAGCCTATGTGCGAGCCACCGACAGCACCGACATCACCCGCGCCTGGCGTTACTACCAGCACAGCGGCCCCTACGACCGCCGCATCCGCGCCATGATCTACCGCGGCACCGTGGCCGAGGAACTCGAACACCCCGACCAGGCCATGTGCCACTACAAACAGGCCGAGCAATACGCCCGCCCCGACGACCACTACAACCGGGGGTATTTGAAAATGCGTATTGCTAATTTATACAACGGACAGTACATCAGACAAGATGTAACTATCAGCAACTATCGCACAGCCATTGCCGAGTTCACGCTCTGCCACAACGATTTTTATTTAATGAAATGCACGACATTTCTCGGAATGGTGTATCGCACCAACAATGCCGACAGCGCAGTGCACTATGCCGAGCAAGCAATGGAAATGGCCAAAGCCGCTGGTGACGAGGCTGAATATTTCAGGAATCTGGAATCATTGGCCGGTATGTATCATCGTCTGCAAGATTGGGAAAAGGCTAAGACGTATGCAGTCCAAGTCGCCAAATATGGCCCCAAGCTGCGCGAATTGGAGTCGTGCTACTACTACGCTTCCCAATCGTTCTGCCATTTGGGCAACATCGACTCGGCGCGACTCTTGTTCCAGATGGCTCCACCCCCCACACATGTGCGCGACAGCATACTGCGGTACCGAACAATGGAGCTGCTCGACCTGCAGTCGAACGATTACAAGTCGAGCGCGACCAACGCGCGGAATGCCGATGATGTCGCCAGCCAGGCCATCGCACGCAAACTGCGGCATGATTTGCAACAGATTGAGTACAACCAAGAGAAAAAGCAGCTGGAAGACGTGAATCATGAACTATCGCACGTCAATGCAGGACTTGTTCTGATGATTGCACTCATCCTGCTTGCTGGCGGCAGTGTATTTGCCATGGGCTATCGCCGTTTTCAGGATGTTTCGAGCCAACTCGCCGATGAGCAAGAGGCGTTACACAAAGCCCAACAGCAGCTGGGCGAGCTTCGCGAGCAACTGGCTCAACCTGCTGAAACAGGTGAAAACAAAGAAACGGATGCCGTTGAAGGAGGTGCGAAAGATGTCGAAGTCGCACATGACTCAAATGCCGAGCTGCAGCACCGCCAGGCGTTGCTCCATCTTGTCGACACCGTGTTCAATTCTGTCATCTACTCGGGAAAGCGAGGGTCTTCGCTGCTGAAGTATGTGCTCGAAACACAAAAAGACGAGTCAACTTCAATCATGTCGATAAAATTACCACCTTCGTTCTGGAAAGAACTCGATGCCTACATCGACGACACTTATCCCGATGCATTCACCCGTATGGCCAGTTCGGGTATTATCGTCAACGAAAAGGAAAAGAGACTCATGTGTCTGGATTGCATCCGTGTTCCGAACGCGCTCATCGCCCTGCTGCTGGGCTATACCGAACGGTCGGCCTCGTCGGTGCGTTTCAGGATTATGGAGAAACTCGGCTGCCAGGGCAAGACCTTCGACCAGCACCTGCAAGAGCTGGCCTTCGCCTGAAGCATTCTCCCGCCCCGCATCCCCCATTCCTTGCAGTGCCTCTGTGGAACCGTCGTTCGTGGCGGCTCGGTTGGCCCACACCTCTTGCCCAGCGCAGTCAAAATAGGCCTTGTTGACAGCCTGAAGATTTGAATCCGCCACCACACCCCTTGCAAGATGCTTGTTGCCAGTGACTTACGGTGGTTTTCATGCCACTTTCCTCATCTCTCTGTTGACAGGGTGGGTCCAAAAGCTCGAGCATTCAACGAGAGAATTAGGCGTGTGTTACCCCTGTTCAAGTGTTGCCCACTGCAACAATCGAGATGCTGGGTTAAGGTAGCAATCTGCTTGGTATTTGGATATGTAGAAATGAGCATATTTATGTATGCAAGTTTTGCTTGTTGACAGGGTGGTAATTCTGTTTGCTCATTTTTCTTGTTTTAAGGGTGCGTACTATGTTGATTTGCAGATTCTTGTGGATGATGATTTTTCTTTGAAAAAATTTGGTGTTGATAGGGTCGGCACTCTACCTTTGTGGTGTAATTTCTTATTGCTCCACCCTTTAAAAGCTGTCAAAATGAACAAGATTCTATTCTTTTTGATGATGATTTTTGCTGTCTTCCCTGTCATGTGGGGACAGTCCAGAAACCAAGAGGATGCGGGGCGAGTCGCTCTGACCCATTCTCATGAAGCACACCTCAGTGGTGCAGCCCCTGAAGCAGTTTTCAGCACCATTGCTGGCCAGCTTCAAGTTACCCTCGATGCGACGCACTACGCATCGTATCGCGTCAAGCTCACCGCGCCTTCAGGCGACACCGTTGCGGTGAGCGCGACAAGCTCCACCGTCACCATCCCCGTCACGGGGACGGGCGACGGCTACGTGGTCACCGTCGACGGCGGCGACTACGGTGTTTACGACGGCGTGTTCTCCCGCAGCGGAGCAGCCGCCGTCGCCATCAGCGACGCCCAGGCCCTGCAGCTGGTCAAGAACCGGCGGCAGGACAACAGCGGAGTCAACTTCTACTCCGCGACAGTGAATGCCGTCATCAACGACAGCGTGCGCTGCCCCATCACCACGCCGCCCACCCAGGCTTGGGCCACCGACACCGAAGTGGACAAATGGCTCCTGTTTGTTGACGAGCATCCCGACTGGGGGTGGGCGCACGAATGCAGTTACAGTTACATCCCAAAGACCGTTTCGACCCACGACAGCCTGGTAGTGCTGAACTACCCAGGTCAGCTTCCGCCACGCAATGTCACGTTCGCACCCGTTGAACTGAATGTAACGTTCACCCTGTCGGACTTCCATGTGCTGCCGCAGTCGGTGACCTCACATTTCAACGCACCCATGATGAGTCCCGGAGCATCAGCCCACGACACCAAGGTTATCATCATCGGCACGGGCATGTCCTCGTACGACCACGGCATAAGCACTCCCATCTACCGCAACTGGAACGAATGCGCCGCCATGTATCAGATCCTCACAACGAAATACGGCATCCTTGATTCGGATATCCACCTGTTTATCGGCAGCGAGAACTGTATGGTTTACAATTCAGACTTTGAACTGGTCCCCATGCCCAAAGATCTTGACGGTGACGGCATCGACGAGAATGTTGAGGCTGCGACGAGAGTTAATGTTGAATCTCTTCTCCGTCAATTGGCCGACCGAGATGAGACTGGCCATTTCCGCCAGCTATTCATCTTCTATACAGGCGGCGCAGGCCCGATGGATTATAATGGAGAAGCTGACATGATTCTGAGTCTTTACGGAGATGTCGGAGATGTTCGTGGAGGATATCTGAGTGATTATTACATTAATGCCATCGATGTCGACTTCGTGAGCACGGTGTTCAACTGCAACTATTCCTTCCTGATGCCCATGGTCATGACCTCTCCCAACACTGTGCTGGTCACATCCACCGGTGGTCTCGGCGGGGTGACAAGCTCATACCGGCATCCCGACCACCCGGAATACAGCTGCTACGGCTATTATTGGCTCAGTGCCTTGGCCGAATGCGACCTTTCGAGCGGATTGCCCGCATCGAGCGACCTCAACAGCGACGGCAGCCTGACATTCGGCGAGGTGTTCGAGGTCTCTGACTCGGCCTACACGCAGTATATGCGGGTCAACTACGACATGGAGGGCCACCCATGGCCTTACACTCCCGGCTACCCAGGCATCGACTCATATCCGCTGTCACTGAAAGACTCCCTGTGGCTGACGCACACGCCGCGTTACCCCTGGCTCCATATCCGTCCGTCAGTCGCCTCACAGCCCACGCAAACCTGGGACAGCCCCGACATCTGGGTGCGCAACCAGAACGACGGCCTGACACATCAGGAGAGCGAGCCCGTCAAGCTGACTGCCGAAGAGCCGGTGTACGTCTATGTGCGCATCCACAACAACGGAGACACCGTGAGCTTGCCTCATCACAGGACGTTGTTTGTGCATGTGTCGCCCAGCGGCACCGTGCTTGACAGAGAAATCATGAGCCGGTCGGCCCCGTCGCACCTGATCGGAGTCATCCCCACCCCGGCGATAGCCCCCGACACCTGTGCCATCGTCACCATTGAATGGGCGTGGGATGAAGAACCCGACGAGGAGTTTGGCCTGTGGGGCTACCCGGTGCTTGATGAGTGGTGCACGGAATATGACTGGGAAACGCTGTATGACCAAAGCGGCAACGTGCTGCCAGTGCGCTTCACCGCAACGTTGGGTGAACCGGGTGATGAACTGCTCATCAATGATGAAGGCCTGAATTACCCCGACCTGCCCGAATACAAGCTCACGTTCCAGAAAAAGTCGGTAATCAGGCCAAGGGACGGCAAGTCGGTGGTGGTGAGCGGCGGAATGATGCCCTATGTGGCCAAGAGCTGCCAGTTCGACATCCCGCTTTCGGTGAAGGAAGAGGGACGTTACAGCATCGGCATCGTGGCCGACCAAGCGAACTCCATCGGCACGGTGCTGTCGAACACGTTCAGGACATTCTTTGAGTTGTCGAGCACGCTTTGCGCGGCCATGGACTCGGCCAGCAGCCACACGTCGGTGACCGCAGTGAGCGGGAATCCAGCCAAATACCGTGTGCAGAACGCCAACGCAGCGTTCAACAACCTGCACCTCGACCAGAACCACGTCTATACGCTGACCCTTTCATGCGACATCAACTCCTCGCTCACGTTGACCAACGGCGCCGACTGGCGTTACCATGTCGTGCTGCGCGACACGGCGGGAAATATCGTCGACGGCCAGGTGGTGCGTGTGCTGGAGAATCCCTACAACAACATCGTACCTCCCGGCATCAACGCCGTCCAAGGACCCGGTGACAGCTTCACGCTCACCGAGACCAACGTGTCGGCCCCTGCCCGTTATGAGTGGTACGACACGTCGATGAACAAGATCGATGAGGGCAAGACGGTGACCGTGTCACGCAGCGAGACTGGCGAGTGGTGCGTGCTGAAGGTAACCTACACCGGAGGCGGCGAGGACTTTGCCGTTGCGCACCTGTCATCAGTCCCAGCCATCAGCCAGGTGTCGCCTGTGCCGTTCGACGGCCAATTGACCGTCGGCCTCACGACCCCGGCCACGCAGGGCATGTCGCTGCGCATCATCAGTGTGAATGGCAGCGCCGCACCACTCGAGGCGGCGGTGCCCGCCGGTGCGGTTGAAGTGATGCTTTCCACCGCCTCGCTTCCCGCAGGGCAGTATGTCGTGTGCCTGATGCAAGGCAGCGATGTGCTGCAGTCGGTGATCGTGGTCAAATGACACAGCCATAAAAGGAACTGACAAACATCCTCTGCCCATCATCCCAGGTCGGGATGGCAGACTGTTGCCTCCCGACCGGCGGATGGTGGAGGGTATGGTGGATTACAAAT
>JAFYCU010000214.1 GCA_017545095.1 Muribaculaceae bacterium | reverse complement strand
GTGGTGCTCGAAATCGACGAGGAGAACCGCCGCCTGAGCCTTGGGCACAAGCAGCTTGAGCAGAATCCTTGGGATGTGTTTGAGACGGTGTTCACTGTGCGCAGCATCCACGACGGTGTGATCACCGAGATGCTCGACAAGGGCGCCGTGATCAACCTGCAGCCTTATGGTGTCGAGGGCTTTGCAACGCCCAAGCACCTCGTCAAGGAAGACGGCTCGCAGGCTCAGCAGGACGAGAAGCTCCAGTTCAAGGTCATCGAGTTCAACAAGGATGCCAAGCGCATCATCCTCTCCCACAGCCGCATCTTCGAGGATGAGCAGAAGGGTGAGGCTCGCGAGGCACGCAAGGCCGCTCGCCGTACCGAGCGCAAGGGCGACCGTCCCGAAGAACCCGTGGTGGCTTCCACCGTCGAGAAGACTACCCTGGGCGACATCAGCGAACTCGCTGCACTCAAGGAGAAGCTCGAAAAGGGCGAGTGATTCACTCTCACACACCTAATGGAACAAATGGCACCGGCACAACCCGCCGGTGTCATTTTGCATTTAGCCGGAAACCCCGAGAAACCAGGAAAACCTGAAAACCCCGGGAAACCCGTAAAACCCGTAAACCCCGTAAACCCCGTAAACCCCGTAAACCCCGTAAACCCCGTAAACCCCGTAAACCCCGTAAAACCCGTAAAACCCGTAAAACCCGTAAAACCCGCAAAACCCATTACCCAGCAAAATATTGGCATGACGCTGATTGAGATTCCGAAAAAAATCAGTAATTTTGCCGACGGAATTAGTTGAGCGAATAATTAGAATCATTTGTTCTTATGTCAACCGCAGTCAAAGGCTTATGTTCTACCATATAACTCTTTTCGCAATCTGCTGGTTCCCAGTTGTCTTATGTAATGATGCAAGTGGACTCATAACTCGTCACTTGCCTCGCACATATGTCTCTCTTTCCCTTGACCTTTCTATACATCACTAAATAGCTTATGATGAAACATCTTTTACTCACTCTCTTAGCCGTGGCCTCGCTTGCGGCCACGGCGCAGCAGGTCACCGTGCTGGAGCAGCGGCGGCTGTTGCAGGGCGTGGAGGCCCCGGCTTTCTTCCCCGTGCTCGACGCCACGGGTGGCTGGCTGCTGTTCTCCGACGCCGATGCCTGCGGTCTGAAACTCTATGACTTCGCCAACGATGTGGTGACCCGCATCTCGCGGGAGCCGGGCGCGGGCTTCGACGCGTTTTTTGGCGGCGACGGGCGCGTGTATTATGTGACGCAGCAGCCCAACGAGCATAACCTGGTGTTCCGCACCGGACATGCCTACGATGTGGCGCATGCCTCCGATGCTGTGGTGCTTGAGCCGCAGCATGGTGCCGTGCATCCTGTGAAGATGATGGGCGGGGCCGCCCTCAAGGGCGAGTCGCACTCGTTCCGCTCACCGGCAAGCACACCCATCGGGGTCTATACCCAAGGCTCCACGGTGGTCATCTGCCGCAACGGACGCGAGCAGGCTTACACGCCCGTGCCGTCGCACGCAGGCTACCTGTGGGCCTCGCTGTCGCCCGATGCCACACGCGTGGCATTCTTCGCCGCCGAACGGGGCATCTGCATCATCGACCTCAACGGACGTCTGCTGGCTGAGCTGGGCAACTACGAGATGCCGTCGTGGCTCAACGACCACTACCTGGTGGCTCAGCACGCCACCGACGACGGACACCAGTTCACCTCATCGCAAATTATGCTACTCAAGGACGACGGCTCGTGGCGCCACGCGCTCACGCCGCCCACATCCATGACCATGCAACCCACAGCGGCTGCCGGCAAGCTGGTTTATACCACCATCGACGGCAACCTGCACCTGATGCGTCTGCAAATTGTTGAACCTTGATAATCCCTTGCCGCTATGAAGAAAATGATAATCGGTGCAGTTTTTGCACTCTTGGCTGGCATGGCGCTGGCTCAGCAACCGCACGTCTATATCAATCCCGGCCACGGTGGCCATGGCAGCGACGACCGCAACGTGGTGATACCGCCGTTTGCCCCGGGCGACACAACGGGGTTCTGGGAGTCGAACTCCAACCTGTGGAAGGGCTTCGCCTTGCAGGAGGTGCTGCGCAAGAAAGGCTACCGCACCAGTATCTCGCGACTCAAGAACGAGGAGGCCAACGACCTGAACCTCTCCACCATCGTGGCGCTGAGCAATGCCAGCGGTGCCGATGTGTTCTACTCCATCCACAGCAACGCCTCGGGTTATGGCGACAGCCACGCCTATAACTATCCCATGGGAATCTACCGGGGCTATACCGGTCAGCCTCAGGTGGCCAATAGCGACAAGCTCGCTGCCGATCTGGGCGAGTCGCTCATCACCAACCAGAGCACCGTGTGGACCAACGGAGGCAAATATGTGATTTATGGCGACTGGACCTTCTATCCCGACTGGGGGCTCCAGGGCCTGGGCGTGCTGCGCGGCAACCGCGTGACCTCGATGCTCAGTGAGGGGTCGTTCCACGACTATTACCCCGAGGCCTACCGACTGCTCAGCCACGACTACGACTGGGTGGAGGGCTGGAACTTCTCAATCGGCGCCGACCGCTACTTTGGCCGTCTCGACCGCTTCGACAAGGGCATTGTCACCGGCTGCATCCGCGACAATCGCGTGCTGCGGCAGGGAGCCTTCCAGATGGTGGATGCCGACAAGCGTGTGCCCGTTGACCATGCCGTGGTGCGCTTGCTCGACGGCGATGGCAACGAAGTGACTACCGCAAGCTCCGACTCGCTGTGGAACGGCATATACCTTTTTAAATATGTCACCCCCGGCACTTATCAGTTGCACGCAAGCAGTCCGCTGCACGAAGAGTCGGTCGCCCAAGTGGAAGTCAAGGCCAACGAAACCACCTATTGCAACTTCGACCTCAAGAAAATCCGCAATTCGCCGCCCGAGGTCACGGCCTATTCGCCGCATTGGGCCGATGGCGACAATTCACTGCTGTGCAATGTGCCGGTGGTGATGGAGTTTAACTGGGACATGGACACCGAGTCGGTGGAACGGGCGTTCTCCATCACACCCGCTGTGCAAGGCTCCATCCGCTGGGAGGACAGCAACTACCGCATGGTGTTCACCCCCGATGATGCCTATGCCACAGACACGCACTACACCGTCACCCTGGCGGCCACGGCATGCCATGGCGGGGGCACGCCCATGGAGCACGACTTCTCCTTCTCGTTCAGTACCAACGAACGCAACCACCTGGAGGCGCTCACCATGTTCCCCACTCAGGGAGCTGAGGTGCATCTCTCCAAACCCGTGATTGAGTTCCGCACCGACTCACTGCTGGATGCCTATAACCTGATGCGCCGCTTCCATGTGCTCGACAAGCAGGGCGATGAATTGCCTTTCCAGATGCGTAGCATCAAGTATGGCAAGAAAACCGACCCCTTTGGCTACATCCGTTTGCCGCTGTCGCGCGACCTGGTGGTTGGCGAGGATTACCGCCTGGTGGTGGACCGCGAGGTGGCCGACGAAGATGGCATTCACCTGCCCGACACCATCTTCGTCACATTCCGTGCCGTGGATGCCGCGCAGCACCGCGCTGCCAAACAGGCCACCGATTTCGAGGATACTGAGGGCGCAGCTATGAGCGGTGTCTACCACACTGCCTCGCTTGCCACTTCATCCACATGTTTGCTCGGCCGCAAGTCGCTGCAGCTGAAATACGACTTCACCGATGCTGGCACCGACGCACATGTGCGCATGGCCTTGCCGGCAGCACCGCTCAATAGCTGCTCGGCCAGCGACTCGGTGGCTGTGCTGCTGTGGGGCGACATGAGCTGCAACGAGGTGGCCGCCGTGCTGGCCGATGCCGCTGGACGCGAAATGCAAGTGCCATTGGGTAGCATCGATTTCCATGGCTGGCGATGGATGGTGGCTCCAGTGGGAGTGCCAGGCAATTACCGTGTGGCGGCTCTTGAGCTATCGCGCCCCGTTGACTCGCGCATGGCCATGCAAGGCCTTCAAGGCACGATGCTGGTGGATGCTGCCGCTCGCCTGAGCTATATCCGTGGCGTTGCGGTCGATGATATCGCGCTCCGCAACGTGACCGTGGGGCCGAATCCCGCCAGCGACTACCTGGTGGCCTCGGCCGACAGCCACATCGCGGCGGTGGAGCTGATCACCATCGACGGACGCGTGGTGGCACGCAACGCGGCCAACTACATCAACGTGGCCGATGTGCAGGCAGGCGTGTATGTGATGCGTGTCTATGTCAATGGATTGGTGTCGACCCACAAGGTGATGGTGGCGCATTAAGGCCCGAAAAGCCCCGAAAGGGCGACAGACCCCAGCCGGGGGCATCGCCCCCGGGACGTGGAACGCACCCATCCCCGAAAAGCCCTGAAAGGACACCAGGCCCTAGCCGGTGGCATCGCCCCCCAGGGATTGTGATGCGCAGACCCTGCAATGCAGAATTGCTCCGTGTTTGTACTAACTATTCTAAAAATTTGAAAACGACAGCCAAAAAACGTTTAATTGTCAGATTCTGTCGCTGTAAACCGCGCTGCGATAGAAAATAAGCAGTAATTTTGCGTTTTCTAATGCATCGTTTATGCCGCAGAATAGTATATCCACCCCCATCAATCTGATAGCCGAGAGCAGTTCAACGCGCACCGAATGGTCGCTCGTCGAAGATGGCCAGGTGATTGAGCATGCGTTTACGCAGGGTTTGAACCCGTTCTTCTTGTCGAGGCGCGAAATCAGCCATGGCATTCGCCTCGAGTTGCCCGACGCTTTCTTCAAGCGCCGCTGGAACCACGTCTATTTCTATGGTGCCGGTTGTTCCACACCCGAGAAAAACAAGATTGTGGAAATGTCGCTTGTGGCCCAGTTCAAGACTCATGTCACCGTGATGAGCGACTTGATTGGAGCGGCACGCGGATTGCTCATCCGTGAACCGGGATTGGCATGCATTCTGGGCACCGGTTCCAACTCGTGTCTCTACGACGGGTACGACATCGTGCGCAACGTGCGCTCGCTGGGGTTCATCCTTGGCGACGAGGGCAGCGGTGCCGCGCTGGGGCGAATCTTCCTGGGCGATGCCATGAAGGGGCTTGCTCCACAACGACTGACTCAGCAATTCTTCGACGAATTTAAAATCACCCCCGACGAGGTGATGGATGCCGTTTACAACAACGCCAGCGCCAACCGAAACTTGCGAACCTATGCATCGTTCCTCGCCGGACACCTCAACGAGGAATATGTGCACGACCTCATCGAACAGGAGTTCGGGCGATTTTTCGAACGCAACATCTGCCAATATGAGGGCTATAAGCAATATCCGCTGGCTTTTGTTGGCACTATTGCCACCACGTTCAGCGACATTCTCCTAGATGTGGCCATGCAATTCGATGTCACCGTGCAGAAAATTGTGCGCAGCTCTATGCCGGGACTCGTCACCTATCACACCACGGAATAAGTAGCATCCAACCATATAGAGATTGCTGTCTCGTTTAGTAAACGAAATATTACTTAGTAAGATTGGAGGCTTGGTTCTAACAAAGGCACAGTTTTAAGTTTTTAAGTATCAAGTCATAAGCGTTAAATCTTTTCACTTCACTCTTATTTGCTTGTAGCTTGTGGCCAGTAGCTGAAAGACTGATGTTCATATGTCAACCGCAGTCACAGGCTTGTGTTCATAAGTCTAATATTCCAAATTGTTTTTTATCCTTCAGTTAGTTCATGTATATCTTAGGAATAGAGTCATCGTGCGACGACACTTCGGCTGCTGTGATTGCCGATGGTGGGCTGCTGTGTTCCAATGTCATTGCCAGCCAGCACGTGCATGAAGCCTATGGCGGTGTGGTGCCGGAATTGGCCTCTCGGGCACACCAGCAAAACATCGTGCCCGTGGTCTCCGAGGCCATTCGGCAGGCAGGCATCCACAAGGGCGACCTCAGTGCCATCGCATTCACACGCGGTCCGGGTCTGCCCGGCTCGCTGCATGTGGGATGTAGCTTTGCCAAAGGGTTCGCACTCGCACTCGATATTCCCTTGGTCGATGTCAACCACCTCCACGGCCATGTGCTCGCGCATTTCATCCGCGAGACTCCCGACCAGCCTGTGCCGGAGTTCCCGTTCCTGTGCCTGTTGGTGTCGGGCGGCAATTCACAAATCATCCTCGTGAAAAGCCCTCACGACATGGAAATCCTGGGCCAGACCATCGACGATGCCGCTGGCGAGGCGTTCGACAAATGCGCCAAGGTGATGGGGCTGCCTTATCCCGGCGGACCGGTCATCGACCAACTCGCTGCCAGCGGTGATGCCACAAGGTTCAAGTTTGCCAAGCCGCATATTCCCAATCTGAACTACAGCTTCAGCGGACTCAAGACCTCGTTCCTCTACACGCTGCGCGACCAGCTCAGGCTCAACCCACGCTTCATCGACGAGAACAAAGCCCACTTGGCCGCATCGTTGCAGAAAACCATCGTCGACATACTGATGGACAAGTTTGCCAAGGCCGTCAAGCTCACAGGCGTGAAAACCATCGCCATCGGTGGCGGCGTGTCGGCCAACTCGGCCGTACGCAACGCCGTGGCCGACTATGCCCGGCGGCACCGGCTCACCGCTTTCATCCCCAAACGCGTCTTCACCACCGACAATGCCGCCATGATTGCCATCGCTGGCATGTTCAAGTATCAGGCAGCCGAGTTCTGCGACGTCACCGCACCGCCGTTCTCGCGAGTCTCGGTGTGATGAGGATGCAAGATCTTATGCTTCTTGAATGCTTCTTTCTTCTTGCGCATCGCAATCATTTGAGCCTTTTGTTCTTTTAGTCTAAAAAATCCTCATCATGCAATACAGTGTCATCGTCATCGGCGACGAGCTGCTCATCGGGCAGGTCACCGATACCAATTCGGGCTGGATGGCCCGCCATCTCTCACCCTTTGGCTGGCAAGCACGATGGGTGAAAGTGATTGCCGACAATGCCGCCGACATCGAGCAGGCCATCACCGAGGCTTTTGACCAAACCGATGTAGTGCTCATGACCGGCGGCTTGGGACCCACCAAGGACGACATCACCAAGGCCACCCTATGCCGCTACTTCGGCGGCGAACTCGTGCATGACGAGGCCACCGCGCGCAATGTGGAAGCCGTGGTCGAGGCTCGGCATCTCAAGCTCAACGACTACACCCGCTCTCAGGCCATGGTGCCCACCGCGTGCCGCGTGATTCAGAACCAGGTGGGCACGGCACCCATCATGTGGTTTGAGCGCGACGGCAAGGTGCTGGTGTCGATGCCGGGCGTGCCGTTCGAGACCGAGACCATGATGCAGCGCGAAGTGATTCCGCAGCTCATGCGCCGCTTCCACAGCGATGTGCACATCGCATTCCGAAACATGGTGGTCACAGGCATCATCGAGTCGTTGCTGGCAATGAAGCTCGACGATTTCGAGCGCAACCTGCCCGAATGGCTTCACTTGGCCTATCTGCCGCAGACGGGCTGGATCAAGCTGCGCCTCTCAGGCATGAACCACGACGAGCAGCTGCTTAACCAGGAAATGGACGCGCAAGTGGTACGCCTGCACACCATCTTGGGCAACGCTGTCGTGGCCGACGACGACCTGCCGCTGGCAGCCATCGTGGGCAACATCCTGCGCCAGTGCGGACTCACCTTGTCCACTGCCGAGAGCTGCACCGGAGGCAATCTCGCCCATGTCATCACCCAGGTGGCCGGCAGCAGCGACTACTTCGTGGGCTCGGTGGTGAGCTATGCCACACGCGTCAAGCTCGACCAGCTGGGTGTGAACCCCGACGATGTGGAACGCCACACCGTCGTCAGCCAGCCCGTGGCCGAGCAGATGGCCGCAGGCGTGAGCCGACTGCTACACACCCATTGCGCCATCGCCACCACCGGCATCGCCGGCCCCAGCGGCGGCACACCCGAGAACCCCGTAGGCACCGTGTGGATGGCCGTCAGGGTAGGGGACAGCATCGTCTCACAACGCAAGCACTACCCCGGCACCCGCGACCGAGTCATCACCCGCGCCACCACCGACGCCCTCCTCCTGCTGCTCACCCAGCTCCGCCAGTAGCCCCGCTACCTTGCTCGTGCGTCACTTCGTCGAGTAGCAACGCCACTTCCCGGTCAATCCGGCGGAAGTCAGCCCAGTTGTCATGTTCGTGCATGTACAAAATCAAGTGCTTTGCGGGAAATATCGCCGCACATTTTGCGGCAAAATCACCCATGAAATGCCGCATGACCAAATTTTGAGGCGAAAAAATTCCATTATGACGTTGAATCTGGAAATTGGGCATTTCTTGCTATCAATATACGGCTTAAAATCACGATAAAAGCAGCTCCCCATTCCAAAGGAGCTGCCATGCTTTCTTAGATTTTAGTCCCTATTGAAATCGCCCTCGGTGGCTCGGTACTGTTTGCGGCCAGGCCCCA
Organism: Muribaculaceae bacterium; assembly: GCA_017545095.1. The sequence continues at coordinate 6,822 of JAFYCU010000214.1, read as the reverse complement.
TAAATGATGCGGTGCCATCTTTAAAAATGGCAAATGTTGCCATAGCGTGACCATTTGGTTCCTCCCGGAGAGAGACATTATAGTATTTTTCTCCAGTGTCGGCGGCATGAGCTTCCTTGATGTCCCAATACCATTGTTCATCATAATGCCTCCATTTGCCCGCTGAAGCATTGGCATAGGCATAATCTACACGATGATTATTTAAGAATTTGACACGATACCATAAATCTCCATTGGTCGGTCGAGAAGTCCACACGGTTCCGACAAGCTTGCGCTCCAGCTCGCTGATTGAACTCACTTGCCATTTCGAGCTCGAAGTGGTCGATGAACTTGAGCTGCTCGACGAGCTGTAATGCTTGCGGTCGTTGTGAATGATTTCAGTGGGTTCCTCGTTCTTCGAGAATCGATAAATCACGGCGTCGCCCTCTTCGGTTTGGCGCACGGTGGTTTTGCGCTTGCTTGAATCTCCATCGTAGGCAAATTCGTCATCGCTGAGGTGACTGCTTTTTACATATAATCTGCCATCTTTGATGTATATTTTATCAGTCGAACCGCCATAAATCGATAACGTCTTGTTTAGTTTTATTTCTGTAGAGCCGTAGCTTCCATAGCTGCTCTTCTTCACCCCGCAGATGTGCGACCCATCACAGTCGAACAGGTGGCCGTGTTCATCATCGTACAGAATCAGCGTGTACTCATTGTTCTGGTTGGCTCCAATTTCGTGTTTGGGAGTGTTGAACTTGTCAATCTGTCCCTCGGGGATGTCGAATGCGTAAATCAATGTTCTCTCTTTCTCCACCTTGATGATAGGGATTCCCGCCGTGGTGTCACGCCGAAAGTCGAACTCTGTAGTGAAATTATAGTAATCGTCATAACTGGCAAATAGCCTGTCGCGATAGATATAGATGTCATTGGTGTTGTGACCCAGCATCAGGATGGTCTTGGTTAAATCAAGATTCAGGGGGTCGGTGCGGCCTTCACGCAGTTTGAAGCCGCAGATTCGTCCGCCGGCGGGTGTGAAGAAGTCGCCGGTGTTGTCGTTGTAGATGATGATGGTGTACTTCCTCGCTGGGATGGCCACGTCACCCACCATGGTGCTGTCGACGGTACTGCTTGCAACACCGCCACCACCACAATTGCTCATCCACAAGCCACCAGCCAAAAGGACGAAGAATGTTAGCGCAGTGACCCATATCCATTTGAGGCTACTGCCGCTGGTCTCGTTGCTTTCCGCTGGAGTTTCGTGGAGCGAAACAGGTTGTTCATCACTTGCAGGCGCATTCACCGATGCGCCGCATTCTGGGCAAAACTTCGCGCTATCCGATAGCGGTTTGCCGCATTGTTCGCAAAATCTCGTTGCCATATAGCAAATGATTTTTGATACTTAATGGTTTGTCTAATCACAAGAAAAAATCAAAAGGACGGTTCTGCTGCCAATTTTCTCTTCAAACGGTAGCAGCACAGCCACTTATGCATTTTCAATTATCTATACTGCTCTTAAACCAGTCGTTTCCAGGTTGATTATACGAGATTTCACCATTTATGGTGATGTTGTCGTATTTGCTGTTGCCAAAAAGTTCCCAACTCGTGCGAATGCCGAAAGTGACGTTCTCGAATTTGAGTGTAATCCGATCCTTTGTGATGGACTTGACTGTTATTGTGCCGTCGTAGTCATAAGTCATTTCACCATCGGTACCCATTGTGGAATCCCAGTAAAAGCCGTCGATGTTGATTTTCTTGCCCGCCGTGACTTGCCCGTCTTTATCAAGATAGAAGTGAAAGTCGATGCCTACACTGTTGTTGGTTAATTGAATTAATGCACTGCCTAATGCAATATCAAACCACTCAGCATCCATATATTCCATATCGTTCCAGTCATCAAGTTCGGCCTGAGCTTTCTGAATATCCTCATAGTCGTAGAGATAGGTTTGGAAACGCAGATATCCCTTGTAACCAGATGCTATCGGAGTCATGTTGTCACCTGATGCATCGGTCCAAACATAGCACATCGAAGCATACTTCGTGGCTTGTGCGCCCGATTTCTCATAGTCTACAGTGACGGTTCCGCACACGAGTTCCTTCTTTCTCCTCTCCGCCGTGCCGTCCGGTTCGTCGTCCTTGTCGCCGCCACACCCGGCCAGCGACAAGCTCAACACAGCCAGCAACACGGCTGCAAACAAGTTCACGTAGTGTTTCATCATCAGTTCAGAAAAGATTAATATTTGTTTATTTTGTTTCAGTGGATTTTGATATAGTCGCATGAAATAAATTTATTTTACTTTTACGGTAAACACCTTCCGGCTATCATTATTTGACGATTTTGGATACTCGCCAATCTTGCCATCAGGGATTCTCGTGTAATGATTATCATCACCATCCGCAGAAATATAATATGAAGGAGAAGCTGGCAGCTCAACCGTGACATAATAGATTGGATTATTCAAGTTGACAAACGGAAGATCATATATACTCTCTAATGGACCATAATACTGCTCTGCTCCGCCATAAAGTGATCGATTCCCAACATAATCAATCCTGGAATCATTCAGACAATTCTTATATATCGATGTTCTGGTTTTTTTAGAGCCATCCGACACATAAACAGCCACATAATTATCTCCACGCTCAATATGGAAATCTACAAACTGATAGACAAGCCCTTTCTCGTCTTTTATTTTTACGAAATAAAATAAATTAGTTATATTGAACTTGAAATGCGTTTCCCAGTTTTGTGGCGCTTTTGTGGGTTGCTTAACGGATTTCAAGTGTTTAAGCAGTTGTTTGCCATATTTTTTCCCGGCATCGTTGGCCACGAGTTTGATTTGCAATGTGGATGTTCCGTTTTTATTGTTGCGCACTGTCGCAACAATATCTACCATTTTGCGCAGTTCATCTAAGTCAAGAAATGGCTCGTACTCCTGAGGCGGTTCTGTGACAAACAATTTTGATAATTTGTTATCTAAATCATGTTGTTCTTTTTCCAGCAACTTGGTAAGTTCATCCAAGCAGGCTCGCAAATCATTAGGGTGTTTGGATTTTGTGTAAGGAATATACTCTCCTTTACTCCGTCCGCCAAAAAAGGTGATAATCCAGTCATCCATCATTCTCAACTCTTTGATTTGGTTCTGCAAATTAAGAATTTTAGTTGTGGCTTCACTGGCAAAATTGGCTTTGTCGTTTGTGATTTTTACGGGAAGGACATAGTAACTTACACTTCTTACTCTTGAAGACACCTTTTCTATTGCCGCATGAATTGAAGACTGATACATGACAGGCGCGATGCTGATTGTCCCATCCATGCTATAACGAGAAAAAATTGCCTTGTAATACTCTGAATTCTTGGCAGCGAGCCAGTATTCGTGAATCTGTGCATTACTATATGTAATATAAGCGCTCTCGGATTCTAATTTTGTGTATGGCTCTGGAATCGCAAACATTAGTATGTTTCCGTTTATCTTGCTAACCAATTTCACATACACTTGTGAGCCGCGCTTGACGACCTCCAGCGTGCAGTTGTTTATGAGTTCTTTGAATTCGTCAAATGATGGCAGCCTGCAACCATCACCGATGTCTTTCACTGCACGGACAGCTTCGTTGTAGGTCATTTCGTCTCCGAAACCATATGCTTTAAACACATAATTAGCCCCCGATCTACTCAAATCTCCAGAAGCCCACAAAATGGTTTTGCCGTCATCTGAAAATGTACCCATATCAACCCACAAATCAGCGAAAGCTAAATAGTGGATTGAAACCAAAAATACGATTAAAAATACTGTCCTTTTCATTTCTTTTTCATAATTAAATAAAGACTAAATTGTGCATGATTGACGAAAGTGTGTCAAAATACAGATTTAGTGGTGAGACTTGTCCGCTTAACTGTGAGTAAAGTCACTAACTGCGCAATCAATGATTTTGACACACCTTCATCGACCAATTCATTTTGTCCTACTTCTGGATTGCAGCACTTGAGAAACAAACAAATTGACTGTTTTTCATCATGCAGTAAAGCGTATTGCATGATGAAGCAAAAATCAGTTTGAGCATCCACCGTCAGATTTCTCGATTGGTTTAATTTTCAGTAAATCGTATTTATGAAGAGATGTCTGACTCTCCTCATATCGAAACATTCAAATTCTTGGGAGTGTTGGGGCTAATCGTAAAGAGCATTGTTGATTTGCTGGACGTAGAAATCTTCTTCGTGCTGGCCATCAGATTTATTGACGATTCCCTTGCGTGGTGCCCACACGAGAACGGTGGGATAGCCTCTCATCAGGTAGACTTTGGAAAACTCACGATAATTGTCTCCGTCGATTCTGTAAAAATCAACCTGACCATGATACCTCTTCGCCAATCGCTCTAGAATTGGAGCTAGGCGTTTGCATGGCCCGCACCAAGGGGCGTAGATGTCGACAACAGCAGGACGTCTGCCTTTGAATTTCTTGGGCGAATTCTGCCAGTCGGCCACCATTTGCTTGAATTGCTGGGGAGTGATTTCGTTCACCACGCCGGGCGTTGCTGATACGCGGCTGGCGTTAGCGCGTTTCTTTGTGCGCGTTTTGGCATCGGCGGTGAGCGACACGCAGCACATCACAGCCAAGAGAATCACGAAGATGGAGAATAACTTTTTCATTTGTTTTTGGTTTTGTGTTTGAGTATAAGTTTAGTTCGTGTCCATTGCAAGCCGGAAGCCAACATCATCACTGTATTTCGAGGGTGTGCAGTAGTTGCGCGAGGTTACAGTGCACCCACCCGACCTGGAGCTCCAGCTGCCGCCACGCACAACGCGGTAGGTTCCCGATGATGGCCCTTGGGGATTTGTAGATGGTGAGGAACTGTAGTAGTTTTCGCCAAACCAGTCGGAGCACCACTCCCACACGTTTCCGCTCATGTCATAGAGTCCCAGCTCGTTGGACCTCAACCTTTTTATATAGTCAGCCTCACCGCCGCCATTAAAATGGTACCACCCAACGTCCTCAATCTTGTCGCCGCCGGCAAATTTATAGCCACAACTGTTCTTGCCGCCGCGAGCTGCATATTCCCACTCGGCCTCGGTGGGCAGACGGAATTTCTTGCCAGTAATCTCATTCAGTTTTTGGATAAAAGTCTGACATTCGTTCCAAGACACTTTTACAATCGGCTTTCGCGAATCGCTATATGAGTTACACCGATAATTGTTCATTACCGCTTCCCACAGCTCCCAGGTGACCTCGGTCACGCCAATATAATAACTTGAAAGAGTGACTTGATGCGATGGCTTTTCGTCACTGTATGCCTTGGCATCGTTCGAGCCCATGCGGAACGTGCCGCCTTCAACAAATCTCATCGCAAAACTCTCGCCCAACACAGAAAAAGTCTGATAACTTTGGGCAGCGACAGCAAAGCCGCATAGCATCGCGAGCGTTAATGTGCTCGCTTTGACAGAAGTGAAAACTCGTTTACTCATAATGACTGGGTTGTGCCTCTTTTTCAGAAGCGGTAAAAAGGTGTGGAACTGTCTGCTTTAAGACGTTTGTTTGCGCGGTCGAGCAGAATGTAGGAGTAATATTCGCCGGGATGGCGGTCGTAGATCAGTTTATCGCCCTCAATGGTGAACGACCCGTAGTAGAGTCGCTCGCCATTGGACATGACCAGGATTTTGTCTTCTGTGATGCCAACTCGGCACTCAAAGCGCTGCCCCATGATGTAGGTGGTGTAGTGCCAGTTGCCGTAAATCCACGACGGCACCTCGCTGGACTTGCTCTTGTTCGACGAACTGCTTCGGCTCGAGGAAGACGAAGCGCGGTTGGTGGTGCGCGTTTTCTGCTTGCGCGACTGCTGCGTGTCAGTGGCCATCACGCTCGAACTGCCCAGTAACAGCAGGGCAAGAAACAATGCAAATTTCTTCATAATAATCTCATATTTAATAATAACAATATCAATCCATCATCAATATGCACACAAAAAAAGCGTGAGCCGACTTTTGCTTATGCATTAGTGGGCTCTCGACTGCCAGCGATGAATAAGGGAAAAGTCGCTCACACCTTTTAGTATATCGCTGGCATGTGCGTGGTGACACGCACAGTGCCAGTGGAATACACTGCCGGGTGGTCGCGCTTTCGGCCATTCCTCATCGCATTCTGTGAGTTGTCGAGATTCACTAATGCGGAATTGCTCAAATGCGCTTCCTCAAAATGTCGTGGCAAAATTACAAATATTTTGCGACACTGCCAACAAGGTGAGCGACATTTTTTCCCTTTGGCTGCAAAATTAATGCTTTTTTCCGAATCTTGGCGCATCCATTTCGTCCATTTGCATGGATGGCCTGCATTTTAGACTATAAGGAACAAAAGATTCATAAACAATGATATGCGTGTTTGTGGACAAGTTATTTATTGATAGTGAGTTTAGAAGCTTTTACCATCTTTAATTCGTTTCTGTTTTTTGCTCATTGTGTTCTTTTAGTCCAATCAGCTATCCACACGTTTTCGTTATAGAGCCTGTTTTTGGTTGCTCAAGTTGTTTGATTGAACAGTCACAGGCCCAGTTCGTTGAACACCTGCATCACCACTTGGCGCTTGTAGGTGTATTCGCTCACTTTCTCGTAGTTGCCCACACTGCTGTAGTGCTCGATAAGCTCGTCGAGCTGCTGCGGCAGGGCTTGGCGCAGGAAGATGATGCGCGGTGTGCGCTGGGACGACCGTGCTTGCAGATATAGTTCGTCGATGTTCTCCTGCACGGCTCGCTCCAGCGACTGGATGTGGCGGGGTGGGGCGGTCGTGGCCGTTGCTTGGCTCTCATCGGTCGATGGGGTGGGGGCGGCAGCTGGGGGGCGTTCTTCTGTCG
>JAFYCU010000213.1 GCA_017545095.1 Muribaculaceae bacterium | reverse complement strand
TCTCAGTTCTCGGTTCTCGGTTCTTGGTTCTCGGTTCTTGGTTCTTGGTTCTCGGTTCTCGGTTCTTCCTTATCCCTTATCCCTTATTTACTTATCCCTATAGTCTGCTTGATGATGGCTGCGATGCGTGTGGCGTCGTCGTCGGTCACGCATGGGCCGCTGGGCAGGCACAGGCCGTGGGCAAACAGATGCTCGCTCACGCCGTTCACATAGGCCGGTGCTCCGCTGAACACCGGCTGGGTGTGCATGGGTTTCCACAGCGGCCTGCTCTCGATGCCTGCCTGGTCGAGAGCCACGCGCAGCTGCTCGTGGTCCACGCCGCCGGTGCGTGCCGGGTCCACGAGAATGGTGTTGAGCCAGTAGTTGCTGTCGAAGCGTGCGTCGGGGTTGGTGTGCACGGTGATGCCGTTGATGCCGCCCAGCAGCTGCACATAGCGGTCGCACAGGTGGCGGTGCCACGCGAGGTGGTCGGCCAGCACGGTCATCTGCCCGCGCCCTATGCCCGCGCAGATGTTGCTCATGCGGTAGTTGTAGCCGATTTCCTTGTGCAGGTAGTAGGGCACCGGCTCGCGGGCCTGCGTGGCGAAGAACATGGTGCGCTGTTTTTGCTCGGCTGTGGAGCAGATGAGTGCGCCGCCGCCGCTGGTGGTAATCATCTTGTTGCCGTTGAAGCTCATGATGCCGTAGTCGCCAAAGGTGCCCGTCACGCGGCCACTGTAACGCGACCCCAACCCCTCGGCAGCATCCTCCACCACGGGAATCTCATATCGGCGCGCGATGGCCATGATGTCATCGATGCGGGCGGGCATGCCATACAGGTGCACCGGGATGATGGCCTTAGGCTTGCGGCCGGTGTGGGCGATGCGGTCACCGATGGCTTGCTCGAGCAGCTCGGGGTCCATGTTCCAGGTGTCGCGCTCGCTGTCGACAAACACCGGCGTGGCTCCCTGATACACGATGGGGTTGGCACTGGCGCTGAACGTCATCGACTGGCAAATCACCTCGTCGCCACGCGTCACCCCCAGCCCCACCAGGGCCAGGTGGATGGCGGCCGTGCCGCTTGACAGAGCCACCACATGGCGGCCTTCTCCTACCAGGGCTTCCAGGTCGCTCTCGAAAGCGTTGACATTAGGACCCAGCGGAACCACCCAGTTGGTGTCGAAGGCTTCCTGGATATATTTCATCTCGTTGCCGCTCATGTGAGCGAGGCATAAATACACGCGTTTTGTTTCCATTTGTTTATTTAGCTACGAGCTACAAGCTACAAGTGCCGCAATGCGGTTCTTGGTTCTTGGTTCTCGGTTCTTACTTATTACTTGTTTTACTTATTCTCGTTCCTGTCACATAGTGTCCGCCAGGGATTTGGTCGATGAGCCACACGATGGCCCATGCGGCTGTGGCGGTGAACAGGGTGAGCAGGGGAATCTGAAAGGCATAGTCGATGTTCAGCGGGCGGAACAGGGGGAACACCACCCAATGCACGAGCAGGATGTGCACGAGATAGACCCCGTAGCTGCGCCGTGCAAATGCCGTGGCCCAGCGTGCCGTCAGGCTGGCCGGGCGGCTCTTCAGGCATGCCACCAGCAGCACGGCCGCCGTGAGCGTCACAGGCAGGGTGGCGTCGCCTTGCGCCAAGCCGTGCGGCAGGCCGCAGGCATAGATGCCCACCGGCAGCAGCACACACGCGGCAGCCAACAGTGCCAAGTGCCACCATCGCGCCACAGGCGCCACCCAGCGCCACAGATAATATCCCAGCAGCATCATGCCGCCGTAGCCTTGAAAGGCAAAGAGCCACCCCTGGTGCAGCTCGAGCAAGTGGCGCGATGCCCCGCACACCAGCGCGACAAACGGCACCAGCAAGGTGAGGCCCCACAAGGTCAGGAGCAGCTCCACCTCGCGCCGCGTGGCGTGCTCCAGCCATCGCGCTGCCACGGGCACCAAGCAATACAGCCCCATCAGCACATAGATGAACCAGAACACGCTGGCCTGGGGTGCAAAGGGAATCAGGATCATGCGCTCAACAGTTGTGGCCCATGCGAGTTGACCGGCGGCAGCCTCGGTGACCAAAAACACGATGGTCCACACCACCATGGGCAGGGCAATGTGCAGCAACCGCCCTCGCACGTAGGGCAGCAGCGGGCGGGGTTTGCTCAAGGCCAGTGCGCCGCTAATCATGAAAAACAGCGGAATGCTCCAGAAGGCCACATAGTTCCACACCGCCTTCACGGCCGCTGAGCCGGGGCTGAGCGGAATGGGCACGTGCTGCGAAATCATGAGCAGGCAGGCCAGCGACCGAGCCGCGTCGAGCGATGCATTGCGATGCTGCTGCAGGGTCATCGCCGCGTCAGAACACGAGGGCGAAGCCGCCCATGATGTTGAGTTTCTGCGCTCCCATGCCAGGCATCACGTCCCAGCGGCGGTTGAGCAGGTTGTTGCCCTTCACCCATAGGGTGAGCGTTTTGTCGAATTTCCAGCTCGCGCCGGCATGAAGGTTCAGCACGTCGTCGAGGTCAAAATAGCTGTAGTTGTTCAATGCCACAATTTCGGGACCCCATTGGTTGTCATAAGCTGGATTAGCTTCCAATACCGATCGCTGGCTGCGCACTTGCAAGCCTAATTCAACCGAGAGCTGGCGTATCGGAGTCACTTTCACGTCAAAATTAGCAATCAGGCTCGCACCATCAGTGCCATCGAACGAGTAACCCTTGTTCCATCCGTTGCGGCTGATGTTGTCACCTGCAGGGGCATAGACCAGATTGGCCTTGGCATCAATGAGCGAGCGATACTTGTAGTTCAGTTCACCACCCACTTTCATGCCACGGAACTTGAAGGTGGCATAGGTTGAAAACGCCATCCTGCGCATCCCATTCGGATTGGAGGAAAAACCTCCTGAGGAAAAAACTAAAAACTTTGTGAGCACTGCATTCAAATCACCGAGGAAAAAGCCATAGCCGCCAAACACCTTCGCGCTGAATCCGGCAAATGGACCGATTTTGAATCCCGCCTCACCGTCGAATGGCGAGAAGGAATTGTAAATATTCAGGGCATTTGGGTCGCTATAGCGGTTGGCTATGGCCAGGTTGGAAAGCGTGTTGAGCGTTTTGCCGCCACTCAGGTCAACGTAGAACGCGGCACCATCGGTGAACGTGGCTTCGAGTTGCACGTTTGGTGAAATGTAGAAACGGCGACCGCTTTCTGATTCAATAAAACGAGAGCTTTCGTCTAAATCCTTGAAATCGCGCATGTGCAGGTTGCCAAGCAGCAGGTCGGCACCCACATTCAGCCGCACGGTGTGATTCTCCCAGCGCACATAGGGCGAGATGGTGGTCAGGAAATAATTGTCGTTGTTGCGATGAATGCGATTCATCTCCGCATCGGTGAAATCGGCATTGCGGTGGTTCACGTAATCTCCCGCAAATTCGATGCCCACTCGTGTCTGCTCGTTAAGGGCATACTCGCCACCAACTGTGATGTTCAGCAGATTCTCTTTGTCACCGCCTAAATAATCGCCATACGGGCGAGTCTTGTCGTAGCCTGCATGATTGAATGCTGCTCCTATGTTGTAGCTGAGCTCGCGGTCCGAGAGTGTGGCAAGCCCTTCCCATGTGCCGTTCAAGCCAAACTCGGAGAACAACTGCATCGAGTCGAGTGTGACATAGCGAATGCCTAAGCTCGGGTCGTTGTTGCCATAGTAGTTAAAGCTGTCGATGTGTCCGCGCGCCCCCACAGTGAGTGTGCCATTGCGCAGGCGGCTCATCAGGTCGAGACCGAAGGCGTTGTCGTTGAACTGCTGCTTGTAGCGCAGGGCATCATCGGTGATGAGCTTGGTGCTGTTCTTGGCCGTCCAGGTGCTGGCGTGCTGCGCCCAGATGCCCAGGGTGAGGTTCTCCTTGTCGATGATTCGGTAACCCGCGCTGCCCACAAAGTTGGCTGCCATGCCGCCGCCCAGGTCCAGATAGCCGCGCTTGTTGCTGAAGTTGTGCGCCGTGCGGTAGCCATAGGGCATCATCGTGGGAATGGTGGTGGGCACGTCGATGGGTTTGGCCCAGTCGCTGTAGTTCACGGTGGTCTTGGCAGGTGCCGCCGCCTTTTTCACGGTGGGCAGGTTGTTCTTTTTGGTGGCCTTCTTCTCCACCGGCACAAAGTCTTTCTCCAGGGTGATTTCCTTGTGGAGCTCCTGCTGGCTTTGTTGGCCCTGCTGGGTGCCGCTGGTGCCCGTTTGCTGGGCATTCGCTCCCGCAGCCACAAGGGCCATTGCAGTGATGATATAGAATTGCTTAATCATTTTCTAATGAGGTTTTATTGAGGGGATATAGGGTGTTATGGGGTGCGATGGGGTGCGATAGGTGAAAAAAGCTTGGCTCTTGGTTCTTGGCTCTTGGTTCTTGGCTCTCGGTTCTCGCCATAGCTCATTTCTTCTTCAGTGCTTTCAAGCGGGTCTCGATGCCGTCGGCAATGTCTTTCTCCTTGCCGGGGTAGTTGTTCTTGAGGCTCTGGAGGTAGTCGCGGGCATCGCTCTTGCGTCCCTGCTTCACATACACGTCGCTCATGACCAGGAAACCGCGTGCCAGCCAGTAGTGGTGTGGGGTGCCCGAGTCGATAAGGGCGTTGAGTGTTTTCTCGGCGGCCTTGTAGTTGCCGGCCTCATATTGCATGGTGGCCAGCTCCACGGCAGCCTGTGCGCCTTGCTCGTTCTGCGGGTCGGCGGCGAGCTTCTTCAAGCTGGCTTCGGCCGCCTTGCTGTCGCCGGTGTTGGCGGCTGCTATGGCGGTGGCCATGGTCACCTCGCGCTCCTCGGCGGCGGTGAGTCCACCGCGTTGCAGCAGGCCGGCAGCGGTAGCTTTCACCTCGTCCCACTTCTTCAAGGCCTGTGCGGCGCGCAGCACGCCCAGCTCGGCCACCGTGCGGTTGTCGTCGCTCGACGACTGCTCGGCCAGGGCCTGATAGGCCTTGAGGGCTTCTGTTTTCTTGCCTTGGCGCATGAGGATGTCGGCGCGCATGGCCATCGCATCCTCGGCAAAGCTGGCATCGGTGTTGCCCTTCAAGGCATCGTCAAGTCCGGTGAGGGCCTCGCTCAGCTTGCCGGCGTTGTAGGCATGACGGGCGATGTAGTATTTGGCCTTGGCGGCATAGGGGCCGGTGGGGTTGGCGGCGAGATACTCCTTCATCTTGTCGATGTTGGGGTTGGTGGCGATGGCGAGCTTCTCGGCGGCCTCGAAGTTCAGGCGGTCGAGCTCGCTCACGTCGATGCGCGGTCCGTTGGGGATGGAGGCGAGGAATTTCTGAAGTTGCGCCAGCTCGCCACGGTCGGCATAGATGAGCTTGAGGTCTTCGGCGGCGGCCTGTGCCTCCTCGCTCGAGGGATAGGAGCGAATCACTTTCTTGTAAGCCTCGATGGCGGCGGTGTCATCGCCATTGGTCTTGCTCAGCACGGCCATTTGTAGCAGTCCCTTGCGGGCCTCCACGCTTTTGGGGTAGGACTTGAGCAAGGTGTTGTAGGTGCTCACCGCATCGGTGGCGCGACCCAGAGCCGTGAGCGCACTGGCTTTCTCGAGCAGGGCCTGCGGGGCGTATTGCGACCGGGGATATGCCTTGAGCAGCGCGTCCATCTGCTCCACGGCTTGGTTATATTGCTTGCTCAGCCCCATCATTACGCCCTTTTGATACATCGCATAGTCTTTTGGGGCATTTTTGTCCTCCTTCATGGCTTGGTCGTAGTTGCTCTGGGCGGTGGCGAAGTCTTGCAGGTAGTAGTTCACGTCGCCCAGGCGGTTGTAGGCATCGCCGCGCAGCTCGGCGGTGAGGGTTTTGCTGGCCAGCGCGTTCTGGAACGCTTTGCGGGCCTCGGTGTAGCGGCGTTGCTGAAACAGCGAGTAACCCAGGTTGTACTGCGCAATGCCGTAGTTCTCGTCGCCCTTGGCAATGCCGTTCACATAGGCCATCTGGTTGCTGGTGGCCTCCTTGAAGTTGCCGGCACGGTATTGCGCCTCGGCGAGCCACAAGCGGCTCTCGGCCAGCACGCTCTTGTCCTGGTTGCCCAGGGCCACGGCTTGCTGCAAGTAGTCGATGGCCTCGGTGGTGCGGTTGTTGTTCAGTGCCTGTACGCCTAGGTTGTAGAGCACGTTCTGCTTGGCGCGAAGCACCTGGCTGCCGGGCTTGCGGATGCGGTTGATGCTGGCCAGGGCCTTGGCATAGTCACCCGTGGTGAAGTAGGTGTCGACCAAATAGCCCTCCACCTGGTTTTTGTATTTCGAGTTGGGATAGTCGTTGAGGAATTGCTCAAACATGTCGATGCTGCGGCCAAAGGGTGTCTTGGCTCCCTTGTGCTGTGCCACGGCGTAGTTGTAGAACGCGGTCTCGCGCACAGTGCGGTCGGCATCCATCGCCGCCGACTGCTCGAAGGCTCGTGCCGCACCGTTCTGGTCGCCCAGTTTCAGGCGGCTCTGGCCTATGTAGAGCCACGCGCTCTGTGCCAGGGCGTCGTTATCGTCGGTGGCGAGCATCATCTCGTCGAGCGCACGCTGGTAGTTGCCGGCATCGTAGTCGAGCACGCCCATGGTGTAACCTGCCGTGCGGTAGATGTCGCCCTCGGGGTTGTCGAAGTAGCGTTGCAGATAGGTGCGGGCCTTGGCCTTGTCGCCCAGGTGGTAGTGGCTCTCGCCCACCATGCGGTTGAGCTCGGCGGTGAAGTAGTCGTTGTTGTCGTCGGTGAGCAGCTGGTGGCCGGCGGCAATCACGTCGGCATATTGGCCGCGGTTGTACTTGATTTGCGTGATGTAGTATTGTGCCTGGTAGCCCAGCTCGGTGTTGGGGTCGATGTTTTGGAACCGGTCCACAGCCATGTCGTGGCGGCCCTCGGCATAGTCGATGTAGGCTTTGTAGAAGATGCTCGCATCGCCAAACCGCTTGGTCTGCGCCAGACGGTTGTACTGTGGCTCGGCTTTGTCGTAGTTGCCCAGCCGCAGGTTGCAGTAAGCCTTGCGGTAGAGCAGGTTCTCGTTCTCGTCAAGGTCTTGCGCTTTGGGGCGCACAAGCGAGTAGCTCAGCAGGGCATGGTCCCACTGGCCGCGATAAAAGTAGTAGTCGCCGATTTTCATCTGCGCTTGCTGGGCCAGCAGCGAGGTGGGGTGCTCCTCAAGAAACGCCAACAGGCGGTCGAGGCTCTCGGCCTCGCCGCGTTCGAAACGGCTCAACGCAATCAGCAGCTCGGCTTGCTCAATCTGGTTGTTGTCCTCCGACAGCTCAAGCATGCGCGTGAGCTGGTCGATGGCTCCCACATAGTTGCGGCTCTCATACATCAGGCTTCCGCGCTCCAGATAGCCTTGCGCATCGCTGTTCATGATGGTGGGTTGAGACACCACGGTCAGGGGAAGAGCCAGCCCCAGACACAATATCACAGTCTTCAGTTTCATCACAGAATGGGTGTTTTCGTCTATTAACCTGCAAAGGTAATGATTATTATTCGCATTGGCGCGATAAAGCCCTCAAAAAAAGGTTAAAGTGCCTTTTCCCGAGTCCACAACTCTGTATGTGTATATCGATTTGGGCAACGATATAGAACTTGACCCAACTTAATTGTACAAGGCGTCAATCAGATTGATGTCTTATTCGCATTATAGATACGACATGCGGTATCGCCTGTTATTTTCTTGTAGTTTGAGAATCTCCTCCGCCACCATTCTTCTGATTACCATCTCCAACATTGTGCTGTCACGCAGTCTGCTGTCCTTTATGACATTTCCTTTTGCATCCACCTCGAAATCGGGGTTGTTAGCAACCACCGTCTGCCTCGGATGCACGGGATTTGTTGATGAAGGTATTGGTGTTCCGTCCTTGTCATTAGGCATCAATACCGTCCTTGATGCCTTTTTTGATGGTTTCTTTTTGAAAGGGTCTTTGAACACATTATCACTGCCTAATGACTTTAACTTCTTGATGAAAGTAAGAAAGTCATTCTTAGATATGTTTTCCATTTTGTATGCATATTGTTCCACAACAAAATATAAATACCGAAAATCAACTTCTCCATTTTTGTTTATATGTTTTACAGGTTCTGTAATCATCTCTGAACTAACAGGCTCATTTGAGAAAACAACACTTAAATTTTGCAAAGATTGGGATGGGTCTGTTGCCCTTTTCAACCACGTTCTTAACCAAGTACCGTGGTTTGAAACTCTAATCAAAATCTGCCCTACATCAGTTATATCATGGTAGTATGATACGGATACTTCGATTTCGTTTCCATCTTCATCAAGTATCTTTTTCTTCTTTTCGGACTCACTTGGCCTAAACCAAGGGTCTTTGTGTAAAATCAGCAAAACATCATCTTCTCTAATCATTTTAAGTTAAACAATTAATATCTTAATCATACTCATATAGAGAAATTCCTTTTTCTTTTTTGAAATAATCCCTAAGAGCGTCTTCCAATGAATATAACGAGTTTAATATCACTGAATGTGTAATTTCTTCTTCTTTATAATGAAAAGGCACGCTTACTTCATCAGCATGAAGACAATCATCCGTCGGGTCATAATAATATGGGATAAAGGGATAATCCGTATTGGTGAAATAGAATTCCCTTGCCATACCACCCCTGAATTCATAAAGGGCGTTGTTAATGAATTCTGTTCTCCTTTTGTTCATATGCGGTTATATTTAGATAATCAACAATAAATATATCTTCCCGGCAAATGTACAGCTAACTTTTCGCACCGGCAACTATTTATATCGTGAATAACAAACTTTAACTATTATGAGAAAGTACAGGATAACAGAATCAAGACTCCGCGGCATGATTCGTGAGAGCGTAAAGAGGGCGCTGATGGAGAGTAATGAAACGAAAAGTGTTCTAAATGAACTACATAATTGTCTTCATAAGGCAAAAGATTTAGCAAGTGACCTAATTGGTTTATCCAACGAAGATGGTAACAAATATGCATTAGGATATGCAACAACGGTACAAAATGCATTAGACGCTCTATTTTACGAAAAATTAGATAATCAAGACTTTGATAATGAGAGTATCTATCCTAAAGGAAATAATTGGGAAGGAATTACAGGTGGATTTGATGCAGGTTAACAATTAACCCGCCTTGCACATTTTCAGTTCACCCCAAGTAACAATCAGTCCAACGGACATATGGAACATATGGGCGAATCTCTCGGATTCGTCCATTTTTCTCGTATTCCACCGGTACACCGCCTCGTCGATATATGATTGCAGATGCTCATCGCTCACGTTGTGGTAGCAACCCGTTATCATGCGTCTGAAGTGACTCCAAAAGCCCTCGATGGAGTTCGTGAAAATATTTCCGTCGGCATACTCCTCCTCGCCGTGCTTGACCACTTCGTGGCCGTAACCAATCTTCTCAAGACCATTGTACGCTGACAGTTCATCAGTGATGATGAGAGACCCTTGCTCGACGAACTGTTGGACAATGGGCTGCAATGTAGCCTTGTCGGCTTTCTTCACCACAAGCGCATGGACATAACTCATCGGTTCGATTTGCCCTTTGGGGTTCTTGATGAACGTACGCTCCATCATGCCGAACACGAGTGTCTTGGTGAGGGTGGAGCGACCCTGCGTGTGGGGCGTGCGCATGGATTTGTGCTTCCATTTCTCCTTGCCGCCGATGTAGACCTCGTCGCACTCAACCTCACCGCTGAAGGACTCTTCGTCGGTCTGAGGGTACAGTCTGCGGATTTTGTGCAGCATGTGCCAAGCCGTGGCTTGGGTCACGTTGATGTCGCGGCCCAACTGATGGCTGCTGATGCCTTTCTTGTGGCTGCTTATGAGGTACATCGCCACGAACCATTTGACGAGCGACACGTTGGTGTTTTCGAATATGGTTCCCACGAGGCAGGAGAAGTTCCTTCCGCACTTTGGGCAGCGGAAACGTCCGTCACGGCGCGTCTTGCAGTGATGGCCTCCGCAGTAGGGGCAGACGATGTCGCCGTCAGACCAACGCGAGTCGATGATTGCCTGTCGGCACTTGTCTTGCGTGCTGAAATAAGAGGTGAGTGAGATGAGGTTGTCGAACTGTGAGAAGTCAATCATGGCGTACCTTAGTTGTGTTTATCCTTCAGTATTAAATCTAAAGCTAAGGTACGCAAAAGTCCAGACATACAGGAATTTTTATAGCTAAAGATGTCTAAAGGAAACGCGAAATAAAGCTAACGGGCAAAGCAAAGGCGGGGTGACTTCAATCCCCGCCTTTCAACTTGTTTGGGTCAAGTTCTATATCGTTGCCTCGATTTGTTCCGCATTGTATCGGTTTTTCGGGTCGATACAATGCGGAACACCTGCCGGGCATGTGCCTCATTCAAACAGTTTGTGTATCATGATGGAGATGATGGCGTTTAGGTCATCAACATCTACGGCTCCATCGCCGTTAATGTCGGCTTCGGTATCGAAGGTGCTTTTGTGGAGCATCACGTTGAGCACGGCGTTCACATCCTCCACATCCACCACCAGGTCGCGGTTCACATCTCCGTACACGGGGGTGACCTTGAACACCTTCTCGTCGAGGAATGCCAGTCGACGGTGCCACCAATCAGCGATGTACTGTTTTTGGTAGTCAAAGTCGAGGTCGCGGTAGTAGAGGTCCACTACGCCGCTCCAGCGTTTAGTCTCGCGCTGGGCAGCCCCGGAGTGCTGCAGCTTCTCGATCAATCCCACATAGCGGTTCACCAGACTGTCTTCGCGCAGCAACGTCTTGCGCAGGCGGTAATAGGTCATGGTCACGTCGGTCTTGAAGCCGTCCACGTTCATGTCTATCAGGCGCCTGAACAGGCGATGGCTGAATTTCAGGTTGCGCTCGGGGCTGATTTTGGCCTCGTCCACGTTCTTGAGGTTGATGTAGTCCTGACCCACCGTGGCATCGAAGTCCCAAGCCACAAACGTGAGTTTCTTGTCCTGCTCACGGTCGTAGATGGCCCAGTTCATGTTCTTGCCGCCGTTGTCCCACGCGAGCAGCAGCTGGTAGAGGATGACGTAGGCTTTGAGCACGGGAATGTCGAAATATTCCGCCACATGAGCCTTGAACTCCTCATCGCTGCTGTTTACCACAAAGTTGACAGCGTCTACCAGCTCGCGCAGGCGGATGGGGAACACATCGTCGATGTCGGGATACTTGGGTTCGTAACCGTAATACACCTTGTAGTGCGCGGTGGTGCGGTCGGGCAGCTCGGCGGCCATGAGCGTGTAGTCGTTCCACAGGAAGGTTTTCCACAGCTGGCCGTGCACCTCCTTGGTTTTCTCATCGAATTTCTTGAGCTTGAGCTGCTTGCGGTCCATCGACTCGCTCATCGAGTAGAAACCGTGGTATTTGCCGTCGAGAAACACCTCCACGATGTGGCTGCGCACGCCGTTGATGGCTTTGGGCTCCTGGTCGGCATAGTACATGGGCGGCACCAAGTCCATCCACAAGTCCATGCCGGCCTTGTTGCGGATGCGAGCATTGTCCACCTGCCCGGCATCGAGCAGCCAGTTGTTGTCGCTGCGTAGGTCGGGGAAGAATTTCACATCGGCCTTGTTACCTTCTTCGTCAAGAAACTTGAGGTGGTAGTTGCGTTTCTCACGCTCGTAGCGCACGGTGGTGTTGCCTTTCCACTTCGCTTTCGAGGCCAGCGGCTCGGTGGCCATCTCGCCGGGGGCAATGAACACTACAGAGCTGGCCTTGTAGTCGGTGTTGAACTCGCCCTCGAGCGCGTTCAGCATCAAGATGGGATGCCAGGTGAACGTGAGGCCGTAGTGCAGCGTGTCGCGGCCGGCAATGGCGGTGAGTGGGAACACGCGGGCGCTGTCGATGGATGCAAAGGTGTATTTCCCTACTGGCGACACCTTGGTGGCACCGATGAACAGCTTGTTCCATTGGTCTCCCACAAGGTTGAGGGTGGCCTGATAGGGTGCATCGAAGGCCTCGCGTGGAACCGAGCACAGGAAATTGCCCGTGAGGGAGTCGAGCACCACTGGCAGCTGGTTCACGGTGAACTGCCCATGTGCTGTGAGTAACATGCCGCACATCAGGGCCGACAATAACAGCTTTTTATTCATTGTTGTTGCTTGCATGATGGTTTGTGTGGCAAAGTTAGGGCTTTTTCGCAAAACATGCAAATTATTAGCGGATTTTTAGCCCATAAAATGCCACTGGCACAATTCTGTGTCGATTGAACACGCAGTCCATCGTTCAATGCCGTCCGTGGCGTTTTTTCCCGCCGCGTTTTCCGGCTCCCTTGGTGGCCTGTTTGCGTTGCTGCATCTCGCGCTTGGTGCTGTTGCCTTGCTTGCCGCGTTTGGTGCGCCGCGAGGCTGTGGCTCCCTCATATTGCTCGCGCTTGCGCTCATCGCGCGACAGCTTGGCCAGCACGCCCGAGTTTTCCTCGGTGATGGGCTGCTTGTCGATGCGGTGGCTGAAGGCAGGACTCTCTTCGGTCACCAGCACCAGGTCGAGCTGTTTCTTGATCAGGTCGGCGCGGGCAACCTGCACGGTGACGGCATCGCCAAGCTGGTAGGCACGGCGAGTGCGACGGCCGCGCACCAGGAAGTTTTTCTCGTCAAACTCGTAGAAGTCGTCGTCGAGCTCGCGCATGGGCACCATGCCCTCGCAGTGGTTCTCGTCCATCTCCACATAGAGCCCCCACTCGGTAACACCCGAGATGTGGCCGGCAAACACACCGCCCAGACGCTCGCCCATGTATTCCACTTCTTTGTATTTGATCGAGGCACGCTCGGCATTGGCGGCCAGTTGCTCTTGGGCACTCACATGCTTGCAGTCTTCTTCCAACAGCACGGGGTCCACCGAGCGGCTGCCCTTCACGGCATAGCGGTCGAGCAGGCGGTGCACCATCATGTCGGGGTAGCGGCGGATGGGCGAGGTGAAGTGGGTGTAGTAGTCAAACCCCAGGCCGTAGTGACCAACGTTCTGAGCCGAATACACCGCTTTGGCCATCGAGCGGATGGAAAGCAGCGAGAGCAGCTCTTCCTCGGGCTTGCCGGCGGCTTTCTCCAGCATGCGGTTGATGGAACGGTTCACCTCCTTGGGCGTGCCCTTGGTCTTGAGTTTGTAGCCGAAGTGCGAAGCCACCTCGGCCACATTGTTGAGTTTTTCGGAATCGGGTTCGTCGTGGATGCGGTAGACCATCGCCTTGGCCGTCTTGCCCGCAGGCACCTTGCCGATGTGGGTCGCCACAGCACGGTTGGCCAGCAGCATGAACTCTTCGATGAGCTTGTTGGCCTCTTTCGACTCGCGGGTGTGCACGGCGGTGGGCTTGCCGGTCTCGTCGATGTCGAACTTGATTTCCTCGCGGTTGAACGACACCGCTCCGTTGTCGAAACGTTCCTTGCGCAAACGCTGTGCCAGGTCGTTGAGCACGAGCAGCTCGTCCTTGAGGTCGCCCTCGCCGGTCTCAATCACCTGCTGCGCTTCCTCGTAGGAGAATCGGCGCACACTGCGCGTGACCGTGTGGCAAATTTCGTAACGCTTCACATGGGCGTTGGCATCCAGCTCAAAGATGACCGAGTGGGTGAGTTTGTCCTCGTCGGGGCGCAGCGAGCAGATGAAGTTGCACAGCCGCTCGGGAAGCATGGGCACGGTGCGGTCGACGAGATAGACACTCGTGGCGCGCTCGCGTGCCTCGCGGTCGATCACGGTGCCGGGTTTCACATAGTGGGTCACGTCGGCAATGTGCACACCCACCTCCCAATGGCCGTTGTCGAGCTGCCGGAGCGACAGCGCGTCGTCGTAGTCTTTGGCATCGGCGGGGTCGATGGTGAAGGTGGTGATGCCGCGCATGTCGCGGCGGCGAGCCACTTCCTCGTCGGTGATGCCAGGCTGGATGCGGCGAGCCACGCGCTCCACGTTTTCGGGATACTTGTAGGGCAGACCAAATTCGGCCAGGATGGCGTGGATCTCGGCGTTGTTCTCACCGGCCTTGCCCAACACAGCCACCACCTCGCCGATGGGGCTGTTGGCATCCTGCGGCCATTCCACAATGTGGGCCACCACCTTGTCGCCCGTCTCGCCGCCTTGCAGCTTGTCGAGCGGGATGAAGATGTCGGTGGCCAGAAACTTGCTGTCGGTGATCAGGTGGGCGAAATATTTCTTCACCTGCAGGGTACCTACAAACACCTGCTCTTTCCGCTCAAGGATTTGTATCACCTCGGCCTCAGGCTCCATTCCCTCGCGGGCAGCACTGATGTGCACCATCACACGGTCGCCGTTCAGCGCATGCATCGAGTTGCGCTCGGCCACCATGATGGTCTTGCCATCGTCGGCACCGATGTCAACGCTGTTCTTGCCGTTGCTGCGGCGGATAAACAGCCCTTCGGCCACCATCGAGCGACCGGCGGCGCGGTAGCGACCGGTGGCCACCTCGGTAACGAAGCCGTCAACGGCCAGCTGCTGCAAGATTTCCACGATGAGGGCGCGTTGCTTGGGCGATCTCGCTCCCACAGCGGCCGAAATCTGCTTGTAGTTGTACTGCCCGTCGGGGTTCTGGTTGAAGTGGTTGATCACTTGGTCGTGAAACTCGCGGCGCTCGATGCGCAACGATTTGAGCTTATCTTTTTTAGCCATAATCTAATGAATTCGTTGAAGTTAAATGAACACGAATAGGGACTTTATACTTGATTGATTATTTGTTTTTCTTCACGCGGTGGGTGATTTTGAGCACATGGCGGGTGTTGTCGATTTCAATCTTTCCCAGCTTGTTCAGCACCGACTGCCCCAGCAGCAGCGGAGCCACTTGGTTGCGCACGATGCTGGCCTGCACATTGTTGAGCGTAAGGCCGCCAAAGTTCACATCGCGCAGGTTGATTACCGTGCCCTCGCTCACATCGCCGTTGGCGGTGAGGTAGTTGGCCTTGCCCACCACGTCGCGGCTGCTCAGGTAGTCGTTCTTGAGCATGAAAGTGGCCTCAACGTTCGACATCGACACCTGGCTGGCCCCCGTGTCGAAGATGAAGTGCAGGGGCAGACCATTGATGGTGCATTTCACCTTGCACACCTTGCCCTCGGTGGTGAACGGCACTTCCACCACCTGCTCTTCGTAGTCGCCGTCGTCAACGGCCTCGCCGGTCTCCAGCTCGGTTGCCAGGATGGCGGTGTACTCATCGATGAGGGCTTTGTATTCGGCCATGTCGCGAATGTTGTTCAGGTCGGGGTCGTGGCTCACATGCACCATATGCCGCATCCCTTTCTCGAACGACTGGCGCAGCACATCCACCGCCACTTGCTTGTCGCCCAGCAGCGAGTAGGCACAGGCGCAGTCGTAAAGCTCATCGGGGTCGTTGCCGTGTTTCTGCATCTGCTCTTCGAGCAGCTGGCGGGCTTTGTCGGGCTGGTCGAGGAAGGTGTAGAGGAAGATGTCGTGCTCAAAGGGGGCTTCGGCCACGGTGTCGAGCTCCTGCACGCGCCGGAAGTGCTGGCGAGCTTCGTCGCGGCGGTTCAGGTCCCACAGCACGCGTCCCGTCTGGAAATGGCCGCGCTTGTAGTCGGGGGCGAGGGTGATGGCGGTGTTGTAATCCTCCAAAGCTCCCTCAAGGTCGCCTAGATGCGTATACTTGATGGAACCGCGCAGAATGTAGCTGTATGGCACATCGGGGGCATGCTCCACAAGGGTGTTGGCGTCGGTTATGGCGGCTTCAAAGTCACCCAGCATTTCGTGGATGCTGCACCGCTCCGCCAGTGTGCTCATGTCGGTGGTGTCGGCCTCCCATTCTTTGTTGATTTGCTCCAAGGCTTTTTTCCCGTCGCCAATGCGCGAGTAGCACGAGGCCAAGCGATTGTTCACGCCGGTGTTCTCTTCTTTGGCCAGGCTGGCTTGATACATCTCGATGGCTTTGCGTGGTTGGTTCACGTACTCATACATCAATCCCTGGGTGTTGAGCCATAGGGTGTTGTTCGGCTCTTTGGCGGCACGCACGCGCAGTTTCACGCTAAGGGTGGTGAGGGCCGAGTCGGCAAGCTCGTCAAGCACCTCATAGACATTGTTGCTGGGATAGTCGGCCAGGGCGGCGATGATGTCGTCGCTGGCCTCGTTGTAGCGCTTGAGGACTGTGCGGGCCTTGGCGCGTTGCACCAGGGCGGGCGTGTGCTCGGGGTCGAGTTTGAGCACATAGTCGAGCTGCTTGGCGGCTTCCTCCCAGTGCTCCTGCTGCATGGCGCAGTCGGCAAGCCCCATGTGGCCACCCACATCGCCAGGCTTGAGCGCGACGATGCTGCGATAGTCGGCCTCGGCTTTGTCCCACTGCTTGATTGTGATGTAGTAGCGCGCGCGGTGTGCATAGTTGTTCTCGTTGTCGGGGTTCAGCGCAATGGCCTCGGCGTAGTTGCGCTCAGCCTCATCGTTCTCGCCCATCTGCGTATAGACGGAACCTAGCACAAGATAGGCATAGCTCACATATTCCTTGTCTTTCTTGGGAATACGCTTGAGTGCTTCCTGCGAGCGCGTGATGGCCTCGCCAAAGTGTTCCTGGTCAACGGCAATCAAGCCGAGAAACAGGCTGGCGTATCCGTTCTTGGGATTCTCAGCCAGCTCTTTGTTGAGATATTCGATGGCTTGGTCGTATTCTTTTTCGCCATATAGTTCCACGCCGCGCTGATAGTTGTAGGATTCGGGGCGCTTGATGTCCTTGGCGATGATGGTCAGGGTGGTGAGGGCCACAAGCAGGGTGGCAATGATGCGGTGTTTCATGAGTCTTATATTTATTTGGTTGTGGATAATTCGATTTGTGGCGTGCGCTCACGCTCAATGATTTGCTCAAAGTCGGTCATGCCCTGCAGGGAGGCCATGTCGGGGTTGTGCCGCAGCCATTGCGGCGAGATATGCCCGCACTCCACGGCCTGCCGCAGCAAGTCGATGGCTTGTGCATAGTTGCCCAGCAGGGCTTGCAGCTGTGCGGCGCATCGCAGCGTGTTGCGGCGCACAGCGGGCGATTCCTTGCTGCTGAGCTTCGCTTCCATCAGTTGCTGGGCTTTCTCGGCGTTGCCGAGGTGCATCGTGGCTAAGGCCGCTAAACACGATGTGGTGTCGGTGGTGCTAGTGATGATGTGCTGCCAATCGTCGCGGGCAGCTTTGGTGTTGCCCTGTGATTGGTAGAGCAGGGCGCGGTTGTAACGCTCTTCCATGCTGTCGCCGTCGGGCTCGAGTAGCACAATGGCAGTGGTGTAGTCATCGATGGCTTCAAGGGGGCGGTCGCTGTAGCTGTGGATTGCGGCACGATAGGAATAGCCATCACCATCGTCGGGCTCTTTCTCTAAATAGGTGTTGATTGCCGTCAGAGCCTCGTTGAAGCGGCCAGCATTCAGCAAAATGCCTGCCAAGCCATAGTAGTCCATCGTATTCGAACTATCGCGCTCAATCGACCGGCGTTTCACATCGATGGCCTGGTCATAGGCCCCCACACCGGCAAAGCAGCGGGCGAGCATGCCGTTCAGGTCGGCATCGTCGCCGCCCTGCGCAGCAGTGGCGAGCAGCGGGATGGCCTCGGCGTAATGGCCCGACGAGATGGCCGTGAGCCCAATGGCATAAATCCAGTTGTCGTTCTCTGGCTCGGCATCCAGCTTGCTCTTCAGCCGTGTGAACAAGGTGGTGAACGATGAGTCGGCCAGTGCGGTGACGCGACGGTAGAGTGCATCGTTGGGGAAGATGGCCAGCACCTCAATCAGGTCATCGGTGGCACGGTCATAGTCGTGCATGCCCATATAGGCATCGGCGCGGAACAACTTTGCCGTTGTGCTCATTTCGGGATCGGCCTCCAAGGCGCGACAGCACAAATCCACTGCTTGCGCATATTGCTTGCGCTCGGTGGCATTGCGGCTCAAGGCAATCATGGCATGGGCATTCTTGGGGTCGATTTTCAGCATTCGCTCAAAGTCGGCATCGCTACGGGCAAAATCATCATGCTTGTAATAATAATCGCCGCGATTATACAGATACAGCAAATCCTTGGGTTGTAGCTGCACCGCTTGGTTCAGGTCGGCCAGCTCGGCCACCGTGTCGCCCAGTTGGTCATATAGATTCGCACGCAAACTGAGTGCCTTGGCCAGCATTTCCTTTTCTTTTGAGGGGGTGAACTTGATGCTATTGTTGATGGCATTTAAGGCTCGCCCCGGCAGAATGGAATTCTCGAGGATGGCAGCGATGTAGTACCACGAGCCGGGATCTTCTTCATTGCGTTGCAGCTCCTGCAAGAATAATTGCATGGCCGATTCGTAGTTGCTGTTTTCAAATTCCTCCACTCCGCGATTGAAGTTGTAGGTGTTACCCTCCTGAGCTTGGATATGCAAACCAAATAGTGTGGTCAGCAAAATAATGAGAATGAGATGTTTATTCATGATGAGATGATTTATTGGTGTAAGGTTGTTTCATGCCAATGAGGTGGGATTACAATCATATATAGTTTGAATCTGCAAAGGTAAGCAATAATGCACAATGCACAATGCCCAAAGCACAATTTTTTTAGTGACGAGGAAATAAGCTTTTATAGCTGCAATTTCCCGCCTCACTCACTGGCGGCGGCGAAGGCCTTGCTGAAGAACAGGAAGTGATAGTCGATGGCATTCAGCCAGTAGTCCCAGCTGTGTTTGCCGGGACGGATGGTGAAGTCGTGGCCGATGCTCTGCTTGAGCATTGCCTCGTGAAGGTCGATGTTCACTTGATAGAAAAAGTCGTCGGCTCCATCATCGATGATGATGTTTTGCCGCCCTGGCTTGAGCATAGGCACCAGACTGGCCACCGAGTGCGAGACCCACACGGCCTCGTTGCCCTCGTAGGGGCCTAAGCGGTCGGCGATGTGCCATTTGCCGGGAAACTTGCTGATGTCCACACCGCCGCTCATGCTGCCGCACGAGCCAAACACGTCGGGGTGGCGCCAGGCGCACCATAACGCTCCATGGCCGCCCATGCTCAGGCCGGTAATGGCTCGCATCGTGCGGTCGGCTATGGTGCGGTAGTGGTGGTCGATGTAGTCAACCAGTTCCTGCGAGATAAACGTCTCGAATTGGAATGTGGGGTCGATGGGGGAGTCGAAATACCAACTGTCTTGCCCGTCGGGACACACGATAATCACGCTGTAGTCGCTCGCCATGTCGTCGAGGTCGGCTTTCACAGGCCAGTCGCGGTAGCTGCCATAAGCCCCGTGCAGGAGGTAAATCACCGGATACTGCTCATCTTGCAGGTCGGGGTCGAAATATTGTTCAGGCACAATCACCACCGTGGTGATGTCGCGGTTCATCTTGGCGGCGGGCACGCGCACCGTGTCGCCCTGTGCAGGAGATTCGTCAGGATAACTGCCGGCTCCCATGGCTGTCAACGACAGGCAGCTCAGGAGCAGAATTGAGGTCAGGATTCGATTCATGATAGGGGGTGTTGTAGAAGTTTTGTTGTCAAGAATTGTGGAACTGTGACTCGGGTTGGGTTGTTGTCAGGAATTAAGGAATTAAAGAGCTGTGACTCGGGTTGGATTATTGTCAGGAATTGTGGAATTATGACTCGGTTTTGTTGTTGTCAGGAATTAAGGAATTTAAGAGCTGTGACTCGGGTTGGATTATTGTCAGGAATTGTGGAATTATGACTCGGTTTTGTTGTTGTCCGGAATTGAGGAATTGAGGAACTTTGACTCGGTTTTTGTCAGGATTTTAGGAATGTAAGAATTGTGTTTTGCGGGTTGGAGTTGAGTTATTTTTCGTTTTTAAGCACGTGCTTGTTTACCAGCCATTTGTATTGCAGGTGTTCATTTCCGAAATTAAACACAACGCCCAGCAATTGTTGCCCAACACGCAGGTAGTTGATCAGTTGTGACTGGTGTTCGCCGGTAATCGTTTCGGTCGCTTTGATTTCAACTCCAATCTTTCCATAGCACAAAAAGTCGTAGTAGAAGTCATGCTGGAGCGCATGACCATGGAAAATGATTTGCAGACGTTTTTCGCGAACGTAAGGAATACCATGCTCTTGCAACAAGACCTCCATGGCATCTTGATACACTTTCTCCTTGAACCCACACCCAAGCTCACGATGCAGAGCCATCGCAATGCGCATCAATGCTCGAGATTCTTGTGGATAGAGTAATTCCATAGCCGTTATATAATAAAACTGCGGAGTATAGACATAAGTGCGAGGCAAGTGATGAGTCATGAAAAAAAGAAAAACGCACTCAAATTCTTTAATTCCTTAATTCTTGAAAAAGATAAATACACTCAAAGGACCAAATTCCTAAAAAAAACGCACTCAAATTCTTTAATTCCTTAATTCTTGAAAAAGATAAATGCACTCAAAAGACCAAATTCTTGAAAAAACGCACTCAAATTCCTTAATTCTTGACAAGAAATGAAATCACACTCAAGCTCATTCAATCTTGAATCTTTTGTTCTTGAAGAATGATGTCATGAGCTGAGCGCATTCCTCGGCAAGCACACCGGCGGTGACGGTGGTCTTCTTGTGGAATGGGTGCTCGCACTGGGTGTGATAGCCGCGTTTGTCATCACTTGCGCCATACACTACGCGCGCCACCTGACTCCAGGCCAGTGCACCGGCGCACATCAGGCAGGGCTCCACAGTCACATAGAGCGTGCAGCCCGTGAGGTATTTGCCGCCGAGTGTGCCGGCGGCCGCCGTGATGGCCTGCATCTCGGCATGGGCGGTGACATCGGTGAGCGTCTCGGTGAGGTTGTGGCCGCGGCCCACCACAGTGCCGCCGCACACCACCACGGCCCCGATGGGCACCTCGTCTCGCTCCAGCGCACGGTGCGCCTCATCAAGTGCCACACGCATCCAACGCTCGTCTTCAGTTTTGATTTTGTTGTTGTCCATCATCACAATGTTTCAAGTTGCTTTTTCCCCGTGCAAATTTACTACACTTTGACCAATCATGCAAATAGTATGCCCTTTTCCGTGGTTTTCATTCATCGAGGATAAACTATTCTGCAAAAAATGCCTATATTTGCACATTGATTCAGCGATGAGAATACTAACTAATTCAAGTTTCGCAAGTTCCTAACTTGCCAGTTTTCATTGATTCAAGTTTTGCAAGTTGTAGCGAGCGGTTCGCCTCCATGGCGGCCACAAGCCGTGCAACAGGCATCAATCAACGACAGCTCAGCCATTATGCTACCAGCCTAAAGAAACCGTGCCCCAAGCCGCGCCAACGCATCGTTGAGGAGCTGCACAAAATAGGTCGCGAACTCATCGCCTTGAGTCTATGACACATCTCGATGTGTGTGCAGCGGGGGTATGTCACTTCAAGGCCGTGGCCTTGGCCAGCCCTGCGAGCTGGGCTCCACACGCTATGAGTACGCATATTTGCGGCCAACAGCGGATAATTAATATTTTTCATTACGCAAAATGTGTAACGCAAAATGTGTAACGCAAAATGTGTAACGCAAAATGTGTAACGCAAAATGTGTAACTTGCGTTATCTGGCCACCACACTCAGAACATGGCAGTGAAGACCGCATCTTGCTTATGTTCTTATGGCAACTGCAATCAAAGGCTTATGTTCTTTTGTATCCGTCCGAAATCAACCGGCTTGCGGGGGTGCTAAAAAAGCCGATGCTACGATGCATCGGCTTTGAAGTTGTATGGCAGCAGTGCCACGATCTGCTCCTCGTCCATGTCGGGCTTG
>JAFYCU010000212.1 GCA_017545095.1 Muribaculaceae bacterium | reverse complement strand
GGCAAGCGCTGTCATTGTTCCATAGTTTTGATATACTTTCAGGTTTCAGATAATTCAAGGCCGCTGGCCTTGTTGTGGTCTTCGACCACCAACGAGCACGACTGCTCTTGTGCAAAAAAATCTACTTGCGAAACTTGAATTGTTTAATCGTTTAAAGTCTTTTATATTTTGCTCATTATGTTTCTTTTAGTCTAATCAACCACTCACACGTTTCGTTACAGAGCCATTAGTCAGGACTTTAGTGCGATATTTAGTGCAAATGCCACGGCATCTCGCTTATTGAGTTGGTTCATAGGGTTCCACATAGTAAAAAGGCATTCTTATTCCTTCAACGTCACCAACGAGGTTGATAGCGAGTTGATGCAGCCTTTTCAGTTGTTCGACATCATCGGGCGCGGCATAGCAAGCCACCCTCATCAATGGTCGTTCGTCATATCCATATTCATAATAATCTTCGTAATGCTTTTTGATTATTTCATGAAGTTTAACAAGATTGTATCCTCTAAAGATTTCCATTTCAAGCGGCAATTGCAACACTTTTTGACACACGCTCTCAAGCACCCTTAGCTCACGCATCGTGTTCACCACGGGACGGCCGTTGCGTGCAACGTAGACGGAAAAGAGCACCCCCGCAAACCATTGATGATTATCAGTCAAAATGTCAAAACGTGTGTCAACATCAATGTTTTGGTCGTGAAACGCCCCGCGTATCGGTTCGCAAAGCATCGAGTTGAGTCGATCACGTATTTCATTTCTAAAACGCCATTCATCATAGTCGGTAATTAGAGGGAAATGCACCTCAAATTTTTTAGGGACGGGGAAGAAAGAAGGGTCATCGTTATCTCCGGGGTTAGATTCCATAATATCTTCGTCAAGTGCCATCAAAGCATTGTCAAAGGTTCGCGACTTGGTCACATACAAATCGTAGCCTATTTCTCCGAGCCAACAAGAAATAACATGTGGCTTTTGATCAAATGCCGTGAGCAGTTGGCGCAGCACCTCGATTCGTTCATCATGGTTAAGCTTCTTGTAATTGCCACCATGATGGAATTTAATCACTACCGCAAACTTTCCGTTCTCGAGATACGGGGCGGTTTCAAATTCTTTTTCTCTAATCACGTTGTCAATCCGCGAATGTTCCATTTTTGTTATTATGTCCAATTATGTGTGTGTTATATTTTGCAATTTAAATATCAGAAAAATAGTGGAATTGCGCCAATTGTTCTCGTTAAGCGTTGTCAATCGATGGGAAAAGCACCGTTGAAAAAATGCTCTATCACCATATGCATAAGCCAATAGTTATCTACAATCACGAATGGTCGATTTGAGTAGATGAATCGCAATGTTCCAGCTTCAGGTTGTCCAGTCGGTTGTTCCGCTTGTCGCCATCGATGTGAATAACCTTGCAGCCCTCGGGAATGTCGCCATTGAATGCTTCCCAAACCAGGTCGCACATACGGCATTCGGTGTTGTAGACCATGGCATACACTTCTCCGTCGCTTTTTAGGTATAACTCACCATTCTCGTGGCGATTTTGTTGCATTTCACTTTTGTTGCTCTCTTTCATGGATTTACGCTTTTTCATATACTGCCTTGCTTTATAAATAATCATTGATTGGTCATACGTATTTGAATTTTATAGATGCTGATCAAATCATATACCTTTCGCCTCTTTGCCGTTCAATTCTCTCTTTGTGTTTTGTGTATGAATTCTTATATGGTTCTGATTTTGAATGCGGGTGCAAAATTACAACGCATCTTTCGTGTGGCCAATTCAGCGATACGTATAATTAAATGCCTGCCACCGAAAAGCACGAAAAAGAACTTATGACTCAATAATTTAAAAAAGCAATGAACTGGCAAAGGGGGTGCAAATATCGCACTCCCTTTGCCAGTTCATTAGCGGGCTATTATGCCGGCGAATGGGTTTACTTGATGACCTTGGTGCCGTTGCTGCCGAAATAGAATCCTGCGGGTGCGTTGTCGAGCGAGCGACCCACGTAGCGGCCTTGTGCGTCGTAGTAGCGCACATCGGTCGGGGTGTCGGCGTTCACGTTGGCAATGTCGGTCACCACCACTTCAGAGGAGGCGAGCACCACGGCCTTGATGTCAGGCACAGCCTGGGCACGGCGCGGTGCGCCATTGCCACCCTGGGTCTGCTCCAGCTCGATGGCCACCGTAAGCTCATACTGCTTGCCTTCGGTCATGCTCGCGCCTTGCAGGTCGGCCGTCACACCCTGCTCGCTGGCGAGCGAGGAGCAGAGCATGCCGTCGACATAGTAGGCGGTGACGGTCATCACCTGGCACGCCGTGACGTTGATGTCGTCGAGGTTCAGTTCCTCCAGGACAATCTCCTCGGCGGATTCCACCGTGGGGTCGGTGGTGAGCGTGATGGTGGGAGCTACCGAAGCGTTGCTGAACACGCCCTCGACATTTGTCAGGGCGGCGGAGGTGCTGAACATGTCCTCGGGAACACCGGCCACACGGGCCCAGTTGCCCTCACCGTCGGTGACATAGGTGTACTGCCCGTCGGGGGTCTGCGCCACCATGGTCAAGGCATCCTCAACGCTGTAGGTCATGTTCTCCACGCCCGATTCCAGCAAGTAGGCCAGCGTGACATCTTCGATTGGCTCAGTAGTGAACGACACGGTAGGTGTCCACTCGGTGACTCCATCAAGGAGCACACCCTGCACTTCCACGTCGTAACCGACTCCCGGGTCGAGACCCTCGATGGTGCTGGGGCTGGTGACGCCTTCCAGAGTCGTCCACTCACCCGGCGCTTCAATCTGGACCTTGAAATTATCGACAAGCAGCCCATAATTGCCGCCAGTGTGCCGGATGGCGATGCGTCCGCGATTCCCGGCATATTCGCTCAGGTCGACAGTGTACTCAGTGAGTACGCCGGTGGTTGTGGTCTCGGGAATCAACACAGTAAAGTCATCCAAATCGCTGCTCGAACCGTTGGTCGACACATAGACGATGAACGTTTCTTCGGGATTATCAACGCTGACACCGCGAGCCCACAGCGACAGGGTGCCACCGAGCTCCATTTCGGGCGCGATTGCCACGTCGTCCACGCTCGCAAGCGCTTCCCCTGAGCTCGTGTTAACACTCCACGACAGCATGCAGCGGGAGCCGAATAAATAGGGATTTCCGGCAGTATCATCGCCATCGGCGGAGCCAAGCACCCAGTGGTAGTTGTCCTGATTCTCGTCGATTAGTGTCCAATTGTAGTAGCTATGGTCTGGGTCTTCAAAATCGTTGAAGTATCCTACCATACTCTTGCGGTACCGCAGGTTGTAGGTGTCCTGGATGCCGTCCCAGGTGGCCTCGGCGCTGAAGTTGAGGGCGTTGACAGCCAGGTTGGTGGGCGGGACGTCGTTGCGCAGCGTCTCAAAGAAGCCCGGCAACCAGACCGAGGGGTTCCCGTTATAGTTGGCGCTCACTTGCACGGCATAGCGTGTGCCACTTGCGAGGCCGGTGATGGTGCAGGGACTGGTGGCGTTCTCGACCACGATGCAGTCGTCCTCGACGGGGGGATTGATGACCGCGAAATTGTCAATGTTCACCATAAAGTTGTCCGTGCAGTCGTAGTGGCGGATGGCGATGTAACCCATGCCCGAATACGCGCTCAGGTCGTAACCCATCTGCAACAAGGATGTCGACACCGGCTGCATCACGCTGTTGGGCAGCGGTACGAAGTCTTCCACATTGGTGCCGGTGGTGGAAACGTAGACCTCGATTTTTTCGTTCGGCCAACTTGGATCCTGTGCTCGCACGGTGAAGACAAGGCTGCCCCCCAGCTGAACTTGCGGGGTAATGAGCCAGTTGTCGGGCTTGAGCGCTGTTGTGGTAGACAAGTTGTAACTTGCCGAAGCGATACAGTAACTACCGATGCAGAAAGGATTGCTGTAGCCGTCGGCACCAGTCCTCGACATAACAACCCAGTTGTATCCATCGCCATCGGCATCGATGGTTGTCCACCCGCTGGGCATCGCACCGCCCTCGAAGTCCTCGTACAATCCATCCATGACGAAATAGCGCAGCGTGTTGGAGTCGGCATCGCTGGTGTTTTCCCAGGTCACCGTTGCCTGCCGGTTGGTGATGTCGGTCACCGCCAGCTCGGCAGGACGCGGGAACTGCTCGGGCGTGGCGAACGTGCACACCTTGCTCCAACGGCTCACCATACCTTCGCCATGATTGGCGCGCACATAGGCGTAATACGTGGAGTATTCCTGCAGGCCGGTGAGGGCGCAGGTGGGCGTGCCAGTCACATCGATGGGAGTCACGGCATCGGGGTCAAAATCGCCGCCACTGGCGTAAACCACTTGCCAGGCGGTCTCTTCGCCTTTGGGTGTCCACGTCAGCGTGGCCGTGTTGTAGGTCACCGACTGTGCCGCCAGGCTGACGGGACGCGGATAAAGATCTTTTTCCATCGTGTAGGAGAAAATCACATCGCCATCGTTGTAGGTGGCTCCACCGACATCGCAGTTGAAGATTTGCTCTCCATCACTCGTGGTGAACGAGAACGTCACCTCGTCGGAATAAGAGCCTTTCACCCAGACGAAATTGTAAGTCACACCGTTACACAACTTCAGTTCACCGGTGAGCCAGGTGCCGTTGGCCACCTTATATGGCCGTGGACACTCCAGGGTGGCCTCGACCGTGCCGGTCTCGGTGTTGACAACCTGGATGGCGTTGCCGTTCCAGCTGTCGCCATAGTCATCGCTCAACGAGTAAACGATTGTCCCCTGCTCGTCAGCGTCGCAATAAGGGGTAAGGAACTGGGTGGAGACCCATGCACTCGCATTGCTGCCTGCACAGGCTTGCACCCGCGCGTCATAGAATTGACCTGCTTCCAGCATGTCCAAAACGCAGGTCGTGTCCGACACGGTTTCTTGCGTCCACTCCTCGTCGGTCGTCTTCTTGTAGGCCACATGCCACTCGGTTTCCTCGCCACCGGGCGACCACGACAGGGTGGCGCTGTTGGCCATGAGGTCGCTCACCGTCAAGTTGGTGGGGACGGGCAGATACACTTCGCCCGAAGCCAGGTACTCCAACGTGGTCTTGGGGACAAATTCGCGTATGTTGAACTCCACATCGTCCAACGAATCGTAACTGTAACCCTGCAGCGAGACACCAGAATCGCTCTCGCCATAGAAACTGGCGCTACAAAAATTGCCTTTCGCTGTGTTATACACACCAATCAGTAGGTTTTTGCTCTCATAAACATAAGGGGCGTCGAAATCGACAGTGATTGTCTTGCCGGTGCCGTCGAGCGGACCTTCATAAACGACGGTGGCGCCAGTGAGGCCGCTGTAGCCGGTGTATCCACTCAGCGAGGAATCGTCAATCTCCTTGACGAACACACGGAAGTCCACATCTCCCCAGCCGTCGGTGGCTGAATAGTCGATGTACCACGTCAACGAACAGATTTGGCTTCCTGTTTCCATCTCCGTCAACTCATCGGCGGGAATGAGATACTCACACTTCAGATAGGCATCGCAATAGTAGCCATAGATAGGCACGAGACTGCTGGTTCCCGTTCCATCATACACGGTCAACGTGTCGAGGGCCGACGCTGGCAAGACCGCGCCGAATGCCCACAACACAAGACCCAAAAGTAGTTTTCGGTTCATAACAACATTTGTTTAATAATTAGGATGATTAAGTATGCTAATAATATTTGTTTCAGTTTTGTGCGACTGCGTTTCTCCGTCGACCGATATCACTTACTTTGAATTTTGCTGCAAAGGTAACAATATGATGGCATATTTCAAAATATTGAAGCACATTTTTGTGGATTGGCACATCCATTGCAAACAAAATTCCGCTCTCACCCAATCGGGATGCGCAAGACGCTATGCACACCCAAGCACCTAAAAACGGCCATGCAACGAATCCTTCAGCTGACTTGCGATTCGTTTTTCGTTGCAGACTGCATTCAGGCTCTCAGAACCAAGACCTCCACCAACACCCTGAATTTACTCTACAAACCGTGAAATAGAGGGTGGGAATTTTCGACTATGTTGAAATTCCTGTCCTATTTTTTGGGTAGTAATTATTTTTTACCTAAATTTGCCGCGACATTTTTCATAGCATATCGCTTATCAAAGTTTCAGAAAGCTGTGATTATCGATTATGGGAAGATTTACTGGAAAGTTCATTTTATTAGAACGAGGCTTCAGACCATTAGCTCGCAGTTCGCCGATCAGGTCAATCTTATGCGCGACAGGAAAGACAGTATATGTTTTTTCACGCGTATAACCAGTTACACGCTCCCTTCACATAACATCTTTAAAACTAACCATCAACCTATTAACAGAATCATGTGTACGCGTTCTTGACTCGACCAATGGGTTCTGTTTAAAACATTTTATTCTATGGGATTTATTAACCGACTAAAACTGTTGTCACTCGCACTCATGTTGTGCGTAGCGACTCAGCTGCCGGCAGCCGATGTTGACTTGGCTACCGCTCAGCAAGCAGCAAGATCTTTCCTTGCCAAACAAGTGACCAACGGACGCCTGAACGCTCCAGCAGCCACCAACCTCAAACTCGTCAAGGCCGAGGCTTCGGTTGCAAAACCCTCGGCAGTTGATTACTACATCTTCAACTCGTCCAAATCCTATGTCGTCGTGGCCGGCGACGATTTGGCTCCTCAGATTCTGATGTACGGCGAGGAGGGAAGCCTCGACCTGAACAACATTCCCCCCGCCATGCAGTGGCTACTCAACAAATACAAATACCAAATCGACGGCATCAAAGCCGGCACGCTCGAACCGCTGAAGCTTCCGCGGCGAGCCACCGCAGCCATCCCGCCAATGGTGACGGCCAACTGGGACCAAGGTGAACCATACAACAACCACGCCCCCACCAGCGGAGGCACACATGCCTACACCGGTTGCCCCGCCACTTCGCTGGGCATGTGCTTCTACAAGTGGAAATGGCCCGAGACCTATCCTGCCTTGAGTGCGCTTTCGGTGAGCGGCGGCCTCTCTTGTCCGGCACTGTCGGAGCGGGCTGCCGATTGGGGCAACATCATCGATGAATACACCGGCCCCACCAACTACTCCTACACGTCGGCACAAGCCGATGCCGTGGCGTGGTTGATGCGCTATGTGGGACAGGCGTGCAACATGGAGTACTCCACCAGTGGCAGCGGAGCCACCGACCCGGAGATTCACCAAGCTTGCCTCACCTTTGGCTACACCGATGCTCAACTGCTCACGCTCACCGAGATTGTGTCATCGGGCTGGAGTTACACCAACAGCGCACAGAATTACACCGACGCTGAGTGGAACAACTACATGATGAACGAGCTGCAAAACGGCCGTCCCATCGAGTATCTGGCATGCGACATCTCTGGAATGTCGGTCTCGGGGCATGCTTTCAACGTGTTTGGCTGCAACAGTAACGGACAATACTATGTGAACTGGGGATGGAGCGGCGACAGCAACGGATACTGTACCTTGCATAACTTTACTACATCCACTGGCTCTGTCGGCCAATCAGGCTCTTATGTCTTCAAGTATGGCGAGGCCATGATTATCGGCATTGAGCCCCCTGCCGGTGTGCTCGACATTCCCCGCATCAAGACCGACTGCACCACGCTCGACATATCGGCCATCGTGGGCACCCCCGCAACAGCCACATTCACCGTAACGGGCTATAACCTGACCGATGATGTGCACCTTTCACTCGACGGCGATAATGCGTTCACACTGAACACCAACAGCCTCAGTGTGGATGCCGTTCAAAACGGGGTCACCGTTACCGTCACCTACAATCCTGCGGAAGCCGGGAACGATGATGCAACCATCACCTTGACAAGCACCGATGCCGAGAACGTGACCATCAAGCTCAACGGCACAGCCGCCCTGCGCAAGGAAGCCATTGTGCTGCAACCGGCTGCCAATGTCACTGGCACTTCGTTCAAGGCTGTATGGACCGACGAAACCCCCGCAGCCAATGTGACAAGCTACACCCTGTGGGTGAATCTCGAAAAACCCAATGATGTGAAACTCTTAGGTTCCATCGACGGCAACAACTATCCAAACAGCTACGACTACATTACCTTGAGCGCGCCCTGGGGTGGCACGAATGTGAAAGGCGGCTACAATGCTGTTTACATCAGCAACTCCAACTCCAATGGCAACATCACCTTTACCATTCCCGAAGGTTATCGCAACGATGTGTTCACCGTGCGCATCACCACCGTATCGGGTAACTATGGATCAGGCAACATCACGGTGAAATCGGCTCAGACGGCTGCTGTTGGACATACGTTCAGTGCTGGTGAAACCCACACCTGGCTGGTGGCTGGCAAGAGCGGCGAGAAAATAACCATCACATCCACCGATGCCAGTTATTCGCCCGACATGGCAATGATTGAGGTGTATTCCGGCGACCTCTCGCAGCAAACTAACGCACCCGCTCGCATGGTTGCCGAGGAAGGCGACGAATCTTATCGCATTGTCACCGGCATCACCGGCAAGGACTACACGGTCGATGACCTCACGCCCGAGGCCACCTATTATTTCCGGGTAAAGGCCGTTTACATCGACGGTACCGAGAGCAGCTGGACCGAGACCAAACAGGTGACACTGCTGGCCGACACCAGCACACCCAAGATCTCAGTCACTCAGAAGAATGTGGATTTCAGCAACGTGACTGTGGGCGAGACCGCCACCAAAACCATACAGGTGTCGGGTGTTAACTTGGAAGGCATCGTGATGCTCACGCTCAACGACGAGAACGGTGTGTTCCATCTGAGCAACACCACCATCAGTGCGAGCGACGCAGCCGCTGGCAAGGATGTGACCGTGACCTTCACCCCCAACGACAACGTGAACTACGAGGCCACAGTGACATTGGCATCGTCGAATGCGCAAAGCGTGAAAGTCACCCTGAATGGCAATGGCGTTTATTCCACTCCTGTGATGCTGGCAGCCGACACCACTCAGGTGAAGCACACCTCGTTCCGTGCCGAATGGACCGATGAAACATCGGCTGAAAACGTTGACAGCTACACCCTTATGGTGAATTATGTGTCGCCCATCTCCGAGCCCGAGCCCGTGGAGCAAGCCGACATGTCGGGCCTTGAGGCGGTGACCAACTCCGAAGGCTACCTGACCAACCAGATTAGCAACGCTTCGCAATACCTTCCCGATGGATGGACGGTCAGCAACTATCTGTATATTGCCGACAGCTGCATCATCATCCGAGAAAACTCGCCCCTCACATCGGCGGCGTTCAATCTGCCCGACGGCACCGACAAGGTGACCGTGGTGGTGGATTGTGAAGCATTCCAGGCCAACTCCACCGACATCGAGACAGGACTCACTGTCAGCACCAACAAGGGTGGAGGTTCTCAAACCCAGATGCTCACCAACGACCGAGCAACCTATACCTATGTGCTCGATGCTTCGGCAGCCAATGAGCAAATCACCTTCAATCCCTATACCACAAGCTCTCGTTACTATGCCTACAACGTGATCTACAGCATTAAAATCTATGCTGGCGACATCACCGCCGTCAATGCTCCGATGTATGTAGCCACCGAGACCGGCGACAGCACCTACCGCGTGATTGAGGGGATTACCAACAAGTACTATGTGGTGAGCGACCTGATTGGTGGCGGCACCTACACCTATAAGGTGAAAGCCATCTACGCCAACCAGAGCGAATCGGAATGGTCCAACGAAGAGACCGTTACGCTGAAAGACACTCCCGATGAGCCCGAAGGCTTGATTGGCGACCTCAACCGCGACGGAACTGTGGACATCGCCGATGTGAACATTTGCATCAACATCATCCTGGAATTCAACAAAGACCCCGATACCAGAGCCCTGGCCGACATCACGGGCGACGGCGCTGTGGATATCAGCGATGTGAATGCCTTGATCAACATCATCCTGGCTAATTGACAGGCATGGTGAACAGTTGAATGATTACCAATCAACTTCATAGGGCAGTGGCGGCTCAAGGCATGAGCCGCCACTGCTGTTTTACTCGTTGTGATGCGGGTCACGACCGTGTGGGGCGACACTCATCACAGGTTGGAAAACAGCACTTGAGCATCACATTCTACTAATTTGTTGTTTTTTCGAGGGAATTACTTGCATATCTCAAGAGATTTGGCGAACTTTGCAAACAAGTTGCACTTAGCATGAATTATTAATTAAAACCGATTCAATGATGAAAAAGCTCTTCTCCCTATTGATGATGGCTCTGCTCAAGGTCGCAGTCTGGGCCGGAACCGTGGAGTTTGACCTCACCACTGGTTTCACCAACCAGCAAGAGGTATCCACGGTCACAAAAGACGGGGTTACCCTCACCTTTGATAAGGGTACCAACTCCAACGCCCCGAAGTGGTACTCTAATGGCTCCGCCGTGCGCCTCTATGGCGGTAGCACGCTCACCGTTACAGCCGCTGGCATCAGCCAGGTGGAATTCACTTTTAATGGCGACAGCAATTTGAGCACTAATGTGGGTTCTTATTCAAATGGCATCTGGACTGGTGCGGCCGATGGAATAGTCTTTACGCAAGGCGGCACTTCGGGTCACGTGAAAATCCAGAAAGTGGTTGTCACTTTCGCTGGCGACCCCGATGCCCTGTACGCGCCCAACGTGCTGTTGAACGGCGAAGCGCCCAAACCTCAGTACACGGTCGATGACCTGCCGCTGTATCTCACCCTTGTGAGCAACAACGGCACGGAATATCCCATCGGGCAATACTCCTTGTTGGAGGATCCTGACAACGGCGAACTCTCGGCAATAGCTGAAAGTTTCGAGCTCGAGTTGGGCGACAACGAGGCGCTTAACCTGAAGTATGGCACCAACAAACTCAGTGTGCGCGAGGTGCTTGACTGGCTCGGCGAGAATGAGGCCATTACGGACTGGGGTTCCATCACCTTCACCGTGAAAGAACAGCCTCCTGTCATCAGTTCTGTGGCCGAGTTCAACGGAGTGGCCGACAACTTTGAGTTGACCTTCGGTGAAGACCTCACCGTTGTGGCGCAATTTGAATCCTACCTCTATGCTCAAGACGCTGAAAAGGGTATGCTGATCTATGGCTCTGGTGTGCCCACCTACAACCATGGCGACATCATCCCCGCTGGCTTCACCGGCAAGAAGACCACCTACAAGGGTGCACCCGAGATGATCAACCCCGACGGCCTGCAAGAAGCCACGCAAAACGTGAGCGTGATTCCTATCGAAATCACCCCTGCCGAGGCCACGCTTGGCAACTTTGGTCGCTATGCCGCTATCCGTAGCGCCACCATCGATGGCACCACCATCACGGCAAGTGGTGAAACGGTGACCTTGTACAACCGCTTCGGTGTCGATGTCCCCTCGACGGGAACCGTTTTCGACATCTACGGCGTGGTGGGCTATTACAATGGTCCGCAATTCCTGCCGCTGGAGTATGTGGATAAGTCGCCTCTACCCCCTCTCGCTGTGACCATTTCGCCTGTGCCCACCGAGGGGCAGACCTTCACCGAGCCTGTGCAAGTGACCATCACCTGCAACAGGGCTAATGCTCAGGTTTCCTACGAGATTGATGGCCATATGCAGGCGTACACCGGTCCCTTCACCATCTATGAGAGCGCCACGGTGAGAGCCATTGCCAATGCCGACAATGGCGCTATTGCTGAGGCCACTCAGACCTACACTATTAATTTGCCGGACATAGCCGTGAGTTTCACGCCTGCCGCTGGCATCTACCCCACCGCGCAGAACGTGAAGCTGAACATCACCAACGCCTTTGGCGAGGTGTCGGTGCGCTACACCCTGAACGACGGTGCGCAGTGGAGTGAATATACCGACGCTGGCATCGACGTGACCGAGAGCGCCACGCTCAAAGTGGCTGTGGCCGATGTGCGCAACACAATTCAGGAGTTCACCGCTGAGTATGTCATCAACCAGCCCATTGAGATGACTGTAGCAGGACTTAAGTTCAATATGGTCAAGGTGGAGGGTAACGATGATATCGCCACGTTCTATATCGGCGAGTGCGAGGTCACCGAGGCGCTGTGGCTGGCAGTGATGGGTGGCGAGAACCCAAGCAGCCACGGTGGCAGCCTTAACGACAACCTGCCCGTCGAGAACATCACATGGAACGACTGCCAGGCATTTGTCGCGAAACTGAATCGAATGACTGGATACACGTTCCGTTTGCCCACCATCGCAGAGTGGCTCTTTGCAGCACGTGGAGGCAACTACACCCATGGCTACACCTACAGTGGAAGCAACACTATCGGTGATGTGGCCTGGTATGCCAGCAACTGCGAACAAAAGCAGCCCGTGGGCACCAAGGCTGCCAATGAACTGGGCCTTCGTGACATGAGTGGCAGTGTGTATGAGATCATCCAAGAGGCAACAGGAGCGTATGGCGGTGGATGGCATTCGCCCGCCAATCATTGTAAGGCAAATTACTGGTGGAGCACAGATCAAACCTTTAAAGATGATGACACCGGCTTCCGCCTCGCCCTCACCAACCTGGATGTAAACCCCATCTTGCTGCGTGGCGACCTGAACGGCGACGGCACAGTGGATGTGGCTGATTTGAACATCTGCATCAATATCATCCTTGAACTCAACAATGACCCCGCTGCGAAGGCACTTGCTGACCTGGACGGCGATGGCTCCATAGACATCAGCGATGTAAACGCCCTAATCAACATCATCCTGACCAATTGAAAGGCAATAGAACGTTTTCATCGCATCTAAACAACAAAGACCAACCCATTCATCGTGAGTTGGTCTTTTAATTCAATTCTGGATAAACCCTCCAAAAATTTGCCCGTTTGCTTTCTTTTTATTATCTTTGTCGCCAAATATCAACCACTCTAAAACATTGCGCTATGAAAAAGATTCTACTGCTGACGGTGGCGTTGCTCGCAGCCGCCACGGTCTGGGCCGAGAACTATGTCACCGACGTGATGGTCATCGGCGGCAACAAAAGCGAGACGAACAGCCTGAAGACCTCCTATGCCAACCAGGGCTGGACGGTCGTCGACCAGGACCTGAACGCCGGTGCTGGCTCCAGCAGCGACTACATCTTCCTGCTCTACAAGACGGCCGACGAGACCGACCCGAATGCCACTTTCATCACCAATTTCTTGATTAGCACCACCGATGGCACCGCGCCCGACAGTTTCTTGAACAACGGGCGCATCTACTACTTGGTGCCCTTCGATGGCAGTGACTATTTCAAGGGCAACAAGGGCGACCTGAACAGCCACTGCGGCTCGGGCAGCGCCTTCATCCACCTCTACTACACCAAGGACTACATCGATGAGGATTACAGCTCCGTCAAATCCATCTCCTTCAGCGACACGCAGGCTGGAGGCGTGCCCGTCGCAGGCGGCTCCACAGGCTACGACCTCAACACTGGTTGCGGCTCCAACAGCGCCTACATCTTCATGCACACCGACAAGTCGCAGGGATGGACATTCTCAAAGAATATCGACGGCTCGCTGTGCAACATCACGGGGTTCGATGGTCCGAAGTTGAACATTCGCTCTGTGACCGTTCCCACCGTCCTCGACGGAGCGCAGGTCTTCAATTTCCTGGGGAACGTATTCAGCGGGTTCACCAATCTCGAGTCAATGGTCTTTGACGACAACACGGCCGTCAGTCAGATGCCGTCGCTGCAAGGATGCACAAAGTTCAAGCATGTCAGAACGGGTACGGTCATCGACAAGACCCCGCCCTCGATGATCATCATCCCCGAATCGGCGTTCGCGGGCACCGCCATCGAGTATATCACGCTGACATCGGTTTCCAGTATCGGCAACTATGCGTTCAGCGGGTGCAGCAGCCTGAGGACGGTGTATGCCAACAGCACCCTCCATTCGATAGGCGCACAGGCGTTCAATGGCTGCGGCAGTATGTCGCACCTGTGGTTCGACGGCAGCGATGCACAGTGGAATGCCGTGTCGAAGAACAGCCAATGGAAGGATGGTGCCAACTTCCTCGCGCACTGGCACTGCACGGTCACCTTCGATGCCAACGGCCACGGCACCGCCCCCGACGCGCAGGACATCCAATGGAGCAACTACGACAAGGCCACCGAGCCCGCCGCCCCGTCGGCCACTTGCTGCGCCTTCCAGGGATGGTACACCGAGGCCGACTGCATCCATCGGTGGAACTTCAACACGGTGGTTCCGGGCGACATGACGCTCTATGCCAAGTGGGATGTGCAATACGCTTTCAACAGCACCACGGGCGAACTGGCGCTCCTCTGGGGCGAGTTCAACAAGGATCACAAGTGGGGCAGCGATGTCCCCGCCTCGGCCGTCAAGACCGTCACCTCTACCAGCCAGGTGAGCTTCACCGGCGACTGCTCGCAGCTGTTCAAGGACTTCAGCAATTGCACGAGTATGGACCTGAACAGTGTCAACACCGCCAATGTCAACAGCATGTGGCAGATGTTCTCCAACTGCTCAAAGCTCACCACGCTCGATCTGTCGGGCTGGAACACTAGCAACGTCACCCGTACGCTCATGACGTTCTCCAGCTGCTCGAATCTCACTTCGCTCAACCTTGCGGGTTGGAACATCAACGCAGTC
The DNA here is from genome assembly GCA_017545095.1 of Muribaculaceae bacterium. The sequence continues at coordinate 1,895 of JAFYCU010000212.1, read as the reverse complement.
ACCAACCTGGGCGGCATGTTCCTGGAATGCCGGAATCTTACCACCATCTATGTGACCACAGCCTGGGATAATAGGGATGTGACCTATTCACAAAATACGTTTTTCAACTGCCAAAAATTGGTGGGCGGCTGCGGCACCACCTTTATTGGCGGTTTCGTCGACAAGACCTACGCCCGCATCGACCACGGCGCCAGTGAACCGGGCTACCTGACAGGTGTGTTCACACTCACCCTGCCCGGCGAGGTCACCGCCTCGGCCACCCCAATCTTCTCGTGTGGCGACACCAGCTACTACACTGCTGGCAATACCGTCACCCTTACCTACAACGGCGAGGTGCCCGAGGGTCAGGTGGTCATCTTTAGCGTGAACGGCAGCACCATCAGGGGCGACACTTTCCCGATGCCGGTGGATGATGTCGTCGTCACCGTCACCGTGAGCGACCCACCCCGCTACATCTTCGACAGCATCACGGGTGAGCTGGCGCTCCTCTGGGGCGAGTTCAACAGGGATAACAAGTGGGGCGACGATGTCCCCGCTGAAGCCGTTACGAGTGTCACCGCCACCAGCCAGGTGAGCTTCACTGGTAACTGCTCGGAGCTGTTCTTTGGCTTCAGAAATTGCACAAGCATGGAGTTGGACAGTGTTGGCACTCGCGATGTCAACGACATGAGCCGTATGTTTTTCATGTGCAAGAATCTGAAATCACTCGACCTTTCGGGCTGGGATACCAGCAACGTCAACGACATGAGCCGTATGTTCGAAGATTGCGAACATACCACCTCGTTCAACCTCTCAGGTTGGAACACGCACAATGTCAACAACATGGGCAGCATGTTTATGATTTGCGGGAATCTCACTACGATCGACCTATCGGGTTGGGACACGCGCAATGTCACCAACATGAAGGAGATGTTCTCATGCTGCGGAAGGCTTACCACTATCTATGTTACCACAAATTGGGACACCCGAAATGTGGCCGATTCAGATAGAATGTTTAACGATTGCATCTTATTGGTTGGCGGCTGTGGAACCACCTACGACGCTGACCACACGGACAAGGAATATGCCCGCATCGACCGCGGTCCCAGTGAACCGGGCTATTTCACAGGGCTTGTTTCCAAAAAGACGGGCGACATCAATGGCGACGGCACGGTGGATGTGGCCGATATGAACATCTGCATCAACATCATTCTGGGAACCAACAACGACCCCGCTGCAACGGCACTGGCCGACCTCAACGGCGACCGCACGGTGGACATCAGCGATGTGAACGCCCTCATCAATATCATCCTGAGTGGCGAGTGATGAGATGTCAGCTATAAGCTACAAGTGACGAGCGTTCAGTGGTGTGAACATCGTGGTCAATGCCGACGGCATGGTGAAGTAAAGCACTTCGCATCGAAATGAAACAGTCGCGCAGTCCCATCCAAGGAACTGCGCGACTGCTCTGTCATCACGATGGCAACACGCCGCAAACAGGCGCGGGCTTACCTGATTTTGGTTGACTATTCCTGTCTAAAGTTGACCCAATTTTCACCTGGAAAAGAATCTGCACGAAAAAAAACACTCGCCATATGGATTGTTATAAGAAAAATAAGTATCTTTGCCGCTTCCCATAAAAAACGATGGCAAGGATTTGTTCAATAACTTCAAAGAACTGTTATGATTGTTAGTGGAAACAAATGGTCCCGAATGATTAAATTCTGCGTGCGGTTGGTAGAACGTTGGTTGCCCGAACCGTTTATATTCGCCATCCTGCTCACCTTTGTGGCCGTGCTGGTGGCAATGCCCTTGTGTAGCCAGACTCCGCTCGAGGTGGTGGAGCATTGGGGCGACGGCGTGTGGAATTTGTTGGCGTTTGCCATGCAGATGGCTCTGATTCTTGTGTGTGGCTC